>NZ_JBGJZO010000009.1:0-182002 GCF_042610485.1 Paenibacillus oryziterrae | reverse complement strand
TCGGCCAGTACTTACGCTAGTATCGCGAATTCCCCCTCGGGGGAATTCCTTGCTAAAGAGTTTACACAAAATTATTGACAGACCCCATTGATCCAATTCTGATACCAAGAGGTCATATACGATCACCTCTTTATCGTTATGTCGTAATGTCTTGTTCAACTGAGCAAGACTCTTTAGGACGCTATAATAAATAGAGATTGTTCGCACTATTGTGCTTCCAGGTTTGATACCACTAACCTAGTTATGACTTAATTAACAAATGACTGCCCCTTTCGTCCACTTGCAGATGATAATTAACTAGGACTTTGAGAAGTGCATCGAGCTTCGATACAAAAAAGATCTCTCCGTTTTGATTGATCAGCCTTTCAAATCCTCCTTGGTGGTAATGAAGGACTTTATGATGAAAAGGGCAAACGACAATGGCATTTCTAAAAGTGTCTAACTGGTCATCATATCCATTCGGTAATAAAGAAGCATGTTGTAATGCGATGATGTGATGGACTTCCACATAAAAAGTTCCATCCTCCTTTTCAATAACAGGATAACCATTGAACGGATCACAAAGCTGACAACGATAATCATAAAGTTCTTTTAGTTTGTTAACTAATTGTCGGCTTCGGCTGATTGCTTCATTCTGCGTTACACTTCTTTCCAAGTGACCTTGAAGACCTTCCAGCTCTCTCACTAATACTGACTTATCTTTAGGATGTCTATTTGTATCAGAAGATCTTTTTTCTGAATCAAAGGTTACTACGCGTTCGTACACTCGTTCGAATCCAAGCTCTGCAAGAAACTCATCCAGTGTACTCCCCCGCCTTTTAGCGAACGTGTATAAACGCTGATATAATGCCGTTTCTGTTCTCAGTAAGATTTTATTCTGACTGTCCCTCACTAGCAGTTGTTTTAACTCGTCAATGTATCTTGAGATTTTGTTTTTATAGTTAGAGTCTAACCGACTATCCACCTTAATATATCCAAAGAACTCAAACAGCTCTTCGAGCGTCATATTTGCACGTGATGCTTTGTTGGTCAACTTGAAATATTCATTTACTGTATGCGGGAAGTATACAAGGTTATCTTGAGTCACGTAACTGTTTAAAATTTCAATCAAATCCTCGTCTGTCTGCATGTTAGAACGGCAATACCCTCCTTCGAATCCATGCATTACACAATATTCGTCGGTAGTGATGCCTCTCTTCCTACATTGTTGATTTATTCTGGCTAATGCAGCTCTATCATCGATCTTGGCGTTTTTTATGCCAAATATATTAACAGGAATCATACTTTCGCGTAGTGAGAAATCAATTTCTCTGAAGATATCGTAATTCGCCTTACCCAGCTTTTCGCTCAGTGGCTGATTAAACTCGAACAGTACTTTGGTTTTTTCGCTCCTAATAATAATTATACATGCTTGGATGAAATTCGATCTTATTGCGACAATCAATTCCTCATCCTCATAAGTAAAGATGTTTCGCTCGATCATGTCGTCAATCACTTCTTCTTCGTCGGGACTCAGATTAGTACTAGTCCAGCTAACACCAGTGTACGTTCTATTAAGTTTCTGGCTAATCGCTTGCTTAGAAACCTTAAACCATACTGCGAAGTCCATTTGGGTCACATCGAACTGCTCAATAAGTCGCCGAGCAGTCACAGCATCAAACGTCGATGGGATACCTCTGGGCTTAGTAATATATTCGAAGCCGTTTGAATCTAGAAAATCTTTTATTGTAGTGTCATTCTGCCGAGAAAAAGCCCCTGTTAGCTGGTACAAGGAGGCATGCTGCTCAGCGAAGCTCTGAATTATCTTGTCTGGATACGCCTTTTCAAGCTTTTTTATTATGTAAGAAGCATTCATGTGATATCCTCCCACTATACTCTTATGTTTACATAATCAGTTCGCATCCAGGTGTGTGCTTACCACTTTGAATATGCTCCTGAGCGAGCATTCGATTATTCGTCTTATAGTTCGACAGAAACAGAGTTATCCCTTTTTTTGGGTATAAGAAAAGCACCGCGTAAGCGCTATTCCTTCCTAGTCATTTTGCATTAGTTATTGCATCGAAGAACTCCAAACTTCTCCGTCATCTCCAACTGAAAATATTCACACCACCCGCTTCTAATTCCAGGTATTTATCTTCCAAGTAACGGTATCAACCAAGTAAACAATAAGGTAAAGAACTAAAAAAAGAGCACCTTTCCCTCTAGGATTAGGTGCTCATCATTGTTTTTTTCAGCTTTATCATACGTTTCTTTGATGGAAGCAGCCTTTCAATGATGAAGCTATTGTATGCTGGTTCTTCAAGTCATTATTCGTTAGTGCCACATAACGTTTCGTCATCTTTAGTGTGACGTGACCTAATATCTGTTCCAACGCTAATACTTTACCGCTTTCCGCAGGAACAAGATAGCGAATGAATGCCGTAAATCATATGGAACAATATGCGTTCCGAGCTTCATACAGTAGAAATATAATAAGAGAAGATATATTCTTACGGTCTCGATATTCTTGCTCTATTATATTGATCAAGTAAGTCATTAGCAGAATAATTAGAAGACGATTCTTGCTTGTTTTTGAAGAAACGATAGAACCAATCAAAAATTAGCGGAGAGTTGTTTCTATGGGTAAAAATTTCATCTTGTAATTGGCGTGAAATTCTTGTTAGTTCAATGGGATCTTGAATAGACCGTAATGTGTTTATCCATAAATCCTCAACCTTTTGTTTGAGAATTCCAATATTTTTAATTGCCTTTTTGTTATCATTAAAATTCCTCAAGGTAAATGTTAGCATCGGTAAAAATGGTGCTATTATATTCGTTATTATTTTCAAAGAATCAAGTCCAATTACTAATGTAATAATAAATAAAAGCATTAATAGAACCAGTGCAAAAATAATGACCATAGAAATAAATCTTTCTCTTAACAATGCATCCCACCAAAGATTAGTTCTTTGACATATTATTCTCCCTACAGGTAAAGGTAGTTCTTTAACTGATTGGGGATACCAGCTTTTTAGAGATGAAAAATCAGGTTCTAGCTTTCTGTATTTATTTGCAAATTCATGAATGTCTTCTCTGTTAGGTCTTCCATCAACCTTAATTTCATTCCATTCTAAAGAAAATACATCAGTATCAAAATCCTCTTGAATTTTTGCTGCCTTTGTTTTATTTTTTTCGATTACGGGATTAAAAAAACAAACATCAAAAATAGTAATAAATAAGCTTAAAGATACTATTATCATTGAAAAGATATCCTTGTTTCCAAACATAACGGGAAGCAAGGAAACAATGATCATCAGAGGTATACTGAAAATCAATTGCATACCCATTATTTTTTTTGAAAAAGAGTAAAGATATCTCTGAGCTGCTAATTTCAAGATATTACTTGTTTCATTCTGCCTTTCTATTATTTGATTTATCATTATATGCCCACCCATCATTAAAATTAATAAAAACTCTGTCCTAAAACTTCTTTCCATTTCTTAATCGAGTTAACGTGATCACCTTTTTCCTCATAATCTCTTGCCTCAACTGCTTTTTGATAGTCTAATTTAGCCCTTGTGCTAATCTTTATTTTATCGTCAAAACTCAAGTTATTCAGTTCACCTTGGATTCCTTTGGGGTCAGATACAGAATTGAACATCTGTGAAGACAAGTATTGAAATATCTTGATAATTTCTAAGTCAACATATTGGCTAGCTTTATTATATTGATTTTGAATATAGTAATTTAATATCATATTTTCAAGTAAATATGACGACATAGAAGGCATTACAGGCCGTTTGTTCCAATACTTAATAATTCTTATTACATTTAATACATTTCCATCATGATACTGATTCACTTCAGAAGTTCGTTTAGAATCAATTCTAGGATCAGTCTTCTTCCAATTACCATTTCCATCAGGTATTAAATAATAGTCCTTATCGTATGCATCTTTTTTTGTAAAAAAACATGGAACTATATCAAAATTCCATGTATAAGATTTCAATTTCAATGTTGCCGCTTCTTGATTTCGTTTCATATCTGCTGAATCATATTGCGAGACTTGGTTGAGTTGGGAGATGATTTTGTTAATAACCTTTTTAGAATTTAAAATATCTGTGTCATTGTTACACAATAGCCCTAGTTTTTCTTCTTTAACATGAATCGCTATGTAATTCCCATGATCGGCATAATATCCTTCTTCTGCACTTAAAGCAACCATTAAGTCAATATCATCTAGTTCTCTAATTTTAGTTCTCTTAGAGAAAGATCCAAAAAAAACGTTCTTTTCTTCATAAAGTTTAGGGAAATTGTGGTCTCTAGATGGAAATTGACTTATTTGTCCCAAGAGCCAATCCCTACTTAGTCTAGCTGTCTTAGTTTTTCCACTATCAAGATTAACAATATTCTTTTGAAAATCATTAAATGCTGTTATTACAGTTCGTCCCATTTTTCTTCAACCTTTCGGTTAATTATTCAATCGACATAATTTTAACATATATTCCAAGGTAAACATTTGTATAATTGTTCACATTGCCCTGGTTAACACATGAAAAAGAAGGGCTTTGACCCTTATTTATTTCTTTATCCAGTAGACAATAATAATTCATATGCGGTGAGTAGGAAGTGATGAATGAAGGGACGAACCTAACATAACCCTTTAAGGAGTAAAAGCGAGAGATTTTTCCCCAACACCCTAACTCGGTAATTATCCGAATTTTGTTTTCTTGCTTAGTAATATAGGGAGCAAAGTCTAACCTAGCTTCCCAACCGTTTTCTTTACAGGCATAAGCTTATTCAGTGGCGAAACCAAAGCATGTTGCTCCTCATGTCAATTTCTGCAAGGTTTACGTATCGTTTGGTCATAGTAAGGTTTGTGTGTCCTAAAGACGTTGTAAAGCCAAGGCGTTGCCGGCCCTTCGAAGGAATCTAATTGCATATGAGTAGCGGAGGTCATATGGGATGATTTTAATCCCTACTGCTTCGAATACATTTCCATACGATCTCCCCATGTATACCGAGTTAGGGAACGACTTTCATTCGTACAGAATATTGGCATTCCTCTCTTCCATTCCTTTGGTCGACTTGCAATCAGTTCACTTATAGCTTTAGCAGTCAGAGGGGTAATATTGAGCGTTCTTGAATCTCGTGTCTTGGCGTTCTCTGCCCTTACTTACAGTTCGCTTGCCTTCCATTGAAATCGTCAGGAAGCAACGAGAACGTCTCTTTGGGGCGGATTCCAGTATCAAGCGTGAGAATGATTAAAGCGAAGTCTGTGAGTCCTGCATACGTCTTCTTATCATGTAATTAATGAGGGCTATTAAGGCATCCTCATCATGTTGAACTACTCTCCCCTCTGCCTTACGCTTCTTAAAGCCCTTCAAGATATTTGTGAGAGTAGCCCCGTCTTATCTACGCACCAATCAAAAAAACGCACGCAAATATACAAGACAATTATTATTATATGTTGGAGTGTTTGATACCGTCAGCGAAGTATTTACAAAGTTGGTCCTCTAACTGGTAGGGCAGACACCTAAATGCATGTGGGAACCGATTTTAAAACTGACCTACATGACGCTTATAATCGTCTAACGTCTGTTTACTAAGACCTTGTGCCCTTTTCCATGACATAAATTGATCTAACTTTTCTTCCCATGTAGTAGGGATGTGCTCATTGATTTCCAGCACTCTTGCTCTAGCCATTTGGTTGACTCCTTCCATACTCTTCTACTCGAATAATCATTTCAAATAGGTATTTTGTTGCGAAAGAAGCCGGGGAGTTTTCACCTTGAATCCTGTGCGCATGAAAAAAAGCCCTTAAGTATATTTCACCTCACAGGACTCCTTAGTATCTTGGTTAGATACCACCTATACAAAGTGGTAAAACCTATGTATGCCGAGGACGGGGCGAACCCGTACGAAGGTCACCCTTCGTAGGATTTCAAGTCCTGTGCGTCAATTATGACATCGTATCGTGTCCACAACCTCTTAACGATGTGGGCGACAAGACGCAGGTTATGCTCGATCAGCATATTACGGGCGCGGGAATCTCCTTCGGCCATCCGTCCCAGGCACCTGGCCTCCTCTTCCTCTGAGAGCGGTTGTGGGAACGCATTGTTCCGGACATATGACACCAGCAGTGTCAGTTCCTTAATCAGCAGTGCGATGGTGCTTATTATTCCAGGCAATTTGACGACACCTCCCGCGCATGTACAATGAAACCGATTCGGCAGTGATTTACGGGTTCATGGTCATTTCATTGTATGTGGGCGGGTGCCCAATCGTGCCTGTACGAAGGAAATTGTACGGGCCTTACTGCAAGATGGCAAGCTTCCTCCCCGCCTTATTACGGGAACCCTCCCCGCCTAAGGTCTGGCTTAAAAAACGGTCCTCAGGCTGTTTTGGCAACCCTGAAAAAATCCTACAATGTATACATAGATAGCAGATATCAGCCACATCCACTACGGATGACAACTTATATGAGAGGAAGAGATTTAATATGAAAAAACTGTACCGTTCACAAGTAGACAAAAAAATTAGTGGTTTGTTCGGGGGGCTTGCGATCTGGCTCGGCGTTGATGCTACCATTCTTCGATTGATCGCCGTGGTCCTTGTACTCTGCAGTGTCGGATCGGTTGTATTCTTCTACATTCTCGCCAGCATCCTTGTTCCGAAAGAGCCTTACGGTTACTTCTCGGACAGCTACAACCACTATTAATTCACAAACATAACATTTGAGGAGAGATGAATCATGGGTATTCTGGATAGAATCACTACACTAACCAAAGCAGCCATTCACGAAGGACTGAACAAACTGGAGAATCCAGTGCTGCTGACCGGCCAGTATTTGCGGGACCTTGAGGACGAAATCGCTACAGCCGAGCGCAATGAGCGGGATTTGAAGGCATCTGCACTCGTGCTTGAACGGCGCAAGCAGGAATATGAACAGCTCGCAGAGCAAAGTGAAGCTGAAGCCGTGAAGGCAATTGGGCAAGGTAACGAGGACATTGCAAGACTTGCTGTACTGGCTAAACTCAAATATCTGGATAGTGCCAAGGAATGCAGTCAAGGACTTGAAGAGACCCGCTCCGCACTATTCGCACTGGATATCAGCATCAAGAATGCCAAAGAAGAACGTACACGCCTGAAGGAAAAAAGAAACGAACTTACCGCCCGTGCCCGTCAGGCAACAGAGACACTTAACTCTGCTTCCCGCGGTTGCGGCTATGATGCCAAACCGGGTGCTCCTTGGCGAGGCATTAATAACGGAGCTGCTTCGCGCGGTTTTGAGCGGATGGAAGACAAAATTACGGAGTGGGAAGTCCGCGCCGAAAGATCCGGACAGCCTCCCGTTCAGCCCCTTTCACCAAATGCGGCGCTTCATTCGTCGCTTAACAGCGCTGTCGATGCCGAGCTTGACCGCCTTCGCATCCACAAGAAAGATAACGACAAATAATAGCCTGCTTGAGAAGAAATCAATACACCTGTCTTGTAATAATAACAGCCAGTGCACTCCGTAATGTATACGGTCTGCACTGGCTGTTATTGCTTGCCCTGTGGTCATAAAATAATACGTTTTGTCTTTGCCGCCTTGAGCCACAATGGAAATTCATTCAGCAGGCGATCATAGAGTTCTTCATCCGATACGCGTTCAATCTGCTCCAAGTGAATGAAGTTGGCGTTGTCAACCAATCTATCCTTCATAGTATCCAGCTCTTTCAATACTTTGAAATCGGAATTTCCAATACCAACAAACTGCCAAAAAATCGGCAGATCAGAGGCTGCCCTTATCACCTTACGGGTTTGGCTTACTACCCCTCCATCATTGATAAAGATAATGAAGACCGGAGATCCATCTTTCTCTTCCTTTGTATACTTATGTATTACATCTTCCATTACAGGAGGTTCATTATTGGAACCAAACTTGTGGATCTCACGGTTATTTATTATTTGTGTAAATACATAGCGACCGAAATCCTGCTCAGTAACAGATGGCAGCCTGCTGAATTCATTGTCATAAACCCAAACATCCAAAGTGCCATTATCGTCAAACTTGCTGGCCACTGCGAGAATTCGCTCCACCACTTCCTGCACAGTACCATTGTTGTACAACTTCTTCATTGAACCAGTAATATCCAGCACAATACCTACTCTGGCCGTTATACCCGTCAACTGCTTTTTTTCAAGAGTGAACTGAACAATCTTCTTGCGCAAATCTATGGATGTCAGTACATTCTTGATTTCGTTGTCTGGCTCGACCTTTATTACTGGAACAGTCTCAGCCGCAACTGCTGTTTCCAATGATGCTTCTTCTTCAACCTCAAGGCCGTAATTAGCGCACAGCGCTGCAAGCCCACCATTAAAACCGCTACCTATGGCATGAATCTTCCATTCCTGACCATACCGATATATTTCACAGACCACTACTGCCGTTTCAGCGGACAGATCTGCACCAAATTCAAAACGGAACATCTCTTCCCCGCTGTCGCTATTTATAATTTTTAGAAAAGGTGCTGCCACATCCTTCATAGAATGTCCGAGCTTCTCCCCTTCATATATAGTCAGTGTCAAAGCGACTCGGGCTATATGTGCAGGCAGATGAGATAAAGAAACCATAATCCTTTCTTTGTCTTCTTGCTGAGCAGCCGAGTGCACAATTGCGCCATTTGAAAATTGCGGATTACCATAGAAAATAAAATTCTCATCACGTTCACAGCGATTCTGATCTGACAGTAAAAATGCTGCAGCATCTATACCTATCCCGGGCCTTGTAGTCGTCCATCCAAAATTCAGTGATATTCTTGATAAGCCTTGTCCTTTGGTGAGATCCACTTTCTGGCCTTTTAAGAGCTTCACTCTCTCATCTCCCTATTTTCATGGCATGTATCAACTACATAGTTTAGCAATAACATACAATTCATCCTTTGTAAATCTATGGTTTGTATTTGGTGTGCTGCTGCCTTACACTGAATATATCAAAGATAGATAAGGGGTTTACCTATGGATTTTATTGCAATTGACTTTGAAACTGCTAACTCGAGCCGTTCGAGCGCTTGTGCACTGGGACTTATACAGGTTCAAGCGGGAATCATCACGGGGGAGCACCACTGGCTGATTGACCCGCAGCAGCATTTTGACGGAAGAAACATCGCCATACACGGTATCTCTCCTTCGATGGTTCGTGGCAAGCCTACGTTTACCGAGTTATGGCCTACTGTACAGCCGTTGCTTCAGGACCAGATGGTCGTAGCGCACAATGCCTCCTTTGATATGAGCGTCCTCCGCTACTGTCTGGACGGGGCGGGACTTCCCTATCCACCATTTCAATATATGTGCACTTATCAATTGGGCAAAAAAATGCTGGATCACCTGCCCTCCCATAAATTAAACGTGATCTCCGAACATTACGGCATTGCCTTAAAACACCATGATGCCCTTGATGATGCCCGTGCCTGTGCCTCCATCCTGATCAGACTGATGCAGCGGGAGCAGCATACCGATCCTGCACTTTTTTCAAGTAGTCAGGGATATGTTAGTGGAACGATGTATCCAGGCGGATACACACCCTTTAGTGCGCCTAAAAAGAAACCCGCTACGAAAAAAGCCACAGGCAGTTCCTCTATCCGTAATAGTTCCCGAAGTAGCAAACGATCCGGATTCCAGCCTTTTTTCAACTGAAAATCTTATGGCAAAAAAGCACCCGTTCCTTTAAGAGGATCGGGTGCTTTGACGTGCATTATATTTTCAACCGGTAAACGGCCTTATTCTCAAGACCTTTAATAAACGGAGTCCACTCCTCGGTTGCCGGGGTGGAATCCAGTGCATCCTCTACCATTTGAAGCTTCGCATCCATCGCATCAATGTGATGCAAGGCTACAGCTTCGGCCGTCTGCGGTTGAACCGGGCTTCCCCATTCCCCCAAATTATGATGAGATAACACTAAATGCTGCAACCCCATCACTTTCTCCGACTCCAAACTAATGCCTAAGCGGATCGCCGCCTCTGTAATCCAATTAGAAGCCATGGCAATATGCCCGATCAGCTTGCCCGGAACACTATACTCCGAAACGATACCGAGCTGGGATATCATTTCTTCCGGCTTGGCAATATCATGAAGAATGATACCAGCTTTCATTAAATCAGGGTTCAGAAAAGGTCGCTGCTTGCACAGGAACTCTCCAATCTCCAGCATTCGCACCATATGATAAGCAAGACCGGCAAAGTATGCATGATGATGGGTCTTAGCAGCCGGATAATGCATCAGTTTCTCTTCGACTTTGCTCACACAAAAGGAGACAATATCAGCGATTTCCCGGTCAGTGATACTCGTCATGGCTGTTTTAATCGTATAGATCAAATCCACCGGGCGAATGGGTGCCGAGCGGATAAAGTCGGTAAGAGCTACACCGTCAGACTCTACAGCAAGTCTCATTTTCGAGATTTTCACCTGCAGCTTCTCTCGGTAGGTATGAGCAGTACCCTGCACCTTCACCAGTGCCATCGGGAAGAACGTTTCCTTGTCCGTAGTAGTCACATCCCAAAACTTGGAAGATATCTGCCCGCTGGAATCACCTAATACAATATCAAAGTAATCCTTTGGAGGAGTACCATTGGTTTGTTTAATGACCAGCTCCCGCAGCAAGTAAAAACCGGTGAAGTCCTCTTGCGGAGTTAGTTGGTTAATTAGTTTCATATATGAGCCTCCCATTGAATTGCAGGTTGATGACCTGCTTTCTATATTACTGTTTAGACACTCGTCCCGGAAATCCCTTTAATCAATGAAAAAAGGGTCATCCCTCAGCCATTTGCATGACCTTAAGGATGACCCTTCAACATCTTAAATTATTGCTGTTTATTATTTACCAGCAGCTTCAAGTGCAGCTTTGATCGCTTCTACTGCTTTCGCAGAAACAGCTTTCTCAGCATCGTTGGCACCAAATGCAGCTGGGTTGTAACCATATTTGTGCATTCCGCCGATTGTGGATCCATCGATTTCACTCTTCACTGCTTTTTCTGCTGCAGTCAATTGAATATCAGTCTTCACTTTACCAGCAGCATCCAAGTAGTACACAAGCATGCTTACAGGAATACCGTGTTTAGTAGTTACCATTACGTTAACGGATTTATCTGTGCTTACACCGATGAAGATACCATCGAAGTAAGCGGTTTTGTTAACTTCTGCAATTTCGGCTTTGCCGTAAGCTCTTTCAACAGCGGCTTTCATTCCATTGCTGCTGCTAGTCGCGCCGGAGACAGCATCAACTGCTGCAACGCCTTCTCTGGTACCAGCTGCCATAAAGTTTGTAGTCAATTGCGGAAGAGCTTTAACAACTTGTGCATAAGCATTCGCGCCAAGGTCTACCATATTCATGCCCACACGGGACAATGCAATTTTAACGATTTTACCATTGCGAAGAGTTACGTCTGCTCTGTTAGTTCCTTTGTCATAAGCATTGCCATAAGCGGTGAAGGTTCCATCTTTATAAGCGCCTTGTGCTTTCGAAGCGTTAGTCAGAGCGTCTTCCAGAGCAGCTTTAGCGGCTTTGGACATCGCTTCTTGACCAACGATATCAGTCATGTTCACGCCTTGTGTAGTCAATCCTGCAGTCAATTTGCCAACAAGATCTTTTTGCTCAGCTGTCAATTTATCAGCAGCAATCAGTTTCTTAGTAGCTGCATCGAACAGGTTCACTTGAATAGCAGTAACTTTGTCACCGGCAATATCTACCAACAACATGAAGTTGGATTGGTTATCAACACCAGCGAATTTACCATCGAAGTATTTGCCTGCAGTTGGAACTTTCAATGCTTTTTCGAAAGCTCTTTCTACGGATTGGTTCCAGCCGTGGCTGCTTTCAGTAGCTCCGGAGATTCCATCAACCTTCTCATCGTATTTAGCGAAGTAAGATCCGTTAGCAAGTAGTTTAGCTGTCATAGGAGCGTTTGCTTTTACCACTTCAGCATAAGCAGTTGTTCCTCTGTCTATCAGATCAGTTCCAAGTCTGTACAGTTTAACATCAACCAGCTTACCGTTACGGATAACGATATCGGCTCTTTCAACACCAACACTTCTTGCAGTTCCGTATGCAGAGTAGAATCCGTCTACATAAGCGGATTTGTTATCGATAAGTGCGTTTTGTTGTGCATCCCAGAATGCATTTACAGCAGCTTTGAATTCAGCTTCAAGTCCAGCAGTTGCCTTAGCAGCTGTTCCATCAGCAAGAAGAGCTGGTTTGATTGCTGCAATTGCAGCGGTTTGAGCAGGTGTGTAAGTTTTTTCATCAACGAAACTTCCAGTAGCAGTCAAAGGATATACCTTAACGTCTGTCAGTACGTTGGAGTTATAAGTTACATATACTGCGTATTTACCTTCTGGATCAATACCCATGTGCTCGCCTTCAAAGTAGACAGCGCCAGCAGGTTGAACCTTCAGGGATCTTTGGAAAGCTCTGTCAACAGACAATTTCCAGCCTGCGCTTGAACGGGAAGCACCGGATACGCCGTCAACTGCAGCCGCTTGATCTCTCGTTTTACCGATCAATCTTGCTTCCATCAGTTCATACGCCTGCCAAAGGGCTTGATAGTTGCTGCGTGCATCTCTGTCAATCAGCTTAGGGCTTGTTCTCATAAGCTCAACAGCTGCGATTTTGCCATCTTTAATAGTTACTTTAGCGCCTTCAGTACCTTTGGAATACGCATTGCCGTAAGCAACATATACTCCGTCTTGGTATACAGCAGTTTTTACAGTTACAGGTTTAGCAGTTGGTTTAGCTGTTGCTGCTGGTTTAGCTGTTGCTACTGGTTTAGCAGTTGTTGCTGGTTTAGTAGTTGCTTTAGCTGTTGCTGCTGGTTTAGCAGTAGCTTTCGCAGTCGGCTTAGCTGTTGGTTTTGCTGTTGGTTTTGCTGTTGGTTTTGCTGTTGGTTTTGCAGCTGGTTTAGCAGTTGGTTCCGAGTATTCTTCGGAAGCTGCGGAAACCGCGTCTACTTTCAATTTCAGAGCAGGTGCGTTGAGTGTCAGCGCGAATGGCGACAACAACAATGCAGCAGTGATAGTCAAAGACATGAATTTTGAGTTTTTCAATCTGTATTCTCCTTTACCAAATCCCCAGTTTTATGTAGCCAGTTGTTTAAAGGTAAATCTACTGCAAGTAATATGATCACTTCTTGTGAAGAGCTTGTCCAGTCTCCACAAGAGGTCATCCCCCCTCTCCCGCTCACTTCTTCAAACATTCATACTTAGAAAAGTATTCTTTAAATCTTTATTTTGATAAAAGGTGAAACAATTCACATGTTAAGGTGAATTAATTCACATAAAAAAACTGTAACTAACTACCATATTTCCTGCTTAATAATACCATACTTTTTAAATGATTTTCTGTAAACAAAATCACATACAGGATGATATAAATCACTATTTCCCATTTGACATCCCATTAACACTACATTTTTCGAGCATAATATTCCTGATTCTCTCAAATACGACCATTTGGTAATATCGTACTATAGCAATTCTTACGACTATGTGATTCATATCACGAGATGACCATTTTAAAATGTCTTATACTTGAACATAGCAGATAGAAAAAGTGATATATGGAAGAATTGTACTATTTCAGTATAATCTAAGGGTAAAAGGAAGGTTCAGCTTGAACAATCCATCCCGGATCGGGGTTATTATTGCACAAATGGGCACTTCTGCCGCCCCCAACGCGAAAGCAGTCAAGTCATATCTGAAAGAATTCCTGTCCGATCAGCGGGTCATCAACTATCCAAGGGTTCTCTGGCAGCCTTTACTGCGATGCATTATTCTAGTTGTAAGGCCACGCCGTTTAGCTAAATTGTACAGCAGTATTGGGAACCGGTCGAGCTTGGACTTTCCTACGCTGAAACCGATGTATAACATTCGATAGCCAAGCTTGAAGCCTCCGGTATTAAACGAATCATTATTCTTCCTCTGTTCCCGCAATACTCCACCACCACGTCTGCTTGCAGAATTGATGGGCTGGAGCACAGGCTCTTGGGAGCTAAGCTACCAATCCCGATTCGGAAGTGAACAATGGGTAGGACCTTCTACCACAGAAGTGCTAAAGAGATTATCCAGCCGCGGAATACTAAATCCTCTCATTTTCTCTCCCGGTCTTGTGACGGACTGTCTGGAGACACTATATGAACTGGCAGTCGAAGGCCAGGAAGAATTCACTGCCGGCGGAGGCTCTGCGGATACTTTTCATGTTGCCCCCTGTTTGAATGCGGAAGACGAATGGCTACGCTTTCTGGCAAATCTTATTTCCCGAAACGCTCTCGGCTGGACTATGCGGTAAGCTGGTTGTATTTCTCAGTCAGCTCCTGAAACCACTGTTTATCCTGCAGAGCCAGCGCGAAATCGATCAGTTCTGAAATCTCACTTTTTTGCAGAGCCGGTGAATCATTAAAACTAATTTCAGCACTTGCTTCGGCATTGCCTTCAGCACCATCCGTGAAATCAAAAGAAAAGTACAGCTTGATGTCGCTCTCCGAAAATTCGTTCCGAAGGAAATACAGAATTTCGCACATCAGTACCGGTCTAACCTGACCTTCAAAAACACAATCCATTACTTTGGCCCAATAGTGCTGATTCGTGAGGTGCAGCTTGTCATTGGTCAAAAGATATTTTTCCCCACGAAAGTCGTTGACGAAATTCAGCTCAAGCGGCTCCATTTTAAAAATACCGGCTATTTGCTTCTTGGCAATTTTCACAATATCTTGCGTTTCCAATCTGATCATCACTTACACCTCATCTCTTGTATTCAAACCCTTAACAACAACTGTTGCTTCTGGATAATCGCAATAATAACAACAATTTTTAATTACTTTAAAATTAATATCGTCAGTTTGCAATACTTTGTTAATATCTTTTTTAAAATTTTCGACAAAAAATGATTCAAAACATCAAAATTCGTTTAATTTATGTACCTTAATACGTAAAAATGCTGCCAAGAGTCTTCAATGAGCTCCTGACAGCATTTTTTCATAATCAAATATTAAGGTCTCAATCAGCTAATCTTTCTGATTAGGCAAACAGCGAAACCAGTTGGATTCCCTCTTCCGGAGTGATTCTTACAAGTCCCTTGTCAGAGAGACGAAGAGTCGGAATAACCGCAAGTGCGAGCAGAGATAAGGTCATAAAGGCATAGTTCAAGGTACAACCCGCGTCATACAAGGCTTTGCTGATTGCAGCCGACTTGGCAGCAGCCGTCTCAAAAGGCTCTGTAGACATGAGTCCGGCTATGGATAACGGAAACAGCGTAGTTCCAGTAGACGTTAGGACAACAACTCCCCCTTGCGCATCTGCTACTGCATTCACAGCACTTGCCATCAGTTCATCATCACTGCCAATGACAAGGATATTATGGCTGTCATGCGCGACAGTCATGGCAATGGCCGCCGGCTCATGGAAGCCGATACCCTCTACAACACCTACGGCTTTGTTGCCTGTTCCTTTATGCCGCTCAAACACGGCGATCTTGCACAGACCGTCACTCACCTGTAATCTCCCCTCAGCTACAGGCAATCCGCGAATCAGCTCTGACGTCTCCACATGATTCTCCACGACCTTAATAATCCGCGTAGAGATCGTACCCGATTCAATTGGAGCTTCAATAATGAAGTCTTCCGCTGACGGCCTCTTCGGCAGGTGAACGGAAGCCAGCACTTCCTGCGGGTAAGAATACTCCGTCAACGCGGTTGTCATCTTGCCATTCTCAGCAACCACTTGCCCTGCCGCGATGGTCATGGATACTTTCACATCAGCTAAATTCCCATCCAGCAAAATAATATCCGCATACGAGCCCGGTGTAATGGAGCCGATATCACGAGCCAGCCCAAAACGTTCAGCCGTATTAATTGTAGCCATTTGAAAAGCTGTCACCGGCTTCACGCCTTGTGATATCGCATGGCGCACGACAAAATCCATATGCCCTTCATCCCGAAGGGACTCGGAGCTGCGGTCATCGGTTACAAGCAACATACGCCGCGGATCAAGCCCTCTTTCCGTATGGGCAGTAATCGTCTTCGCCACGTCATGCCAGGCGGAACCGCGGCGCATCTTGGCGTACATGCCAAGCCGGACACGCTCAATCACATCCTCAGCCGTCACACATTCATGATCGCCAGAGATGCCAGCCGCCGCATACACAGGAAGCCGCCAATCACTTGAAGGCCAGGTAAAGTGGCCATCTGCATATCTCCCTGCTCGAAGTGTGGCTTGAATTTCAGCGAGCATCTTCTCATCGCCATACACCACTCCCGGGAAATTCATTACCTCACCGAGCGCAATGACATCCTCTCCCCAGGTGAAAGCTTCTGCTACCTCTTCCGGCCCGATTGAAGCGCCTGTTGTCTCGAATTCAGCGCCAGCCGCCGGCACACAAGAAGCAACCTGCATGTACCCCGCAAGCGGTGTCCCGCGCAGCTCATCCAGCATTAGGCGAATGCCCTTAAGTCCGAACACATTCGCAATCTCATGCGCATCGAAGAATCCCCCGGTGGTACCAAGCGGCAGCACCGCACGGGCAAATTCAGTTGCTGTCAGTTGAGTGCTTTCAATATGGCAGTGGCCGTCCAGTAGTCCGGGGGCCATGTATCTGCCGCCGGCATCAATAATTGTTGTCCCCACGCCAATCATATGGGAGATGTCTTTGCCTACATAGGCTATGCGCCCGCCCTGTACACCCACAGACATCCCTTCCAGAATCTCACCGGAGCATACATTAACCAGCTTTCCGCCTGTAATGACAAGCGTTGCCGCCATATCTCCACGGGCGGTAGCCACAAGTTCAGGCACACAATCCGCCAAAGGTCTTCTAATAAAGGCCATAACGCTCTCTCCTCCCATTGGTTAACTTCTCTTCTCTATTTTAAGAAAAACGGCTTCATCGCCATAAAAAGACGAAAGCCGTTTCAGCTGGCAATTGCCGTCCGGTGCTACCCAGACTGCTGCCGATTCCATCCTGCCGGATGAAGTATTTTACCGATTATCTTATGTTTGCCTCATATACGTCAAGAGCTGCTTGAACGGCAAGACCGGCAGGGACCACTACCCTATGACGGATAAGCACGGCTTCGAGCGCTCCAAGCAGACGCAGCACATTATTCTCCCGGCAGCTGTAGCCCATCGTGCCAATGCGCCAGATCATACCTTTAAGAGGACCAAAGGAACTGGCAATTTCGATACCGAACCGTTCCAAAAGCATAGAACGCACTGACTCACCATCCACGCCCTCTGGGATCAGCACACAAGTGACGACTGTAAGCTTGCAATCTGAATCACCATATAATTCGAGCCCCATTGCCTTAAGTCCGGCCATAAGTGCCGCTTCATGCAGAGAGTGCCGGTCGAAACGGTCCTGAAGCCCTTCCTCCAGCACCAGACGGAGTCCTTCCCGCAGCGCATACAGCATGGAGGTCATCTCTGTATGGTGGTTCAGCCTGAGCGGACTCCAATAATCCTGGAGCATGCTCAGATCAAAATAGTTGCTGCGGACAAAAGATACCGCTCCTGCTGGGACCTCCCCTGTACGAAGGCCGCGTTCTACCCTTTTGCGGGTTAGCAGCTTTGCTTCGGCACGTTCATTATACGTGATCGGGGACATACCCGAAGGAACCGACAGGCATTTCTGAGTTCCTCCTACGACGGCATCCAGCTTCCACTCATCTGTCTTCACTGGGATGCCACCGATCGTTGCCACCGCATCCACGATTAGCAGGGCATCCCGTTCCCGGCAGGCGTTTCCGATCTCTGCGAGCGGCTGAACGCGTCCGGTTGAAGTTTCCCCGTGAACGATAGCCACGACATGTGGCTTGAAAGCGTCGATGGCAGCGATAACCTCTTCCGGTTCAAACACGCTTCCCCAGGCTTTTTCGATTACGTGTACTTCCGCACCACAACGCTCGGCAATCTCATGCAGAAGATGCCCGAACCGTCCAAAGATTGGAATCAGCACTCGGTCACCCGGAGCGATCAGGCTGACCATTACCGCTTCAATGCCGGAGCGGGAAGTTCCGTCAACGGGATAGGCCCATTGATTGCTAGTCACGAACAGTTCCCTGATCATCTCCATCGTCTCATTCATAATGCTGGTGAATTCCGGATCGAACTGTCCCAGTATCGGATAAGACATTGCCCTCAGTACACGCGGATCAACCTCCACCGGTCCCGGGGTCATAATGCACCGCAGCGACGGCGACAAATCTTCGTACCGCTTCATCATCATCTCTCCCCCTGAGGTTCGGCGAACCCTATTCCTTATAAGCCAAGTCATATAATAGCGCAGTAAGAACCTCAAGTCCGGCAGTAAGATCCTCTGGTGAACTATACTCATCCGGTGAGTGGCTAATCCCTGCCTGGCTGGGTACAAATATCATGGCCGTCTTACATTTTGGTGCGAATAGCTGTGCATCATGCCCCGCTCCGCTAACCATAGGCAGATAGGTTCTCCCTTGCTTCTGGCAGATCTGCTCCAGCCTGGAACACAACCCTTCATTCATGGGTGCCGGAGAAGAATGGAGTGTAGACTCTATTTCAAGCCCAAGATCTCTTCTAACTGCTATTTCTTCGAAAGTGGAGAAAATAAGATTACAGAACTTCCCCAGCTTCTCCTCTTCGCTGTGCCGGATATCAAGTGTGAACAGTACCCCACCTGGAATGACATTCGGTGTATTCGGATAAACTTCAAGGCGGCCGGAGGTGGCTACCAGAGGCTCACCCGCTTCACCGGCAAGACGCTCCAGCATATACAGCATCTCAGCCGCTCCTCCAAGTGCATCACGCCGCAGGTTCATCGGGGTAGTTCCCGCATGATTAGCGGTGCCGCTAACTTTGACGATAAACCTTCTTTGCCCCGCAATGGCCTGCACGATGCCGATCTGGATGGCTTTGTTCTCCAGGATAATCCCTTGTTCTATATGCAGCTCTACATACGCTCCGATATCTTTCCGCTCTGCAGGTCCGCCTTCAAATCCGCATGCAGACATCGCTTGTTCAATGGTGACTCCACTGGAGGCCGCACTGTTCCTGCCTGTATCCCCGTCGTATAACCCCGTGACATGGCCGGAGCCCCAGAACGTAAGCGGGAACCGGCTGCCTTCCTCTTCGCAAAAGGATACCACTTCCAGCGTCCGCAACGGTTGCCCAAAGGTCTGCCGCAGATTATCCAGTGCGATAACGGCCGCCGCTACTCCATACGCCCCGTCATATTTTCCACCGTTCACGACCGTATCTATATGAGACCCCGTCAGGATAACTGGCTCCTCCGGACGTATTCCGGCCAGTCTTCCATATACATTTCCAACCTTGTCGGTTGACGTTTCCAGTCCAACAGAAGCCATCTTCTCCTGCAAAAAGATCTGCGCCTTGCTCCAAGCCTCTGTGTACAGCAGCCTCGTAACTCCGGGGCCTGGTGAGCTGAACGCTGCCAGTTCATCCAGCAGCATCATCATCCGGGCCGCCGGCACCTGATTCACGGGCGCACTCATCGCACAGACTGCCCTTCTCTTAACGACAAATATTGTCCGCCGTCTTCTATGATCACTCCGCTTGCAGAGGTGTAGACCACTGCCCCCCTGCACAATGTTGCCTCCACCTTGCAGGATAAGGTCATGCCAACATATGGACTGTGTTTATGGCGGTATTGCAGCTTCTCCGCAGCTAGCGTGTATGAACTGCCTGGATTGAGTAGTACCAGATCGGCATCGAGACCAATTGCAATGGAGCCTTTCTGGTGCTGAAGTCCGAAACGCTTCGCCGGAATCTCTGAAAGCAGCTGTGACAAAAAGGGAACGGACAGTCCCCGCTTATTCACTCCTTCATGAAACATCAGCTCAAGACTGCTCTGTGCGCCGGATATACCGCCCCAAGCCTCAAAGAAAGACAACTCCGGATTTAGCTTCAGTTCCGGCGGGCAAGGGGAATGGTCCGAGGCAATCAGATCAATTTTGCCTTCAGCAAGGACGTCCCACAATTTCTCCTGCTCCTCTACACTCCGTAATGGCGGGGCGCATTTAGCTAAAGGTCCGAGACTTTCCATATGCTCTTCATTCAGGATCAGATAATGAGGACAGGTTTCCGCTGAGACATGTAGCCCGCGAAGTTTGGCTTCATGGATCTTTTCGATCGCGGCAGCCGTGCTGATATGAACAAAATGCAGACGGCATCCGGTGCGTTCACTGTACAGAAGCGCTCTTGCAACAGCTTCCAGCTCAGCCTCAGCAGGCCGGGAAGCAGCGAAATCACGTGCACTATTCAAGCCGTTTCGCACAGCATCCGCTGCAAGAACAGAGGTGATCTCGTCACTCTCCGCATGCAGCGCCAGGATTCCGCCCAGAGCGGCAATCTTCTTCATCCCTTGATACAGCGTCTCATCATCCACTTCACGGAATCTTCCTTCGCCTTCGCCTCCGGGATTGGACAGGAATGCCTTATAGCCTACCACACCTGCCGCCGACAAATCCTCCAAGTCATCCAGATTGCCAGGAACAAGGCCTCCCCACAGCACATAATCCACTGCAGAATTACCCCGGGCAGCTTCAGTCTTCAAGAGCAGTGCAGCTTTGTTAACCGTAGGCGGATTACCGTTCAGCGGCATATCCGCATAGGTGGTGCATCCTCCCGCGGCAAGTGCTGCTGAGCCGCTTTTGAAGCCTTCCCAGTGCCCAAAAGCCGGTTCATTGAAATGCACGTGCATATCGATCATGCCCGGCAGCACATAGAGACCCTCCGCTTCCATAACCTTGGTATCCACACCTACAGGCAGTTTCGCGCCGATTGCGGCAATTTTACCGTCAATAATTCCGATATCCAGCTCTGCCACTTCACCCGGGATTACGACATTGCCATTTCTGATCACTAGCTCATATGATTCCTTCATGAAGCGGTCACCCCGTTAATCAGATTATTGTTAGCTGCCCCTGTATGTGCTGTATCCACCCGGAGCAACAAGCAGCGGTACATGGTAATGATCACTAGCATTGCTTATATGAAACCTGATGGGGATTTGCTCTAAAAAGGATGGCTCCTGAGCTCCGACCGGCCCACCCGGCTGCATGCTGCGAAAATAGTCTCCAGCCATGAACAGCAGCTCATATCCGCCAGGCTTCATCCCGGTTCCTTTCAGAAGCGGAGCATCCAGCCTACCATCAAGGTTTGTTACAGCTTCGCACAGCAGAACTTCATCCTCACCCAGTCTTCTTAGCTGAAGCACCATTCCGGAGGCAGGAATCCCCCGGGATACATCCAGTACATGCGTAGTCAGCCGACCTGACGTTTCAGTGATTAAATCCTGCAGTCGGAAGCTAGTAATCCGCCCAATCTCAGACAAAGCCTGTTCCCATTCTTCATCTAATGTACGGTTAACCCGTTCATATATCGAACGGATAATATCGTCTTTGTTCTTACCACGTACGGCGAGAATGAAAGGGAACTGAAATTGCTCGGTATACGTCTGGTTCAGAGACTGTAATAACGTGAATTCCTCCGGGGTTAACTGGTCGAGGCCGGCTCCCTGCTGCTCAGCGGCTGACAGCGGACTGACCTGCATTCGTGTCGCAAGATCCGGGTGTGCTCTCAGCAGAGCCAAGACCTTCTCTTGTTCCGCTGTTCGTGCCGATTCAAGCATAACACTGTGCAATTGCTGAACAGAACGGAATGGCATACGGTCATACGCCGCTTCGGCCACCCAAGGGGAATGCTCAAAGATCCCGCCAAGACTGTGCACAAATTCCTCCCGGCTCATGAGATTAATATCATCCAATGTGATAAAGGGTGCAGGAGTTGCCATCTCAGCTCACCCCTCTTTCAATTGCTTTATTCACCGCCCGCATTATGCCGCCATAGCCGGTGCAACGGCAGATGTTGCCTGATAATGCTTCTTCTACTTCCGCCTGGGTAGGCTTAGGGTTCTCATCCAACAGTGCAACCACTGAGATCACCATACCCGGGGTACAGTACCCGCATTGAAACCCGCCTTCTTCCAAAAAAGCCTGCTGTACCGGATGCAATCCAGCACTGCTTAGTCCTTCAATGGTCGTGATCTCCGCCCCTTCGCATTGGTATGCCATTGTAAGACAGGCATTGACCGGCTTCCCGTCGATCAGCACCATGCAGGCACCACAGCGGCCGAGCTCACAGGAACGCTTTGTCCCTGTCAACTCAAGTTCCTCCCGCAGCACTGCAAGCAGGCGCCGTGAAGGTGGAACATCGACAGCTACCTGTTGCCCGTTAACCGAGCAATGGAGAGTGAAGACAGCTTCCAGATTTTCATGTTCACTGATATCTTCTTTGATGTTATCCGGCATGTGTATCCACCGCCTTTCGGAGAATAAACGGAGTGTCCTGCAGCATTTCAGGTTCAATCGGCAAGCGATTCACCCATTTGCCCACTGCCTGAAAGACAGCGGAGGCAACCGCAGGCGCCAGGTTAACCGAACCGACTTCCCCAATGCCGCGAGGCCCATAGGTGTCATGATCGGGCAAATCCTCAATCGCCTGAACCTGAATGCTACCATTCATATCCGCAATGGTTGGGACCAGGTAGGTATCCAAATTCTTAGTCAGATAGTTTCCGCCGGACATGATAGCATCCTCTGACAAGGTGAAGCCTACAGCCATGCTGCTTCCACCTTCAATCTGTCCAAGATAACCCTGCGGGTTAGCCACAGGACCAGCAGCTACGGCATGATACTGATCCGTTACGCGAACACGTCCGGTCAGGAGATTGACCTCCACCTTAACGGCGATAGCCGAATACGTGTATAGAAAATGCGCACCCACTCTTTCAAGCGAGGTTGTGGGGTAATTGAACTGAGTCTCGCTAACGAGAGGCTGATTTATCGAACGTGCCAAATCCGTGTAAGACATCAGCATTTCGCCACTTTTCCGCCAGATTCCACCCGGACCAATCTTAAGTTCATCAATCCCTACCCCGGGGAATGCATGTGCTGCTGATTCCAGCAGTTTAGTTGTGAACATTGGATGCAGCCGCTTCAAAGCCATCCACATCATACTGGTTGCCCTTGAAGCCGTGCTTGAGCCGCTGTCGGGAACGACATCTGTATCGCCGATAACGATCCGTAAATCGCCGGGTGCGAAACCGTACTGTTCAACCAGCATCTGTTCCATGGTTGCGATCAGTCCCTGACCAAACTCCTCATAACCGAAAATGGCTTCGATCTTGCCATCCAGTGCCAGCACCAGTCTTCCGCCTGCGGGATCCGGGATTCCATATCCGAGACCCGCACCATGCATAGCAATTGCCGCCCCGGTTCCGCTCACAATCCACGGTTCTTGTTGACCCGCTCCCGTGCTGAAAGTAGCCTCTGAAACTCCGTTCCCTGCAACAGGTAGATCTGTACCTGCCATCAACGGGCAAGCGGTCAATGCCTCCCATACCTGAATAGCTCCATGGCTCTGGGCGATTTCCTGTCCCAAGGGTCCGGGGTCTCCATATGTCCGCAAATTCAAACGCCGTATTTCCCAAGGCTCTATTCCCATTAATGCAGCCAGGCGGTCCATCTGTCCTTCCAATGCGAAGATCGCCTGATTTCCACCAAAACCGCGAAATTCACCCGAGACCCCATTATTGGTATATACCGAGAAGCCTTCCACATCCACGTGGTCAATGAGATATGGCCCCACTACATGTTCTGTCGCGAAATTAAGCACCTCCGCGCCCAGAGTTGCATACGCCCCGGTGTCCGACACAATTCTTACCTGATGGGCGATGAGCTTTCCATCCGAGTTACAGCCCGTCTTCATGGTTATTTTCATAGGATGACGCTTCAGACCGGCGCGGACGGATTCTGCTCTTGAATTATGAAGCCGTACCGGACGCCGTGTGCGCAGCGCCAGCAGGGCTCCATAAGGCTGAACATTCAACTCATCTTTACCTCCGAAGGAGCCGCCAATAGGACTTGAAATGACCCGGATATCTTCCTCCGGAAGTGCCAGAATCCTTGACAACTGCTTGCGGTCCATCAGTCCATGCTGAGTAGCCGAATATACCGTCAGCCGTCCGTTGTCTTCCGGGATAAACAATCCGCCCTCCGTCTCCATATACGTATGCATCTGCCGGGGCGTATAATAAGTCTCTTCTACAACTTCGAAGCATTCAGCAAAACCAGCGTCCAGATCCCCTTTACGATACTCGGTATGATGAAGAATATTTCCCTCCGGATGGAGCAGAATCGCATTCGGCTTCATCGCCTCCTCAGGATCTTCTAATAAGGGAAGCGGTTCATACTGCACTTCTATCAGAGATAAGGCGTATTCCGCAATCTCATCACTCTCAGCTGCCACGGCGGCGATCGCATCACCGGTGTACCGCACACGGTCACTGCACAATACCGGCTGATGCGGAAGCGCGATCCCAAATCCGTTAAGTCCCGGCACATCTTCATGGGTAATCACGGCATGGACTCCCGGCACCTTCAGCGCACGTTCTGTATTTAAGGCGATAATCCGGGCATGCGCCTGTTGACTGCGGAGCACACGCCCGGTCAGCATTCCGTCCAGGCTCATATCGGTCAAATACTGCAGCTTACCGGAGACTTTGTCATGACCGTCGGGCCGTGTACGCCAGCGGCTCCCGCTGGATTCTTTGTTCAGCAGCATTTTCCCTCACCCCTCCCAAGATATAAGAAGAAACGGCTTCGCCGTCAGTACATGGAGAGCAACCGTTTCTCATAGAAATATAAGGCTAACCTGTAGAGTGAAGCGGATAGATTCTAATATTCTTTAGAAAAAAAACTGCCGGAGTCCTGTATACGTTGTCGGCATTACCTTTAGCCACGTCATTTATCTTGCGGGATCAGTAACCTAAGTCCACTGAAGTTATCCTCTGGGTATAAAAAAACAGCGACCCCGCCATCTATCCGAATATTCACCTAAGTAACATTCCGGTTATAAAGCTGGATCACTGTTCTCTTCAATTCATTGCCTTCCACAGCTCGGATACGACGATATTCCCTGCGGTCTTCTTCTTATAAGCTTCCGTTGCAAATGGATCAGTATAGGTTTCAAAGCTGCCAGCTACTGCCTCGAATATAGCAGGAAGCATTTGTTCTTCATATACGGCGCCCTCCAGCACGGCTTCGGCTGACTGAAGACGCTGAGGTCGGCCAGAGCCTCCCCCTGCCGCAATCCGGACATTAGTCATCCGGCGCTCTGCACTCAATGTGGCAGCTAAAGCTACTGTCACAAGTGACGCCGTAAAAGCCTCTCTCCGGCCAACCTTGCGGAAGACTTCCAGCCGCTTCTCACCCTCCATCTCTTGGACAGGAGGAGCTATACGAATCCCGGCTACCAGATTAGCTGCTGGTACCCTGCCATTCCAGCGTTCATCCAACCATTCACGTACACTCGTAATTTTCAAAAAATTACCATTGTAAGTAACGAGCTCGGCATCGTAGATAAGCAGGGCTGGAAGAATATCACCATAGCCTGAAGAGATGTTTCCGCCAAGCGTACCGAGATTCCGGACCGAAGGAGCTGCAATACAGCGAGCAGCCTCCTGAACCGCAGGCGCGACCTGATACACTTCTTCATTCCTGCGGCAATCGGACAATGTCACCAGTGCACCAAGCGTAAGATGCATTTCCGTTGAGCTAATGGAAGCCAATTCTGTGATCCTGCGCAGATCGATCAAGTGTCCAGGCATGGGAACCGTCCCGGCTTCCCATTGTGTGCGCAGCAGCGTCCCCCCCGAGACATACAGGGCATCCGCTCCCAGCGAAGATTTCAGCTCCCAAGCTTCTTGAAGACTATGCGGCTGATGCAGACGGGGTGATCGCAATACTTCATCTTCCAGAGCTCCCATATCCCTCACCCTCTCCCGGTAAGTTACTGTTCAGCGTCTTCTTCGCTTGTCGGTACTAGAGATTGTTTAGAATCGCTGCTCCCGTATATAAGGGACACCCAGCGCCTCCGGCGTACCGGAAGGCTTATTGCGGTTGCGGTAGCCCAAATACATCAGGACGAGAATCGTTACGATATAAGGAATCATTTTAAGGAAATAAGATGGTATCACACTGCCGAGCAGTTGAATGCGGAATCCAAGTGAATCCAGCGCACCGAAGAAATATGCGCAGAACAGCGCCCGAAGCGGATTCCATCTGGCAAAAATAACAAGCCCAACGGCAATCCAACCGCGTCCTGACGTTAATCCTTCATTCCAAGTCGGCGCATAAGCGAGCACCATATCTGCACCTGCCAAGCCAATCAGCGCTGCGCCGATAATCACGTAGCTGTAACGGATCAACTGGACACGGACACCCATAACATCTGCAGTAGCCGGACTGTCTCCAACCGCCCGCAAATGGAGGCCCAGTGAAGTGCGGTGAATCAGGAGATGCAGAACCAGCACCAGTAACAAACTGAACCAGGTCAGATAATCCATATTCCCGAAAATATCTCCAAGAACCGGAACCGGCTCCAGCCAAGCCAGATGAAGTTTAGGTGAACTGCCTGGGAGCGGGATGCCGCTGACTGGTTTGCCAAGATAAGCACTTAACCCGCTTCCGAATAAGGTCATCGCCAGTCCTGACATAGTCTGATTAGCCCTCAAGGTAACACACAGGAATGAATGCAACATACCGAGCGCTGCAGTTACAGCTATGGTTGCCATCAGTGCCGCAGCCAAGTTTCCGGTGCGGATATACACAATACATGTAGTCACTGCTCCCATGAGCATAAGCCCCTCGGCGCCAAGCTGGATGATTCCTGCCCGTTCATTTAATATACCGCCAAGCGTAGCCAGCAATAGCGGAGTTCCGGCTGAAATCGCCGCGATTAATAACTGAGTCGTAAAATCCATGGTTAACTCCCTCCTTCAAACTATCCTTATCAGGGATAGTGTCCGTTTAGTTATGCGCTCCGGCGTATGCGGAACCGGTGAATCATATCCCCGGCTATCAGGAAAAACAGGATGGCGCCCTGCAGCATTTCCGAAATGGACGAAGGCAAGCCAATGGTCTGTACGCTAAATCCGCCGACGATCAAGCCGCCGAACAGAATCGAAGTTACAATCAGGCCAAGCGGATTCAGCTTCGCAAGCCAGGCAACGATGATGGCTGTATATCCGTAACCCGGGGATATCCCCTGCATCAGCTTGTGGGTGACGCCGGATACTTCCGCCATACCCGCAAGTCCCGCAAGTCCGCCGCTGATCAGCATGACAATAATGATATGACGCTTAATATGAATGCCTGCATAACGGGCAGCGGTCGGATTCGCACCGATCAGCTTCAATTCGTAACCCCAGCGGGTGAAACGGATCATTAAATAATAGATAATGACGGCGACAAGACCGAAGATCAGACCAATATGGAGGCGCGTACTGCCGAGAACCGGCAGGGATTGCGCAGCAGTAAACATCGGTGAGCCCGGAAAGTTAAAGCCCTTGGGATCTTTCCATGGTCCGAACACGACGTAGTCCAGCGCGAGGAGCGCCACATAGTTCAGCATCAGGGAAGTAATCAGTTCATTGACGCCAAAGTGTGTTCTTGGCACCGCAGTCATCAAGCCCCATAGTGCCCCTGCAGCGATACCAAACAGCAGCATCAGCAGAATTGACCAGAAGTGCGGCAGACCCGGAAAATAAATAGTAACGGCTGTTGCAGCCATAGCTCCAACAGTTAACTGACCTTCCGCTCCGATGTTCCACACGGATATCCGGTAAGCTACGGCAATTCCAAGTCCGCATAGCAGCAGCGGTATGGCTTTTACCAACGTCTCTGTGAAGCCGTATGAGGTGCCGAACGCACCGCGGAACATTTTTTCATAAACCGTGAAAGGACTCATTCCATTAGCTGCAATGAAAATAGCACAAAGCACCAAGGCTAAAAAGATAGATACGAACGGCGTCCACCAAGGGGATCGGGTACGGCTGGAATCATACTCCAGACGCAGCGAGGGCCGCTTGCCGGGTTTGGCTGCCGAAGGCTCCAGCACAGCTGCATTGCTATTTTTACTCTGGCTCATACGACACTTCCCTCTCTGCTCTGAATTCCGGCCATCATAAGTCCAATGCTCTCCCGATCTGCATTCTCATGTGATTCTTCGCCGATAATTGCCCCATTATAAATAACCAATATACGGTCCGACAGCTGCAGCAGCTCATCCAAGTCCTCTGAAATGAGCAAGACTCCGCTGCCGGATTCCCGTAGCTCCATCAATAAATCATGAACACCCGCTGTCGCGCCGACATCGAGCCCTTGGGTCGGGTGAACGGCTACCATCAGCTTGGGACGATGACTAACTTCTCTTGCGAAGAGCAGCTTTTGCTGGTTACCGCCAGACAGCTGCTGTACCGGAGTATCCAACTCTGGCGTTTTGACATTAAATTTCCGTACCAGCTCTTGGGACCAGGAACGGTTCTTCCCAGCTTTCAGGAATCCGAATTTGGAATGATCCTCACTGCGGTAAGATTTAAACAATAGATTATCTACAGAACCCAAGCGCCCGGCGAGTCCGCTCTTCATCCGGTTCTCTGGCACATGGGAGATTCCAGAATCGATAGCGCCGCGGACAGATGCTGTTTTTACCGTCTCTCCGTCAAAAGTAATCTCACCGTTCTTCCAGGTTCGGAGGCCCGTCAACACTTCAGCCAGTTCCTTCTGACCATTTCCCGCTACCCCTGCAACGCCAACGATCTCACCTTCACGGACCGTGAGTGATAAGCTGTCCAGCGCCTTGCGGCCATGATCAGCGAACACATCCAGATCCTTGACGACCAGCAGGTCTTCGCCTGCTGTGAGTTCCCGCTCCTGCCGGGTAATCGTTACCTCTCTGCCTACCATCAGGCGGGCTAACTCCAGCTCATCCGTCTCAGCCGTCGTAAGTGTAGCGATCATTTTGCCCTTACGCATAACCGAAATGCGATCGGATGAGGCCATAACTTCTTTCATTTTATGCGTTGTCATAATAACCGTCTTGCCTTCCGATTTCATTACACGAAGCGTATTGAAGAGCTGCTCGGCTTCACCGGGAGTCAGTACGGAGGTAGGTTCATCCAGTATAATGATATCCGCACCACGGTATAGGGTCTTAACGATCTCAACGCGCTGCTGTTCCCCCACGGACAGCTGCCATATCGGACGATCCACCGGAAACATCAAGCCAAAATGCTCAGCCAGTGCCTCGATCTCCTCGTGTTTTTTCTTCATCCATTTACTACCGCGCCAGAAAGACGACTTTTCGCCAAGTACGATATTCTCCGCCGCCGTGAGGCTCTGCACCAGTCTGAAATTTTGAAATACCATGCCGACGCCAAGCAATGCCGCGTCTTTCGGGGAACGGATTTTTGCCGTTTTTCCATGAATGAGAATTTCTCCCTCATCCGCTCTGTAGACCCCCGACAGCATGCTCATGACCGTGCTTTTTCCTGCCCCATTCTCACCAAGCAGCGCATGAATCTCACCCGCATTTGCTGAAAAATCGACTTGATCGCTAGCGGTCACCGGACCGAATTTTTTGACAATCCCCCGCATCTCTACTGAATGGTCCAGCATTTTAGAAAGCCCCCTCTCTTATATTTTTATATGGGTGAGGAAGGTTCCTTAGAGAACCCGCCTCACCCATTAGTTCACTCTATAATTATCTAGCTTCTATTATTGCGGAATTGTGCCTTCTACACCTTGAGCCAGCCAGTTCATTCCAAGCACTTCTTCAAGCGTCAGCTTTTGGCCATCCTGAACTTTAACATTGCCTTCGTTATCTGAAATCGGACCCGTAAATACATCCAGCTCTCCGCTGATAATCTTAGCTTTGGCGGCTTCCACCAGCGCCTTCACATCATCAGGAACCTTGCTGCCGAACGGTGCGAGTTCAATCATACCGTCAGCCATATCGCCGGAGTACTGCTCATTGGTCCAGGTTCCGTCCATTACGGATTGAACAGCCTTCACGTAATAAGGACCCCAGTTCCAAACGGGATTAGTCAAATAATTGTCCGGTGCATACTTGCTCATATCGGAGTCATTGCCTCCAGCGAACGCGCCGCGTTCTGCTGCAGCCTGCAGGGTTGCCGGTGAATCCTGATAAGCCATCAGTACATCAGCACCTTTATCCAAGAGACTGATTGCCGCTTGACGTTCTGTCGTTGGGTCATACCAGGTATTGGTCCAGACCACGCTGACTTTCACATCCGGATTTACACTTTGTGCACCCAGCGTAAAGGCGTTAAGGTTGTAGATTACTTCACTGATCGGGAAGGCCCCTACATAACCAAGCTGGTTGTTCTTGGTCATTTTACCCGCCGCAATACCGGACAGGTAGCTTGCTTGATAGTTCTTACCGAAGTAAGTACCCATGTTATCGGCTGTCTTGTAACCGGAGGCGTGCAGGAATTTCACATTCGGGAATTTGCCCGCTACATTCAGCGTGAAATCCATATATCCGAAGCTGGTTGTAAATACGATGTCATGGGATTGCGCAAGTTCCGTAATAATACGCTCAGCGTCCGCGCTTTCCGGAACGTTCTCTACAAAGTCAGCTTTGATTCCAAGCTCTTTCTCCATATAGAGACGGCCTTGGTCATGCTGATAAGTGTATCCGCCGTCACCCGGAGGTCCGATATAGACGAAAGCAACCTTAGGTTTCTCTGCCGCAGGTTCTGTGGTTGCTGTTGCTTCCCCTGATGTAGCTGCGTTTGTTGCCGTTGCTGTTGCCTCTGCTCCGTTGTTTGTTGCGGCATTATTGTTGCCACAGCCCGACAAAACTACTGTAAGCATAAGCAACAGCAGCAGACTGACTGAAAATGCCTGACCCCTCTTCTTCATAATTCTCCTCCTCCAAATTGTTCTAGCCTGATTCTGTGTAAGGCAGCATGATCTCTTTGGAAACCTTTACCGGATACCCGGTGGCCCCCTTCATTTTGGCCGTAGCCATGAATGTATCTCTACTATACTTAGGCCCAGCCATTACGTAAATTTATATAACATACGTTTGTTTAATTTTATAAAAAAGATGTCGTTTTTTGTGCATTACGCCCGTTTGTGAAAACGTATACTTAAAATCTGTGATATTAGTTGACACGAATACAGGTTTTTTCTGTCATTTCGACTTATTTCCCGTATATGCCGCTCCACTGGCCGACAATTTGTCCAAAGTCCTCTCTGGTGTCAGCATCCATGAAATAATGAGCTGAATCCGTCCCCAGAACGACACCTTTATAATCAGGCGAACGCAATATGCCTGCTGCGCCCCGATCTCCATCCAAGCCCTGCAAGACCGGGAATAAAGCTTTGGAGAACAATGCTGGCGGCATCGCAGATCCTTCGTAGGTGCTTGCCACGTAATCGAGCCCCGGCGTGTTCTTAAAGGTGTCTATTAAACGATTGACCAGTCCGGCATTAACAAAAGGCTGATCGGCCAGAGCGACAATTACGGCATCAGGCTGCGATGGGAGCACAGCATTCAGTCCGCAACGAAGCGAGAATGAAAGACCCAAATGTGCGGTCAGACAGGTCTCAGTCCGCCTATGTCCTGGTTTACGGGTCTCTGGAGGTAACCAATCCAGCGTATCGTCTGCACGTACAACCACAACCAACGGTGACAGCTCACAACGGTCCAGCTCACTGAGCGCGGCGCTCCCGAGTGAAACCTCCTCCGAAAGCTTCAGGGAAACCTTCGATACTCCCATCCGTCTGCTTTGTCCTGCTGCCAGATAGATACCGGCTATTCTCAATGTGTTCCACTCCTTTCGGCAGATTACGGGCGCCTGCCCTTCTGATTTGGATCATTTCGGCAACGATGCTGACTGCGATCTCTTCCGGTCCTTCTCCCCCAATGGGGACACCAACTGGAGCATGAAGAGAGGAAGGGGCGGTCAGACCATCCAGAAGAAGGCCAATTCGCGCCGATGATCCAATAATTCCGATATAACGCGGTTTTGCGGGAATAACACTTTCCAGAAACTGACGGTCCCTTTGAAATTGATGGCTGCCAATAAGCACATAATCGGCAGTAGTAATTCCCAATCTGGACAAAGCCTCGGAAGGCGGGCATATCACTCTATCCGCTCCGGGGAACGCATGCGACAAGCTACCTTCTCTCCAGTCGGCAACGGCAATCCGGAATCCCACTTTGGCGGCAAGCTCCGCAACGGGTTTCGCATCATGGCCTCCGCCAAAGATGATAAGCCGTGGACGGGGCACAAGCTGAGTGCTGAAGGTGTCATTATCAGTATCGGTATCACCTAATGTCACGAATGATGCAGGTAACAGTTGGTAGGCATAACCTAGTTCTATACTTTTACGGTGCAGCATCAGACTTTCACCTGCCGCCATTCGACCGTGAGCTTCGAGAAGCCTTTCTCTAAGCGCCCCGCGAACAGGTTCGAGGACCACCTTAATTTTGCCGCCACAGCCTACTGCCTCCCCCCAGGAAAAATCATCTGGAGACAGCATATCGTACTCCACCAGTTCAGGAATGCCCGAATCCCACACTGCGGAGGTGCGCAGCTGCAAATCACTTTCGAGGCATCCCGGGCTCAAGCTTCCGATGGAACCCTCATTCGTGAACAGCATCACTGCCCCTGCCTTGCGATAGGAATGTCCTTCCACGCTAATCAAAGACGCGAGCACGGAAGGGGAGTCATTTGCCTTGATATGTGCCACGATATCATGTGTATCCATGAGCAGCCCCTCCTTATATATGATGGTTAATTAATCTTTGGCCAGCATTCTCCGGAACATAAATACGAGCTTCAAACGCAGCAGATCATCAATTTTCTTAAAATCCACATCTAGCAACTCGCTGAGCTTCTCGATCCGGTAAGTCGCCGTATTCCGGTGAATGAACAGCTTTTTGGCCGTCTCGTTGATATGCCCATCATTCTCCAGATACACTTCCAGCGTGTGCAGCATTTCCCTCACATACTCCGGCTCGCGGCAGAGCAGATTTTCAAGGCTTGCACTGCAGTATTTTTGCATGGTCTCGAGTGGAATCTGCTGCATCATCAGAGTAATTTCAAGCTCGCGGTAATGAACAATCTGCCTATTGGGCCCCCAGCTTCGGGGATGAACCAGACATTCCTTCACTTCACTAAAGGCTTCCTTCAAGCCTTCCGGTTTGATTTTCCGACTGCTGACCGCTGCGCGAGGGTAATATCCCTGCTCTGACTTCAGCTTATGAAAACATTCCAGAATCATAGGCCCAAAAACTTCCGGGTCGTGAATATCTGCAGGGTATATCGAAAGTAACCCCTCATCTATAATGACATGAATTCCATTCATTTCCCGGAGTTCGGCATGGTCCATATATTCTTCCTTCAAACGCAGAAGCTCTCTCTTCCGCAGGTCGCCGGAAGCCGATGCCTCTGTCAGAAGCAGCTGGAATGGAGACTCCAGCAGGCAGATATCGAGTTTAGCGGCGGCAGCTGTGAACTCTGAAGCCGGAAGAGTACCATTCAGGCAGCGCCGGAGCAGCACGCCGAATTCACGCTGCTGTACAGGCTCGAAGCCGTCTTCATGTCCGGACTGGATATGGAATGAGATCAGTTCTGCTCCCTGAACGTATAAGCTCTCTTCAACAGGAAGCAAGAACGGATCTATCCCAAAATACAGAACATACCCGGTACATTCCTCTCTTTGAATAAGAGGAATGCGATAAGCGGCGCCTTCCCCCATGCGGATCCGCTGATTGCGGTTCGCCCAAGGCCAACCTCCCAGCAGTTGCATATCGGCTATTTCCGAATTGTTATAAATCACATCTCCACGGGAGTTAATCACGGCAACCGGATGCTCCATCACTTCGGACACCGAAGCAAAAAGCGGGCGGTTCCGGCCAGAACGCAGTGCGAACCGCATCAGCTTACGCTGTTTCTCCATGACCTCCTGCAAAGCATTAGTACTGCGTGTAAGTTCAGCCCGGAACAGACCGTTCATCTGATCGGAGAAGGTGAACTCAAAAGGCAGTTCAATCAGCGGAAAATCCAACTGTTCCGCTTCTGCAACCAGCTCTTCCGGTAGAGCATCCCAGAAGCGCCCCAGCTTAATGCCAAGCCCCGCTGCTCCCCTTCGGTTCAGCTTCTGCAGCAGCTCGGAGGCTTCTTCCAGATTATCCTTGATCAGATAAGCTGTCGTAAGGAGCATTTCGCCTTCCTTAATCCAGTCTGAAATGTCTGGGGCATCCATCACATTGATCGACTTGACGATGCGGTGCTTTCCCTTGGACCCGGCAATAAGTTTGGCTTCAGACAAGGGGTATACGGATAACGCCTCTTCAACCGTGAGATGCATGCCATCCCTCCTTTTTATGGGCTTCCTGCGATACTCATTTGTTTATGTTACTTTATGTAACATTATAGATAAAATGAACCGCCTTGAATAGAGTGTGTTGAAAAATACCACAATATCACGTTAGGTAATGTGACGTAAGTCACAGAAAATTAATATTTTACCTATATAAGTTTAATACAAGAAACTAACGTGAGCGTAGTCGCACTACGGTGAATATTTGGACTTCCGGTCGCTGTTGTCTCCAGATTTCTTTATTTATACCGCTGGTCTCGGTTGAAATCCGGAGACAGCATATGCTTTCGACGCGAGCTTTCCTTCGGAAAGCTTTCGGGCGAACGCTACGCTCCTACAGTTCCAAAATTCCCCTCCGTTTTGGACACTGCAAAAAGGCCGTCCCTATCTGAGACGACCTCTCTTAACTTTATCTGACACTAACACGCCTACAGTTCCAAAAACCTCCTGTCACTGCGACCGGTCAGGTCATTCATTTAACAATAAATCTAGAAGCTTACTCCCAGAACTCTTCGATCCATGATAACAAACGGAGATCCTGACCATGACCTCCGATAACGGAGAGTCCGAGAGGCAGCCCGTCATCTCCCTTTACTGGAAGGGTGACCTGCGGCAGACCAGCCAAACCGGCAATGCAGCAGAGCATCATCGCACCGCTCCGGTTAAGCTCAAGCTGCCGGGAATCTCCTCCGGGCAATGGGGCTGGTCCGGGCACAGTCGGAATAATAAGGCACCCCTGCTCCCCAAGCAGGCGGTGAAGCCGGAAAGTGATCTCCTGGCGCAGCTGCTGCATATGCGAAAGATCCTTCACCGCAAGGCCCGATGCCCAAGTGAAGCGGGCGGCAATATCCGGGCCGAATCTTGGCTTCGTACGCCCAATCCACTCCCCATGCGCAGCCCATATTTCGGCACCCTGCAATTCCCGAAAAGTATCCATCCATGATTTCAGCCCTTCCGGTGCAATATCCACTTCCTCGAAGCCGAGGGAACCACGCCTGAGAACCTCAAGCCCTGCCTGAAGGTTTGCGAGATTTTCCGTTCCAGCCAAAGCCCAGGCATCTGTAGCTACAATGATCCGATCCATTGTGTTGCCCTCTGCCGGATGCCCCGTCCTCCGAACACAGTCCCCCCCGGACGGGGGGGTTATAAGCACTTCTCCGACCTTCCGTAGAAGAGCCACATCTCCCGCCATCCAGCCTGCGGTATCAAAGCTGGGAGCAAGCGGGATAATCCCGTCCATCTCTACCGCCCCATGTGTCGGCCGGAAACCATAAATGCCGCAATAAGAGGACGGTACCCTTATGGATCCGCCCGTATCCGTTCCAAGCGCAAAATCTACACTGCCGGAGGCAACCGCCACCGCTGATCCGCTTGACGAACCGCCGGGAATACGTCCGGGAGCCCGCGGATTGGCAGGTGTACCGTAATGGACATTTTCTCCCCCAAGGCTGTACATCAGTTCATCCGTATGGGCAGCCCCTTTCAAGGCGGCTCCTGACTGCAGCAGCTTCGTAATTACAGCGGCGTTACGGGAATGAACCGGATGGCTGGACAGCCAATCCGGATTGCCCGCGGAAGAGCTGTGGCCGGCCACGGCGAACACGTCTTTTACCGTAAAGCTAAAGCCATCAAGAACGCCCTCTCCCTGTGGTGGAACCTCCAGCTCCGGCGCAATATACGCCCCATACCGATTATCCAGCACCATCCACTTCGCCTCCTTCCCCCTCAACGTCATCCTCACCTGAATACCTCACCAGCCGATCGCAGCACCGTCGCAGCGCGGGTCTGTGCCTCCTGACCGGAAGCCTTCCTCATCAATCGCAATAATATGAGCATGGCCCGTTATTCCATCATAAGCCTCAACAGTTCGAACCATATGCCCAGCCTCCGCGAGCTCATGCTGCACATTATCCGGTATCCGGCTCTCAAGCTTCAGCTCCTGCGTGCGTTCTCCCCACGTCCTTCCCCATACAAAACGCGGTTCCTCCACCGCCTGTTGCGGATTCATTCCATAATGAAGCATACGCGTGAGAAGCAGGGTTTGAGTCTGTGGCTGCCCCTCTCCACCCTGCGTTCCATATAATAAGGCCGGTTTCCCTTCCCTGCAGGCCATTGCCGGCATAAGCGTATGAAAGGTTCGTTTATGCGGCGCAAGTGTATTCACAGCCCCCGGGTCCAGTGAGAAGAAAGATCCGCGGTTCTGAAGTAAGATGCCGGTCTTTCCCGCCACTACAGCTGAACCAAATTCAAAGTATAAGCTTTGGATAAAAGAAACCGCATTACCCTCCTCATCGACAACCGCCGCATAAGCGGTGTCGCTGCCGACGGGTTCACTTGTTAAGGAGGCTGCTCTCTGAGAGGAGATTGTAGCTGCCAGTCCAGCTGCATAACCTTTGTCTAGCAGTGCCTTCAGGGGAATATTGCTGAATTCAGGGTCGGTAAGTACCCGATCACGATCCCGGAAGCTCAGCTTCAGCGCCTCCACAAGCAGATGATAATAGGAATAAGTACCGTGCTCAATGCCGGAAAAATCAAAATTCTCTAATATATTTAGTGCCAGCAGTGCTGTAAATCCCTGCGAATTGGGCGGCACCTGGTAAATGGTGTGTCCCTGATACTCCGTAAAAACCGGCTCCACCCATTCCCCTGAATGATCCCTAAAATCCTCTAGCCCCAGCAGACCTCCGGCTTCACGCATATAATCACAAATCTCTATCGCAATCTTCCCGCTGTAAAATGCTTCGCGTCCACCTTCAGCTAGCACCCGCAGCGTATTAGCCAACTGTGGCTGTATGAATCTTGATCCGATCTGCGGAATCCGGCCTCCCGGAAGATAAATGGCGGCGGTAAGCGGCTCAGCCTCAAGCGCTATCTGGGCCAGCCGTGTATTATGATGCTGATCCGGCGATAGCGCGAACCCCCCGGAAGCATATTCGAGCGCAGGCTCCAGCACTTCACTCAAGGAAAATCGTCCATACTTTCGCAGGACGGCATCCCAGCTGTCCACCATTCCCGGAACCGTAATCGCGCTGCGGATTCCCCGTCTTGGAATCGCCGCCTCTCCGGCATAAGAATCCCGGCTGACACCGTGTGCGGACCTTCCGCTTCCGTTATAGGCGCGCACACTGCCTTCTTTTGCGCTATAAGTCAGCCAAAAGGCATCACCGCCAAGCCCTGTCATATGCGGATAAACCACAGCCAGACACGCACTGACCGCAACTGCCGCATCAAACGCATTGCCGCCATTTAGCAGAATCCTTGCCCCTGCTGCGGACGCGAGGTAATGGGGACTGACCACCATCGTTTTGGTACCGGTTACCGGCTTCCCCGTCATATATCTCACCTCCGAGTCCATTACACTGACCTAATCCCACTGGACCGATTAATTAATGTCATTTAACATTACGGCATTTTTAAAGTCAACGGATTATAGCCACTCGTACGTCCGGCAGCCGTTATTTGTGAACCGTGCACAAACATTTGAGAATGGGATGGGCATAAAGAAATATACTATGGATGATTGCATACGAGTCGTATAGTATTTGTGATGCGGGAACGAGCGGACAGGAGGACAATATGCCAACTAAAGGTAATAAATATATACAGTTGTCTGTATCCATGTGCAGAACCGGGATTCTTGGGTACGGGGGAGGGCCTTCCGTCATTCCGCTGATCCGGCATGATGCCGTTGCGCGCTACGGATGGCTGGATGATGAGGAGTTCGGAGAAGTGCTTGCCATTGCCAATGCGCTTCCCGGACCGATTGCCACAAAGATGGCCGCATATCTAGGCTATAAACTAAAAGGAGCAAGAGGAGCTGTTGTCTCCGTTCTTGCCCATATTTTTCCCAGCTGTATTGCCATGATCGCCCTGTTATCAGCCGTCAATTATCTTAGCGGGTCCAAAGTCGTTGCAGGCATGATTGCCGGTGTTGCTCCCGTTATTGCCGTTATGCTGGGGCTCATGGGTTATGAATTCGCAAGCAAAGCCTACAAGGGGCTCGGAAAATGGCTGGCACTAGGTCTGATTCTGCTTGCCTTCCTGCTGCTTGAGGTCGTACAGCTTCATCCGGCCCTCGTCATTGTGCTTTTTCTCGGTTATGGCTCTGTTCATTTCAGTATTGCATCCAAGCTTGCCCGAAGCCGTAAAGGAGGGACACCGTGATGGTATGGCTCGAACTGATCATTGGCTTTTTTATAGCGAATCTGCTCGGTTATGGCGGAGGTCCCTCCTCCATTCCGCTAATGTACGAGGAAATCGTGCCGCACTACGGCTGGCTGACTGACGAGCAATTCTCCAATATGCTCGCACTCGGCAATGCGCTGCCGGGGCCGATAGCTACCAAAATTGCCGCCTATGTCGGTTATGATGTCTATGGATGGTTCGGATTAACTGCCGCTTTGCTGGCAACGATTCTGCCTTCCGCGGCGGCGCTTATCGTCCTTCTTCAGGTGATGCAGAAATACCGCAAATCTCCGGTGGTCAAAGGAATGACCCTTCTCGTCCAGCCGGTTATTGCGGTAATGATGGCCGTCCTTACCTGGACTATGGCTAAAGGGCCTGCTGGCTCCATCGGAATCTGGCAGACACTGATCATTGCTGCCATTGCCTTCTGGTTGATCCAATTCCGCAAGATGCATCCGGCCCTGGTCATTGTTGCCGCTTTTGTCTATGGAGGGCTTGTGCTCCGCTACATGGTGTAACTATTTCAGAATATACTGGGATAAAACCGTCTGAACCTCGTAAATATTCACACTCTTATTAAACGCCTTCCTGAGTGGAACAGCACTACCGGAAATATAAAGACTCAGCTCAGCATCCAGATCGAAATGTCCTGCCGTCTCGACGGAATAGTGGGTGATACTTTTGTAAGGAATGGAATGGTATTCCGTTTTCTTCCCGGTCACCCCTTGTTTATCCACGAGAATCAGTCGTTTATCCGTAAAAATAAACATATCCCTGATCAACTTGTAGGCACGTTCGATCTTTTCCTGGGGCGCCAGAATTTTGGCGTACTCCCTTTGTACCTCAGCAATATCCGCCTGGGTTGCATTTCCCATCAAACCGTCAAATAATGCCATGTTCACCGTCTCCTTTGCGAATGGTTGACTTCAGGCGGCAGGTTGTCCGCCTCCATATCCAATCATATTAAATTTCCAGGCAATTATTCGGCTGGACCGGTAATTCCACTTTTTTCTTGCATCCCGGCGGATTATTGTTTAAAATAACTTTAAATTTGTAAAAGAAGGAGGTGTGGCAGGATGGATCACAATGTGACTAATCGTATTGGAAGCCGGCTGATTAATATTATGGCTGGTATTGTTCATGCAAATGGTGTAGACGGGAGAAGTCTGTCCATTTACAAGAACCCAATAACTACTCACAACTGTGAAATGCCTTTCCTGCCATCACTCAAACGGAAGTAACAACCGTAAGACTGATTAGGCCGCGGGGAGATTTCCCTGCGGTCTTTTTATTTTGACTGGCGCAGGCAGGGCATTCCGATAAAGGAGAATACCCATGATTATTCAATGTCAAAATGTTCAAAAATACCACGGTGCCCAAGAGGTGCTCTCTGACATCACCTTCGATATCCGCCAAGGCGACAAAATCGGCCTCATCGGCCGCAACGGCTGCGGCAAATCTACCCTCTTCCAGCTGCTGAGCGGCGAGGAGCGCACGGATCGGGGGCAAATTTCAATCCGCAAGGGAAGCGTAATCGGCCTGCTGGCACAGATTCAGGAAGCCGGAAGCGATGAGACCGTCCTGACGATCCTGCAACGGAGCTTCAGCGAACCCCTGCAATGGCAGAACCGCTTGCGGGAGCTGGAAGCGGAAATGTCCACCTTGAGCGCTGAGTCGGATGAGGCAGGCTGGAACAGGCTGCTGAAGGAATACGGCAGTCTGCAGGATAGATTTGAAGCGGCTGGCGGCTACGAGATTGAAGCCCATATCCAGCGCGTCGCCGCAGGTCTTGGCATCGGAACCGGGCAATATGACCGCATCTTCTCCTCCCTCTCCGGCGGCGAGAAGACCAAGGTGGGGCTAGCAGAACTGCTGCTTCGCCGGCCCGATGTCCTGCTGCTCGACGAGCCAACCAACCATCTGGATATGGAAGCCATCGAGTGGCTGGAACAATTCCTTAAGGATTACGACGGGACGGTGCTCGCCATTTCCCATGACCGTTATTTCCTCGACGCTGTCATAAGTAAGGTGATTGAAATTGAGGATGGCGAAGCCTTTATCTACCACACGAATTACAGCGGGTACCAGACAGAGAAAGAAGCACGGCTGCTTCAGCAGTTCGCGGATTTTCAGGAGCAGCAGAAGAAGATTAAACAAATGAAAGAAACGATTAAGCGCCTCATCGAGTGGGGCAACCGGGCAGATAATCCGAAGTTCCATAAACGGGCAGCTGCGATGCAAAAGGCACTTGACCGCATGGTTAAGATTAAACGTCCCATCTTGGAACGCAAAGCCATGGATCTGCAGCTGGCCCAGCAGGACCGCTCCGGCAATCAGGCGATAGTGCTGGAGGATGTCCGCAAAGCTTATGGCAATCGGAACCTGTTCTCACAGGCAAGCGGGGTTCTTAAATACGGCGAGGCCGCTGCGCTTATCGGCGGCAACGGAGCTGGCAAGAGTACACTTCTGCGGATTATATTGGGTGAAGAAGAACCTGATAGCGGCAGTTGCTCTCTCGGCTCGCGGGCAGCAGTCGGCTATCTCGCGCAGGAGGCTGTTCCTGAAGGCAACGGGCAATCGGTGCTCCGCTATTTCCGCGAGGAGGCACAGCTGGAAGAAGGCGAAGCCCGGAACCAGCTTGCACGGTTTCTCTTCTACGGCAGCGATGTCTTCAAAGACATCACCAACCTTTCAGGGGGAGAATGGACGCGGCTGCGTTTTGCGGTTCTCATGCACCGGCGGCCGAATCTGCTGATTCTGGATGAGCCGACTAATCACCTGGATATCGATTCCCGCGAAATTCTGGAGGAAGCGCTAGAGGAGTTCCCGGGTACTGTACTTGCGGTTTCTCATGACCGCTACTTCATCAACCGCCTATTTCATAACATTTGGTCTCTTGAGCGCGGACGGCTTCATATTTTTGCCGGGAATTACGAGTATTTCAAGGAGAAGCAGCTGGAGAAACGCCTTTCAGAACCCCCTGCTCCGTCCGCTGTACCGGCTTCACAGAAGCGCGAGAGCAGCACGGCGGAAGGAAGCAGTAATGCGGCGAAACAGAATACTCCAGCCTCAGACGGCAAGCGTCGCCCCGTCCGTCCATTGTCCTCCTGGGAACAAGAGATTGCCGAAGTTGAACAACTTCTAGGGGACATTGACGCCCGCATGCTTGACCCACAGCTTAGCAGCGATGCAGCCGGACTCATTAGCCTGCAGCTGGACCGGGACATGGCACAAGCTAAACTCGAGCAGTTGTACGCCGGCTGGATGGCAGCCAATGCAGAAGAGTGAACATTAAAAGTCGTGGATAGCGCATTGAAATTCAAAAAGACTGCTTCCTTCACTAAGGAGGCAGTCTTTTGTATATAGTAACATTTCATTATCTGTTTGGATTAACGCCAGATCCCCATAATCCAACCGAGCACAGAGATCCAAAGCGGGATGCTGATGAGCAAGCCCCATATCAGACCTTTGGCAATATTACCCTCAGTCCTGCGTACTACAGGTTCCGATTTCAATGGAAGTCTTAACTCTTCTTGTTCCATGCGATCCCCTCCTAAAATATCTTATCGTCACAGCAGAGGAATAATTGTAGACCGCCTGACCCAAAAGATTAAAACTTTAATTATTTATTCTAGATATAAAGGCTCAGGGGCATTTGTTGAAAGTGCTTACATGATGATTATTACCCAGTTTTTGTATTCCGTCAATCATTTTAAATCTGTACATGTATACACTATATCCCCGTGGCCTAGTCCAATATTACCGGGTTGCCCGGATTCCGCAAAAATTCCATGCCATACCTCTTCTCATCGGAATCTCATACTCAAAGGCATAACATTAAATGACGGGAGAACAACCCTTTCTTCGCAACACATCGGTCAACAATCGTAAAACCTGCTTCAGCAATCATCTCATCCATAGCTTCAATAGCTACAATAACTACCCGGTCAGCAATCCGGCGGGCATTCACCAGAATAGCAAACTGCTCTTCAGGAGTGATGCTTGAGTATAGATTATACGGCATATCCACTATAGCAACATCGTATGACTCCGTGATATCGGCAATATCACCCAATGTCACTTCCGCAGTAAATCCGAAATGGTCGATATTGGTTCGTGCTCCGGCGGCAATAAAAGGATTAATATCGCGTCCCACCATATCGATCCCCATGGAGAGCGCCTCAATCATCACCGTCCCGATTCCACAGCAAGGATCAATCGCCCGGATTCCTTGTGGTTTCGGAACCGCCATATTCACCGCAGATCTGGCAACGCGTGTACTAAGTGCAATGGAATAACTGCGTGGTTTCTTCATCTGGTGGAACCAGGTTGCTTTATTCTTATGGTATGGGCCGAAGTACCAGCGTCCTTCCAGCGTCACGATGCCGTACACCACATCAGGGTGATTTACATCTGCTTCCCCTACAATACGCAGACCAATTTCACGTTCGATGACCCTGCGTTCGTTATATTCAATCTTGTCCGCAGCAGACAAATCATTGGTCTTCACAAAAATAACCTTGAATGTCTTCTCCCCGACATTAATCTGCTCCGTCTGATCATAGATTTCAGGCAGACTTCCGCCGCTATACATCACATCGATTCGTTCCTTGATAAACGGACTGCGGCTGACATCAATTTCAATGTCACTTGCGAATAAGGAAGAAGGCACTTCGCGGCCAAAAAGGCACCGCAGCTCCATCTGGCACAGAGACAGCTCGTCCTCCGAGCAGGCATAGGTATATATGAATATTGGTTTTTCATCTTCATTACGGGACTGGAAATCCTCTGATCCGGTAAAATCATGTACAGGCAAATAAATCCGCTCCTATCGCTTCTGTTACTTTTATGCAGCTCCTGCTGCTTGTCCTATTATTGCTTATCCTGAAAATGCAGTTTCAAAAGCTTCCTTCTACCTCTTCCCCCACTGTATCATGAGCGTGGTCATATTCAATCCGTGCCCTGGAGATGTCTGTACGTTTCACATTGACCCATTCCACCAGCAAGGTTAAAGGTCCGAGCAGCGACCTTCCCAGTTCGGTAAGACCATATTCGACGGTTAAAGGAACCGTTGGCGTTGCTTTGCGCCAGACTAATCCGTCGCGCTCCAGAAACCGCAGTGTCTGTGCCAGCATCCGCTGCGAGATACCGCCTGAGCGGCGCTGAAGCTCTTTGAAGCGCAGATTCTCCACGCCCAGATTCACAATAATCAGTACACTCCACTTATCTCCGACTCGATCCAGAATCTGCCGCGTAATCGAGAAATCCTCTAAAAACGGCTGCTGCCGGATATCTTGTTCTAATGGTTCATTCATAGACGGTTACCTCCATGTGACCTAAGCATGTAACAATGCCTTGTTACCGAATAAGCTAACTCAGTCTATCATGGTTACTGATCGTAATCAACAACCAGAAGAGAACTGATATTTAACAGAAATGTCCTTCCCTCAGGTGATTACTCCCGCAATAATTATCTGGCAGGAGACCTCCCGGTCTTTGATCCATGGCGTGTTCTCCAGTATAATGATCAAAGTAAAGGAATCTCAAGGAGGTACATAACCACTATGTCATATGAATCTTATTTCCAGGAACACAGGGAAGAACATCTTGAAGAACTGAAGCAATGGCTCACCATCCCCAGCATTTCTGCCTTGTCCGCGCACAAGGAAGACATACAGGCCGCAGCCCATTGGCTGCTGGACACGCTGAAACGTGCCGGTATGGAGAATATCGAGCTTCACCCTACTGAAGGACATCCGGTGATCTATGCCGATTACCTGCATGCCCCAGGCAAGCCGACGATCCTCGTATACGGCCACTACGATGTTCAGCCGGTTGATCCGCTGAACTTGTGGACGACCCCTCCTTTTGAGCCGCAGATCCGCGATGGTAAGCTATACGCCCGCGGTGCTACCGACGACAAAGGACAAGTATTCGTGCACATTAAAGCGCTTGAAGCGATCCTGAAGCAGGAAGGCACGCTGCCGGTGAACATCAAGTTATGTATTGAAGGCGAAGAAGAAATCGGAAGCGCCCATCTGCCTCCTTTCCTGGAAGCAAATAAAGAGAAACTGGCGGCAGACGCTGTACTTGTCTCCGACACTTCTCTTCTAGAACGCGGACGTCCTGCGATCTGTACGGGCCTGCGCGGACTGTGCTCACTGGAAGTGATGGTATCTACCGCTTCCACCGATCTTCACTCCGGCTCCTTTGGCGGTGGTGTACCGAACGCACTTCATGCACTGGTGTCCCTGCTGTCCTCCCTTCATGACGATAAAGGGCGCGTAACTGTAGAAGACTTCTATCAAGGTGTTCCTGAACTGTCCCCGCTTATGCGTGAGGAATTTGCCAAGCAAGGTGTCGATGAAGAGAAGATCAGACAAAATCTTGGCCTAGAGTCTCTCTATGGCGAAGAAGGCTACACCTTTGTGGAACGGGTGGGCGCTCGTCCGACTCTGGAACTTAACGGTGTATACGGCGGCTTCCAGGGCGAAGGCAGCAAGACTGTCATTCCGAAGGAAGCTCATGCCAAAATCACCTGCCGGCTTGTAGGCGACCAGGATCCACAGCATATTCTGGATGCTATTGAGACTCATCTCAAAGCTAATATCCAGTCCGGAGCCAGATTGCAGGTCAAGCAAATGGAAAAAGCCCGGGCCTTTAACATCGATCCGTCGAATCCGATCCTGCAGACAGCGGCAGACGCCTACGGCAAAGTATATGGAACCCGTGCTCTCTTCACTAAAGACGGCGGCTCCATCCCTATCATGGAAAGTTTCTCCCGCGTGCTGAAAGCACCGGTTGTTCTGATGGGCTTCGGTCTGGACGATGAGAACCTACATGCACCCGACGAGCACTTCAACTTGGAGAATTTCGATAAAGGCCTGCTTACCGTTGTCGAGTTCCTAAAATCGGTTTAGTCTGCATCAGCAGAACAATCTTTTGTTATATAGCAGGGCCGGCCCATATGCACAGTTTCTGCATATGGGCCGGCCCTTTTAAGTATTTTTATCATGAAAAAAAACAAATAAAAAACCCTTAGCTCTAAGGGTTGGATTGAAAAGTATGGAGCGGGTGATGGGAATCGAACCCACGCTATTAGCTTGGAAGGCTAAAGTTCTACCATTGAACTACACCCGCAATTGAATTAACACAAGAAACAGTATAGCATTTTCTTTAATAAAAAACAACAGGTCGCATCAGGATGAGATCTCCAGGATATGCCGGCTCAGAAATGCCCGTTCAAATTCAAACGCCCTGATTGGTTTACTGAATAAAAATCCCTGAGCTTCATGACAGTGCTGCTGGCGCAGAAATGACAGCTGATCTGCGTTCTCCACACCTTCTGCGGTTACTTTAAGCTTCAAATGATGGGCCATCGAGGTAATGGTAGATACTATAGCAGCATTATTACTGTCTTCCATAACTTCCTGCACAAAAGAACGGTCAATTTTTAAACGATCAATGGGCATATTCTTCAGATAATGCAGTGAGCTATAGCCCGTTCCGAAGTCATCGATACTTATAAATACTCCAAGTTCCTTTAGCCGCTTCAATTGTTCAAAGGCCGTCTCCTTGTCCAGTGTCATGCTTTCCGTGATTTCGAGGTCGACATAACACGGATCCAGGCCGATTTCCTTCAGGATCGTATCAATGTTCCCGGCCAGATTCGGCTGGAGGAACTGGCGAAGTGATAGGTTGATGGAGACACATATCGGCTGATACCCGGCCTCCTGCCATAGCTTATTCTGAAGGCATGCCGTTCTCAACACCCATTCCCCAATCGGTACGATTAAGCCGCTCTCTTCCGCCAGCGGTATAAATTCAGAAGGTGAAATTAATCCTCTCTTCGGATGCTCCCAGCGCAAGAGCGCCTCCATCCCAACTACTTCTTCGGTTTCAAGCAGGACCTGCGGTTGATACACCAGATAGAATTCATCTCGCTCCAGAGCCTTGCGCATATCATTCTCCAGCTTCAGGCGTTCCTTGGCCTTCATCTGCATAGCAGGTACGTATCGGCGGATATCAACCCCTTGTTGCTTGGCATTATGAACCGCTGTATCCGCATTCTGAATCAATTGTTCCGCAGTGTCTCCGTCACCAGGGAATAAGCACATCCCCATACTGAGTGAGATGTGATATTCTGATGCTTCCAGTTCAATAGGTATTTCGAATAACATTAAAAACTCTCTGGCGCGCATATGACTGCCCTCTACACTTGATCTTTCCGTCATCAGCAGAGCAAACTCATCGCCCCCCATACTGAACAATTCTTCATTGCGTCTGGCTTCAGTCTGAATCCGGTCCGCTACGGCTTGAAGAAGACGGTCACCCGCCAAATGTCCAAGAGAATCGTTAATGTTCTTAAAGTGATTAATATTCATGATTACTAACGCAGAGAATCCCTTGCTTGTATCCTTATCGTCTTCTGTAATCATCTCATCCACACGCTGCATTAAGCGGCGACGATTCGGCAGTCCGGTTAGATCGTCATGAAAGGCCAGATAATTAATTTGAGCTTCAATATGCTGCTTCTCTTGAAAAGGCTCCTCTATCGTCAAGCGGTAAACCCCATTAAGCAGCAAATAGTAAGCGATCCCGCTGAATATCATGCCAAACAAATAATCAGGTTCGTTAATATCAACCGGATGCATGAAAAAGGCCTGTCCAAGTACGAGAAAGATAATCGCCCTGATGATAATCAGCATGGAAGCCGAACGTTCTACCTTACCCGGATAGACAATAACAGCAACAGTAAACAGATATATAAAGAGCACGGACAGATCTAACAATCTCTTGAATGTATTCAGTTCGGCCGATGTCAATATCTGCGGTATCATTATCCGTCCGAAGAAACAAAGAAGCAGGGTAACCGTAATGATGATGACCGTATTGCGGTACATAGCCATTTTTCGCTCAGTGGTAACGGGCTCATCCGCTTTGCTGAATATGACCAATAATCCTATCGCACTGGCAAACCGCGAAAGCGTGAGTATCCACAATGAGTCATCGGAAGTAATATAAGATGAAAAAAGAGGTATGCCTACAAAGCTGAAGGTGTGCAAGAAGTCAAAGATACAAATACCTAAAAAAAGTGCGGAGGAATACAATCTCCCCTTCGAAAGCCGGCCCGAGAAATTCATCCGTCCCTGCGCGAAGATTGCAAATGCAAAAGCTGCGCTGCAGCAGCCGGCAATAAGATATAATGCGGATAGTACATCCCAGTTGCTCATATGATTGATCACAGCATGGAAAGCCATAGCGATGATGAACAACAAGATTCCAAAGACAGCTGTACGAATTGTTTTTTTCTCTTCTAATTTCATAAGTCCCTCGCGTCTGAGAATGATGTCTTTCTAGTAAGAATTGGATAAACTTACGTCCTATGTATAAATATCGGTTGGATAGGGTTGCAAAGTTACAACTTATTTTTAATAATACCAAAAGTCGGAAGTCTTATCTCCTATTTTTTATTTATGTTCATTCATATTTGTCGTATAAATATAAATCATTCTTCATTGATATTGTAAAAAAGCGCTGCCCTAAGTAAGGGACAGCGCTCTGGAAGACTTATTTATTTGTAAAAGTCACTTCTGGAGTCGTGAGCTTGTCATAAAACTCAACAGCATTATCCTTGTCTGCAGAGGAGCGGAGCGCCATAGCAGAACGCGGATGCTCATCAAGCGTACCTGTTATCATGTAAGGAATGATATAACCCCATTCTTCCTTCTCCCGCAGTGGAATCATCAGACGCTCCACAATATCCAGCACCGGGCGAAGTTTATACCGGGTATTCTTGAGATGCGTCACCAGCAGCTCGGTCGGGCAATTACCGGCTGCCCGGCCCATACCATAACACGAAGCATCCAACAGCTCAACGCCCTTCTCAGCAGCGATCAGTGTATTGGAGAATGCGAGCTGCAGATTGTTGTGAGTATGCACCCCAAGACGCTTATCCGGAAGATGTTTTTTGAATTTTTCCACCAGATAATGCATATCATTATGATCCAGGCTTCCATAAGAATCAACAATATAAACCACATCCACGGAGCTTTCCCGGATCTGTTCAAAAGCTTCCAGAAGCTCATTCTCCATAACATTCGACAATGCCATAATATTAAGTGTTGTTTCATAACCGCGGTCGTGGAAGGTCTGTACAAGCTCGAGCGCCTTGTCCACATCCTTACTGTAGCAAGCCACGCGGATCAGATCCAGCATACTTTCACTACGGGGCAGGATATCATTTTCATCTACACGGCCGATGTCGACCAGTGCTGACAGCTTGGTATGTCCTTTTTGCGGAATTACCTTGCGCAAGAAGTCATCATCCAGGAAACGCCATGGTCCGGCACCCTCGGCTCCTTTTAGCAGCTTCGGAGAATTTTTATATCCGATTTCCATATAATCAACACCAGCCTCATTTAAACCGGCGTACAAATTTTGGACAAATTCAACACTGAAATCCCAGTTGTTCACCAGTCCTCCGTCACGGATGGTACAATCGACAATTTTACTTGGATTGATCTTCACTTGAATTCTCCTCTCAGCTGACCTTCAATATATTTTATTTTTTCAGCAGGCAGCCATTATCATCTCATATTACCGTAGAAAAGTTAAGAAAGTAAAGAAAGTGTCGAACATTCACTCCCTCTTCTCATGCCTTGTGCATGTTTTTACAGTGACAAATATCACTGTTATCATTTAAAATTTATGATAACCTACAGGAAATCATTGAGATTGATTCTCAATCTCTATTGGAGGAGTTCAATGGCATCTATATCCTGCTCCCTGCTGCATCTTCAGCCTGGTTCAACTGGCTTAATTCATAAAATCGAAGGTATGGATCCCGTTCTGCGTCGCCGTTTAGCCGACCTTGGTGTTTCCGAAGGCGTCGTAGTCCGCATTAAAGGGAAGGGGCCTTTTCGGGGACCGGTCACCATTGAGTGCAATGGCCAGCTGTTCGCTATCCGTCGAAGAGAAGCATCCAGAATTGAGGTAAACGTATCATGAGTTCAATTGCACTAGTAGGTAATCCGAATACGGGCAAAACATCGTTATTTAATACCCTTACCTCTTCCTATGAATATGTAGGCAATTGGGCGGGTGTAACCGTAGAGAAGAAAGTAGGCAGTCTTAAAAATGGAGCGGGACAGCTTATTGACCTTCCCGGTATTTATTCCTTGCATCCTTTATCCCGCGATGAAGGCGTTGCTGCCCAATATTTAATAGAGGAAGACCCCGAGGCGCTGGTTAACATCGTAGATTCCTCACAGCTGGAACGGAATTTACTGCTTACAGTACAGCTCCTTGAATACGGCAAACCAACCGTGCTCGGACTTAATATGATCGATGTTGCCAAAGCCCGCGGTATTATAGTCAGCCCGGAGACTCTACAGAAACAGCTTGGTGTCAGAGTGTTCCCGCTTATTGCCAGAACCGGTAAAGGTACCGGTCAAGTCCTTAGTATGTTGGAAAACCCCGCCTCCATTCCACCTTCAAACTTCAAGCTGTACTATGGTGAAATCACGGAGAAAGCTATTTCCTCCATTGAGCGGGAATTACAGCATATTTCCGGACTTCCTAACTTGCGCTGGATTGCACTGCAGCTGTTGGAACAAAATCCGGTCATCCTGGAATATCTGAAATCACGCATGGATACCGTCAAAATCAAAGCGATATGTGATGCCTGTCAGAGTGAACTTCAGATTAAAAAAATCGCTTTAACCCTTCCGCAATGGATACGCTCAACCCGAATGGATTACATTCGTTCTTTATGCCAGAATGCGCTGGATACGTCAGCTCTGAAGCCTCATAACCTGACAGAACGACTGGATTCCATATTGACACATCGTTTTATTGGACTGCCTTTATTTATATTCTTTATGTATCTATTGTTCAAAACAACCTTTGACTGGGCTGGCGGTCCGTTATCGGATATCCTAGATGGCTTCATAGCCGGTCCCGTGAGTTCGGGTGCCTCTTCATTGCTGCAATATGTGGGCGCTTCAAGCTTCACTCATGCCCTTATTATCGATGGAATTATCGGCGGTGTCGGTGGCGTGTTAGTCTTCGTCCCGCAAATTTTCATTCTGTTCCTGATCATCTCCTTCCTGGAGGATTCCGGCTACATGGCCCGGGTGTGCTTGCTGATGGACAGTACCATGGAACGAATGGGACTTAACGGTAAAGCTTTTATTCCATTTATTATCGGCTTTGGCTGCAATGTGCCGGCCATTATGGCTGCACGAAGCATTGAACAACCGAAAGACCGGATGCTGACTACGCTGCTTATGCCTCTAATGTCCTGCTCAGCACGATTACCGGTATACGCCTTATTCGCAGCTGTATTTTTTCCTGAGCGGCAAGCAGCGGCAGTACTATCAATGTATGTAATGGGTGTTGTATTCGCCTTACTCCTGTGTAAGCTGTTCTCTAAGTACTTATTCAAGAATGAAACTTCCATCTTTATTATCGAGCTTCCTCCTTACCGTCTGCCGCAGCTAAAGACTTTGTCGCGCAGTACCTGGGAGAAAGGCAAAGGCTTCCTGCGTAAAGCGGGAACTATCATTCTTGCCGGCTCCGTTATCATTTGGCTGATGTCTTATGCAGGACCAAGCGGCTTCGGTGTCGAGATGAATTATAGTTATTTGGCAAAATTCGGCGGATTGATTGCTCCTCTACTGGAGCCGCTCGGATTTGGAACCTGGCAGGCTGGATCCACGCTGGTTCCCGGTTTTCTCGCTAAAGAGGTCGTTGTATCTACAATGAACATCATTTACCATACTCCGGATACAGCCGGCCTAGAAGGCCAAATCGCCCAGGTGTTTACACCGCTGAGTTCTATCAGCTTCATGGCATTCATTCTGTTGTATGTACCTTGTCTCGCAACAGTTGGGGTTATTAAAAAGGAAACGGCTTCGTGGAAATGGACTTTTTTCTCTATGGGGTATTCCCTTGTTCTAGCATATTCAGTATCACTTATTATCTTCCAAGGCGGACGGTTGTTAGGCTGGACGTAAGTTCTACTTAAAGAAAGCGGGGCAAGACAATGATCAACGTGCTTATAATCGGCCTTATATTCGGATATTCCGGCTGGATGATATACCGTCATGTGCAGAAAGGCAAAAAAGGGGCATGCGCGGGTTGTGACAAAGGCAAATCCTGTCCAGCGTCATCCATGGATTCACCCTTCTCATGCAGCAGTGGAGTCTCCGGAAGCAACAAATAAATCCAATACTCTTATAACAAATAACCTCCGGCCCTTACAAAGGACCGGAGGTTATTTCATTTATTAATAGCAAGACCTGCTAATGAATTAGTGGAAGCGAAATAGTAAAACTTGTTCCTTCATTTAATCTGCTGCTGACATTGATCTTGCCCCCATGATTCTTCACGATCCGATCACACACGGATAACCCAAGTCCCGTCCCGTTCTCCTTAGTCGTAAAGAAGGGATTAAACAGCCGGTCCAAAGTGCACATATCCATGCCCCTGCCGTTATCTGATATAAAGATGCGGACCTCAGCACCTTCACGTCGTGCTCCAAGTTCAACACGGCCGTTATAATGATCTTCCCGCTCAGCAATGGCTTCCATCGCATTGCGGATCAGATTAAGGATGACCTGCTTCATTTGCTTGATATCAACGGCAATAGTCAGATCATCGGGAAACGTACGCAAATGGATTTCGCAGCCCTTCATCAGTGCTTCACTTTCTGTCAGCAGAACGGCCTCGCGCAGGAGCACGGATACACGGATAATCCCAATCTGCGGAGCCGTAGGCTTGGAGGAAGCCAGAAACTCATGAATAATATCATTAGCCCGATCAATCTCTGCGAGAATAATTTTGGAATATTCCTCCTTGCCAAGCTGCTGCAAATGCGGCCGAAGCAGTTGGATAAACCCGCGGATCGCGGTCAGGGGATTACGAATCTCATGAGCAATGGAAGCAGATAATTTCCCCAGCATAGCCAGATTGTCATTCTGATAAGCGGTTTGCTCAATTAGCTTGTAGTCGGAAACTTCTTTAATAACAAATAAATAATTACCATTCATCACTTGTCCGCTAGAGACAGTAACCCGCCAATAGCGGCCATATTCATCGACGAATTCATAGTTTGATTTACCTTTATATACAGTTTCCCGGTAAATATTAAGCACTTGCTTCTTTTTGAAGCGGCTTAAAGGGAGATGGGACAACAAGCTCAGAAGATTACAACCTTCAAGTACATGGCGTTTTAACTCCAGCATTTCATACATATGCTTGTTAATGTAGCTTAAAATTCCCTCTTCATCAAAGATCATGATTCCGCTGTCAATTTGCTCTAGCACATTCGCATATGTAGCATTCATCAAACCCGATTGAAACGTTCTTGCTGATACAAGTAGCCCTTCCTGATATTCGCGTAACACGACACGAAGTTCCCCCTTCTACTGCAATTAACGAAGCCGATCAACGACATCAAATTACTATGTATCTGAGTATATGACGCAACCGTCAGAACATTCGATCTTTGTTGCATAATATCCAAGCCCTGGTTTATATATTCCAATCATATCCAAGTGGAGCTGTCAACGCAATCGGAGAAACTGTCGAAAAGTATATTTATTTAATAATTGATTCTCAAGACACATAAACAAGCCTCCGAAATGCCGGAGACTTGTTTGAAATAATTTAAATAATGATGGGTTCAGTGGTGGATCAGGCCTTTTGCTGCAAGCGAAGGCGGCGGCGGCTCATAACAGCCAGTCTTTTCTTAAGCTCACGTTCCCACTTCGCGTCCCCGATCTGTTTAGCCACGGCCAAGAGATCAAGTGACATGTCAATTTGACTGCGGATAATGGCCAAGGGATCCTCGGTCTCCATATTAATGACATTCTCAAAAATAGACTCGTCATCTTCCATTACATATTCCTGAAAATCCACGTCGGTCACGCCATCACCATGAGCGTATTCCGCCAAAATCTCATACTCATTCTCAACTTTGTAATGAACCTCGACCCGGTGGCATACCGGGCAGAACAGCAGGGGAACATTATGGACCTGCGTGCGATAATGTTTCAGCGTTCCTTTTGTACCTACCATACTAGCGCCACAGCAAAAGCTCATGATTGTTCACCCTCCCAGGTCATATTTAACGATTTCGTATTATTATATTACACTACTCACGGCGAGATTCCATCCCCCTGTGGGACATATTTTACATTTATGGCCCATTTTTATACGGGACAACGATGGGGGATTGTGACAAAAAACCTCCTGAATCCGGAAACGTCCGGATCAGGAGGTTCAACTGTACCTTTCAAAGAACACAGCTCCAATAAATATTAGAGGTTCTTGTCACCAGGCTTCCAGTTCATTGCGCAAAGCCCGCCGGATTGTAGTGCTTGAAGAACACGCAATGTTTCTTCTACGCTACGGCCCACATCATTATGGTTAACGACCTCGTATTTGAGTTCGCCTTCCGGATCGATAATAAACAGACCGCGTAGAGCGATTCCTTCCTCTTCAATCAAAACACCATAGTCTCTAGCAGCTTTCTTCGTAATATCGGCAGCCAGAGGGAAGTTCAAACGGCCAAGACCATTAGAATCTTTTGGAGTGTTGATCCAAGCCTTGTGACTGTGGATAGAGTCTACGCTGACACCGAGAATTTCGGTATCAAGTGCAGCAAATTGATCCGCCGCATTACTCAGTGCTGTAATTTCAGTAGGACATACAAAGGTGAAATCAAGTGGATAGAAGAAGAATACAAGCCATTTGCCACGATAGTCGGACAAGCTTACTTTTCCAAATTCTGCTCCATCACCAGATACGGTCTCCATTGTGAAATCAGGTGCGGGTCTACCTACCAAACGTTCTGCCATACGATACGTCCTCCTCTGATTATGTAAGAAAAACAAGCGGGTAACCACATCTTAGCGGTTGACACAATCCATGCTTTTCTCGATATGATAAGTTGGTTACTAACTTGCTGTTACACACCAAATGGTATCATCGCACAAAATCAAAGTCAAGATTATATCGATTACTTTTTTATAATTATTATAAATAAGAAACTTTTTGTGACATTTATCTCATTTGCGAATAGCCGCCGCAATCAGATCGCCCATCGCTGAGGTACTGATAGCCTTGTTCTTGTCCACGGCAATATCACTTGTGCGGTGGCCTGCATCTAGCACCTCCGCAACTGCAGCCTCGATCGCATCAGCGGCTTCCGCGTACCCGAAGGTTAAGCGGAACATCAATGCCAGCGATAGGATTGTGGCTATCGGATTGGCCAATCCCTTCCCTGCAATGTCCGGTGCGGAGCCGTGCACTGGCTCAAACAATCCGTAACTGCCTTCACCCATAGACGCGGATGCCAGCATCCCGATGGAACCGGTGAGCATTGCTGCTTCATCGCTCAGAATATCACCGAACATATTCTCGGTAACAATAACATCGAAGCTGGAAGGACGACGCAACAGCTGCATCGCACAGTTATCGACAAGCACATGTTCAAGTTCCACATCCGGATATTCCGGTGCAAGCTTATTAACAACTTCACGCCATAAACGAGATGTCTCGAGCACATTTGCTTTATCCACAGAAGCCAGCTTCTTGCGGCGTTTCTGGGCAATTTCAAAAGCCTGACGGACAATCCGCTCAACCTCAACCACATTATAAACACAGGTATCCACTGCTTCTTCTCCGAACTCTCCCTGGCGGCGGAGCTTTTCACCGAAATAAATCCCGCCGGTAAGCTCGCGGACTACCATTAGATCTGTACCCTCAAGCACCTCAGGCTTAAGCGTGGAGGCATCCTTCAGGCAGTCAAACACGACGGCAGGCCGCAAGTTCGAAAATAATCCCAGCGCTTTGCGGATACCAAGCAGCCCGGTCTCGGGACGCAGCTCCTTTGGATTGTTATCCCATTTAGGACCACCAACTGCTCCCAGCAGTACGGCATCTGCACTACGGCAGATCTCCAGCGTATCCTCAGGCAAAGGTGTACCGCGCTCATCAATCGCGATCCCCCCAAACAATGCATGCTCTGTTTCAAAGGAATACCCGAACACCTCTCCGGTTACCTTTAATACTTTTTCCGCCTCTGCTACAACTTCTGGTCCGATACCGTCTCCGGCAATTACAGCGATTTTTTTTACAATGCTCATCCCAGTCACTCCTCAAGTGTTCTGCATCCTGCAGACATAGTTCTTCTGTATATAGTTGTAACATACTGTATGCACAAAGGACAAAGATATAGATACTATTGCATTGATAGGCTGAACCTATAAGCCGGAAATTATACCCCAGGATTGTACATCCTTCATTTGCTCTTGTTTCCTGGGTTGATTACAATTAGTGTGCAGTTGTTAAATAAGATGATTTCAAATTCATTGAAGGAGTGATTGCACAGTGCAGTATGCAAAGCTTGGCAAATCAGGCATAAAGGTTAGCCGCCTATGTCTGGGAACGATGAATTTTGGTCCGATAACGGATGAGAAAGAAGCTTTTCGTATAATGGATACCGCATTGGATGCTGGAATTAATTTTTTTGATACAGCCAATGTATACGGATGGGGAGAAAATTCCGGACTGACGGAGAGTATTATTGGCCGCTGGTTCAAGCAAGGTGGAGGTCGGCGGGAGAAGGTTGTACTGGCCACCAAAGTATACGGTGCGATGAACGACAAGCTCGATGGTCCAAACGATGAAGCTGGCCTGTCCTCTTATATTATCCGGCGCCATTTGGAAGCTTCATTACAGCGGCTCCAGACGGATCATATTGAACTGTATCAGATGCACCATGTAGACCGAAATGTCTCTTGGGACGAGCTGTGGGGTGCTTTTGAACTCGCAGTAAGTCAAGGCAAAATCGGTTATGTCGGTTCCAGCAATTTTGCCGGATGGGATATTGCAGTGGCCCAGCTGGAAGCCAAAGCCCGCGGTTTCCTTGGGCTGGTATCGGAACAGCACAAATACAGTCTGACCTGCCGTCTGCCAGAACTTGAGGTGCTTCCGGCATCGAAGAATCTCGGACTTGGCGTTATTCCATGGAGTCCACTGGACGGAGGCCTCCTTGGGCGCAATGCACTCAAGAAAATTGAAGGCAGCCGCAGCGGTGGCAATTCGGAACGGGTAGAGAAGCACAAACAGCAGCTTGAAGCCTTTGCGGCATTAAGCCTTGAGCTCGGTGAACCTCAAGATAACGTTGCTCTAGCATGGCTTCTAGCCAATCCTGCTGTAACCGCACCGATCATCGGACCACGAACTCTGGAGCAATTCGAAAGTGCACTCCGCAGCCTGGAAGTTGTATTGGACGACTCCGTGATGGCCCGTCTCGATGAAATATTCCCGGGACCTGGCGGCGAGGCACCTAAAGCATACGCCTGGTAAACATAAGTTGGATAAAAAAGGGATTCGGAAGTCATTACCTTCCGAATCCCTTTTTGTAGTGTATTTACTCAACTTGGCGAATTAAACGCCCTTCAACCATATCTCAATCCGTTGTATCCACGGACACACTACCGTTACTGGTTGAAATCTCCACCACATGTGTTCCGTTCCCCAATACTAGGTTAGCTTGATCGTCTCCATCTTTTTCCCAAGATACGTTGCCTTTAAAAGAACCATTGCTGGTTTCGGCAGCTATCTTCGCATCGGCATTCTTGGGCAGCTCCAGCTCGACTTTACCGTTACTTGTTTTAAAGTTCCAATCGCCGGAAATGGCTGAGTCCGCTGATATTTTACCGTTGCTGCTTTTGGCTGTTACATCCCCATCAATCTGCTCTGCAGTAATCGAACCATTCGAGCTGACGAGCTCTATACCGCCCTGAATATTTCTGGCTTTCAAAGAACCATTGCTAGAGTGGCCTTCGACACCGCCCGCGATATCATGGAGATCCATTGTCCCATTGGAAGTTACGGCTGACAGGCCGGAATTCAATTCCATCGCTTCAATTGAGCCGTTGCTGGTCACGATTTCTACCTCTAAATTTCCGGGAACACTTACGTTCAGATACGGATTCTGGCTATTGAAGCCGAAATGAAGCCCTGCAAGCCAATTCACCTCTGCCTCCATTTCCAGAACCAGGGTGTCTCCTTCGATACCCGCTTTCCATTTCTTCACCAGGCTGCGCTGAGCTTCCTCAGGAGTATTTCCCGGCACGAGCAGGCTGCCTTCATACTGAACAGAACTTCCGGCCACCCCTTCTACCTTGACCTTACCATCTGGAAGGGAAATTCTTACCTTTCGGATTTCCGGCTTCACTTCCAGGTTCCCGCTAACGGGTGTAAGCTCCATGTTCCCCAGCAGACTTTTAACAGTACCACCGGACAACATAGACTCCCCGGCACTTGCGCCAATCAGCACTATAATAAGTACGATCGCCCAGCCGCTTACCCGGGTTTTAGCATCGGAACGGATCATTAGGCGGGTCAGCATTTCAAGTCCAAATACAATCAGCAATGCCGGCCATAAAAAACCTAGTACATCATATGATATTTTGTCAAATTGCGCCAGAACAATAACAACTCCGACTGCAATACAGCCAATCGCTGCAGTTAAGCTACCGATCTTCCATCTCCCCATGTTACATCCTCCCGACAACTTATGCCCTCGTGTTGTTTTTCAGCATCCGCAGGCCATAGCCAATCAGTGCTACCGACAGCAGAATCGTACCAATATTGAATCTCTCGCTTAAGAGCTCCCAGAGTGAGGGAAATACCGTAATCATCAGCAGCAGAACTCCGGAAACCACACTTCCTGCTCCAATCCAGAACGGATTGATATCCTCTTTGGGATAACCCGGAAATGCGTGCACATCCATAGACCACGGTGCTCCGAAGCTGTCCGGATGAAACATCAGACGTTCATGCTCTTCCGCTGAAATCTTCATCCAGGCCACCTTTTGCAGCGCATCAAATAATTGATAGAACCATAATGCTGCCAGTGCGAACGGAAACACCATCGGCACCGAAGGAATAAAAATAATACAGATGAACGCACCGATCATATACTGCAGACCGAGTTTTTTGAATCCCAGATACATGTGCCCTACACCAGGGGCCATAGCCAGCATAAAGGTAAGCCAGCGTCTCTTCCTAATCATGTAATATCCTCCTACTTGTCTGTTATTTATTTTTATTTATTTTGAGTGATCGGACGGAGCGCCAAACAAAGAAATCACCGAGTTTGACATCTGTCCATTAATTTCGGAGATATGATAAGCCAGCCCTTCAAACACGCCAAACTGCAATAACAAGAAAGTCAGGCAGGCCGCGAGACTGTAATGCACCCATGAGGTGCGTGGGCTAAAACGGCGTCTTGCCGAGGAAGGCTCCACTCTCCGTTTGCTTCGGCCGGACTCAAATTTCTCAATTTCAGCCATGACACTTCCTACAAGATCCGGAATATCCTCACCTTGCAGCACGTCGACAGTTTCAGCCATACTTCTCCAAAGCTCTGACAGTTCACGCGCTTCCTCCAAATGATGTGCACATCCGGGGCAGGAATCGACATGTAGTCGAATGATCTGTGCCCGTTCTAGAGACAGCTGACCATCAAGATAATGAGGCATCCATTCCATTACCTGTTCACAATTCATCGCCATTCCCCCCCTTGTTGTTTACGCATCATTTGTCTGGCGCGGTATAGCTGTGATTCCACCGTTTTAACAGAAACCCCTTTTTGCCTGGCTATTTCCTGATAGGAATGCTGGTGAAAATAGTACAGCTGCACGACCGACCGGTACGGTTCGGCAAGGCTGTTCAAATTCTCGTCCAGTTCAAGCGAGGCTTCTTTGTGAATTGCCGCATGCTCCGGCGTCTGCGATGTTACATAGTCGTTCTCCGTATATTCCGCAGAGCTGCGGTGCTTCCATTCCCTGTCATTGGCGCGTTTCCAGTCCAGACAAGTCCGGTAAGCGATCCGGTAGAGCCAGGTGGAGAATGAGGATTGTCCCCGGAAGGAGGGAAGTGCTTTATAAGCTTTGATAAAAACCTCCTGGGCCATATCTTTGGCCGATTCGGCTTCACCTGTAATTTTGACACATACTCTGTATACCATGCCCTGATAACGGTTAACCAAATGCCCGAAGGCCTGATGTTGACCGCTTAGCACGGCGGAAATCCACTCCGCCTCTTCCAGTTTACTCCCCTCCTCCAGCTACATTAAGTTAGACGCCGGACTTTGTGCATCCCCTGCGCCCTAATTTATTTTTCTTTGATTTCACACAAATGACAGGTTCAACTCTTACTTGTCTATCCTACAATAGGAACGCTCTAGAGAGAAGGAGAAATACAAAAGGTTCCTCCTACTGTAAAAAACCGCCAGACTCCTGCTTTCGGAGACTGGCGGTTTTTAGGTTAAATATCCGCAGGGATATTGAATTATTCGGATCTGCGCTTAAATCGAAGGTTCAGAGCATAGCCCAGCACGATCATCGCACTTCCCAGAAGATACAGCGGAAGGTGGCTTTCTTCCCCTGTCTGGGGCAGTGTAGGCTTCTTGCCACCTGAAGATTCGGTAACAGTACCTTTGGGCACTTCCTCGACATTAATTTCGATAATGATCTCCTCTTCGCTGCCTTCCTCATCCGTGACAATAACCGAGAATTTATCCTTCCCAATAAATCCGGGATCCGGTGTATAGATCCATTTATCCGGCTGCAGGGTTACCTGTCCGTTGTCCGGCTGCTTGCCGATGCTCGGAATTCCGCCAAGCGGAATCTCCCCTACGATAGGCGTATCCTCGGTTGTTGTTCCCTTGGTTGGCACAGGGGTCGGTGATGGCAGAACCGGAGCTGAAGCTGGCGGTGTCGCCAAAGGCGGTACGCTTGGAGAAACCGACGGCGTAATTGTTGGTGTCGGACTAGTGACAATCCCCGGAATGATGGATGGTGTAGGTGTCGGCGTTGGTGTGGATGCCGGCGGGTTCACTATTACCGGGATTATCGGCGGTGCAGGATCTTTTACATTGAGAATCTCAATGGTGGTCTCTGCAGCAGGATCAATGACTAACGCATGCTCCGTCTTGTCCAGAAGATATCCAGATGGTGCCGTTTTTTCAACGAGTATATAGTTGCCGCCTTTCAGCTTGGTGAACATCACCTCGCCACCAGCATCGGAAGTCCCTGCCTTCACCAGATTTTTGACTGGACCCGACAAACTGAACAACTCGAAGACTGCACCTTCAAGCGGCAGCTTGTCCCCATCTACCTCTGTAACCTTGGTTACTTTTAAAGAACCATTATAGGTATTGGCTATCGTCTTCTGAACCTGAACCGCCGAATTGATCGTTACTTTATGCTCGGTAGCGTCCAGAGCATATCCGGCGGGCGCCTGGGTCTCCTTCAGAATGTATTTACCGGCTCTTAGGTCGCCAAATTCATACTCACCGTTTGAATCGGTAGTGCCCGTCTTCTTCTCCTTCAGTTCGGATCCGACAATGCGATACAGCTCAAACACGGCTCCCGCAAGCTTTTCGCTTCCGTCCTCATTCGTCTTGGTTATCTTAAGTGAGCCTTTCACTCCGCTCCCTGTTCCCGCAGAGTCGACGACCACTACATTAATAACTTTTTCATAAGGAATGTTAACAACCTGCACACCTTCACCGCTGAAAGCGACATTATTCGTCAGCTGGACGTTGTTTACCGCAGCTATAACAGACTGATATTCCAGAATGTAGGCTTTAGAAATTGTCTGTTTGAATCGTAGGGTGAAGCTGTCATTCCCGCTGCTGTCCGTGGTAAAGTCAATCGTGTAGTCCGTATCACGAACCAGTTCGGTCGCTGTCTTGGTGATGATACCGTTCGCCGCAACCGTTGTAGTGTACAGATGGAAACTGTCTGGCAGAAGCACCTGATTGGCACTTGGCGTATCGATGATTTTGGCACTCCTCACAACCGACTGGTTATGATTGATATTTACCGTCCAGTTCATTTTCGTCCGGTCGACCGTATCCTGGGTGCCATTCTTAACAACGTATTGTCCGCCGTTCGGTATAGTAACAGAGCCCTTCAATTCTTCAGAGACCGGCGATTGGGCCTGATTATACAGCCTCGCAATATTAGTGACCGTACCTAGATTAACGTCTTCCCCGTTAAATTCCGTCTTAAAAACAACATAAAACGCATAGTTGATATCATTTAGCATTGTTACCTTTAAGTCTGTCGCTGTGGTGGTTAGTGAGTAATCTTCTCCTGCCATCAAAAGAGTGCCGTCGGTAGGATTACCGTTTTCGCCATATTCTAGCTTGAAGACCTGTACAGGTGTCATAGTATCCAGTTTCTGTCCAGCAGGGAAATTATCCACCAGATAAGCCCCAGCCACGAGGGGCTTTTTATTATAGTTCGCTCCTGCTTTCCAGGTGATCTTCTTCGTGACGGCATCATATGTCCCGCTCTTCAGACCGTTATTTTTCACTTCAGCCCGTGGATCGAACGTCTTCTCAATCTTCTGTTCCGGTGTACCGCCCGCTTTCTCAGTCCAGGTCATTTTAGCGGTGTTGGAGAATATCTTCTTGCCTGCCGTCAGCAGATCGTAATTGAAACTAGTTGTATATTCGATTGTGTATGGCACGGATATGGGCTTATTGAATTGAATTTTAAAGCCGTCGCCCGCTAAGTAATTACCGCTGCCAATCACGCTAAACGTATAATCATCTTCGTCTCCTTCAGGTGTAATCACAGGAGCTTCGATCAGCTTCAACCCCGCGTTGCCAAAAGTATCCGTCAGGAGTACATCCGTCATGGTGCGCTTGTCTTCATTGATCCGGATCTTCCACTTTACAGTCTTCGCAGCGTAATCTACGGTCAACCGGTCTTTGTTCAGAATGGTTTGATAAAGCTGCTGCTCGGCGCTTTTCGTTTCATTATTGTAGGTGACTTCATTTCTGATCTTCTCGTCCATGTAGATCCGGTCAATCACTTGGGTTTGATACTCAATCCGGTATGCTGAACTGATATCGTGGCTGAATTGCAGCCTAAAACCATGCTTGTCCGCCTTGTCCGTCAGCTCAGTCACCGTGTAATCGCCGGGATCAGCCAGCGTGCTCAGTCCCTCCGTGCCGTCCGAATTCAGCGTGACCCTGTACACTTTGAATGAGGTCCCTTTCAATTCCTGGTTCATGTTAAAATAGTCCGTTAGAACCGCCTTGTCAGCGGCAATATTCTTCTCATTATAATTAAACTTAATTGTCCAGGTAGTTGTTTCGGAGGCAGAATCATATGCCTTCGCCAATTTATCCAGCGGTTTGCCGCGGCCAACCGGAACCGTTACATTGTTGTTCTTGTTTACCCCGTCTCCCGTCAACACAGCCGTATTCGCAAAGCTGAGCAGATCGGAATTTGTAATCGAAGTTGAGAATTTTACCCGGTAGGCTTTGGTCAGCGGACTTTCATTAAAGGATAGAACCAGCTTGTCGTCCGCTGAGCCGTCAGTGGAATATTGATCTGCTGGAAGCGCAGCCTGCTCTGCTACGGTTCCATTAACGTTAACATCCAGCCCATATACGGCAATGGAAGTCTCATTCAGCTCCAGACCTGACGGCAGATTGTCTTTTATCACTGCGTTATTTATGGTATCGAGTGCCGTATTAACATCAATGACCCAGTCGATCCGCTCCGGATTATATTGCTGCGGCTGAGGCGTTCCGGATTTCTTAATGCTAGTACCACCCAGTGGATGGAAATTCAGCACAATAGAATTTGCTGCATTGCCTTGAATCGGGAATAGCAGCTCCTGCCGCGTCGAGCCTGTCATCTTGGTAGAGCTCAAAGTGGATTGGATTCGGAAAGTGCCACCTACATTAAATAGACCTTCAATATGCTCGTTAAAGGTCAGAGTCACTTTATTGTCAGGGGTAACGCTGTATGTACCTATTCCCTCTGCACCAAATTCATCGTAAGCCAAATTGCCGGTATATGTACCGTCGATCAGCAATTGGCTCGGGAGCTGATAAGTAAAGATATCCCCATCCCCATACTTATGTCCGCCTTCGGGAAGCTCAGGGAGCGCGTAAGTGAAATCCAGCTTAACCATGGAATCAAGCTTATAAATGCCGTCTGTGACTTGCGTTCCATTCTCATAGACCGCTGCAGTTACACTAGTTATCAGATTCTCCTGAATCGCGTCCGCTTTGACCGGAACATCGAATTTTAATCCTAATGCTCCCGCAATCTGCATTATTAGTAAGAACATGATTAACCAAGCGCCTATTCTTTTCTTCATTTCTTATGTACCCCTCTCTAGTTGTCTCTATGTATTGGTAGTAACTGAAATCATGTAACTAGATTACTAATTAGAACTGTTTTAAATTATACGATATCTCTCCATTATTTTTCCATTAAAATTTTTAATTTAATGAGACTTCACACCCAAAAATTCCTCGAAATCGACATTTTTTTGATCGATTAGTAATACTAAAGACCCTCGTACACTTCTATTCATACGCCTTTCTTATTCCTTAAGCCAAAAAAAAACTGCACCACAGGTTAATATCCCATAGTACAGTCCTTATTGGTCAGACTTATTTATTCAATCCTATTATTTCTCTGTGATGTCTATAAACTTGCGTGGTCACGATTCGTGACTGTTTTGCGTTTCTCCAGCAGCTTGTTCAGTGCATCGAGATAGGCCCGGGCACTTGCTTCCAAGATATCCGTGCTGAGTCCCCGCCCCTGCGCAGCAGCATCACCCTGTGACAAAATAACATGAACCTCGCCTTGCGCATCCTTGCCGCGGCTGACAGATTTGATGGAGTAGTCACCAAGTGTGACCTCTTCTCCCGTCGCCTTATCAATCGCATTATAAATGGCGTCAACCGAACCGTTGCCTTCAGACTCCGCTACAATCAGTTCCGCTTCCGGTCCTTGAATGATGACTTTAGCCGTTGGCGTCGCCTCATTGCCATAAGCAACAAAGATAGTCTTCAAGCTGAAAATCTCCGGTGTGTCGATCAGCTTCTCTTCCAGCAATGCCAGGATATCCTCTTCGGATACTTCTTTCTTCTTGTCAGCCAAATCCTTGAATCTGGAAAAAGCGGCATTCAGCTCTTCTTCACCCAAATCATATCCCAGTTCGCGAAGATTATCACGGAAGGCATGTCGCCCTGAATGCTTTCCAAGTACGAGCTTACTCTCCTTGAGACCGATTGTCTCAGGAGTCATGATTTCGTAGGTGGTTTTTTCTTTGAGCATGCCGTCCTGGTGAATACCTGATTCATGCGCGAACGCATTGGCTCCAACGATCGCTTTGTTCCCCGGCACGACCATACCTGTCAGCTTGCTGACCAAACGGCTGGTCCGGGAAATTTCAGAAAGGATCAACGACGTCTTCGCTCCGAAGAACTCGCTCCGGGTCTCCAAAGCCATGGCCACCTCTTCGATAGCCGTGTTGCCGGCCCGTTCACCGATACCGTTAATCGTCCCCTCAATCTGGTCCGCACCATTCTGAATTGCGGCAAGGGTATTGGCAGTTGCCATACCCAGATCGTTATGACAGTGTGCACTTAGCTGCACCCGTTCAATGTCAGGTACGTTTTCCTTCAGATATTTGAAGATCGCTCCATACTCAGCGGGATTCAAATACCCGACCGTATCGGGAATATTAACGACATTGGCACCTTCGCGCACAGCCATACCAACGACCTCAGCCATAAAATCATACTCTGTACGGCCGGCGTCCTCCAAAGAAAACTCCAGCTTCGAAAAATACTTTTTCGCATAACGAATGGCAGATTGTGCGGTTTCCAGCACTTCCGATTTACTCATCCGCAGCTTGTGGAGCCTATGAATGGGGGAAGTAGCCAGAAAAATATGAATACATGGGTCCTGTGCTCCCTGCAACGCTTCCTTCACAGCATCGATGTCGCTCTCCCGGGAACGGGATAGTCCGATGACCGTCACATTCTTGACCGCTCTGGCGACCGCATTGACAGCTGCCAGGTCACCCGGTGAAGCTGCAGGGAAGCCTGCTTCCATCCGGTCGATCCCGAGTTTCTCCAACTGATAAGCAATCTCTACTTTTTCGCGTGTGTTGAGGTTCACACCTGGCGACTGTTCACCGTCGCGCAGCGTCGTATCGAATACATATATTTTCCGCATGCTGGCACCCCCTAATCATTCAAATTATGCCCTAGAACCTTCAAATGCGGCTCGCAAATGTACGGCCGCATCGAAGTAATACATTCTATGTCCTGAAGCAATCTAAAATTTATGTTATTTCTTGATCCAGTGCATCATTTCACGCAATTGGGCTCCGACTACCTCTACCGGATGAGCCGCTTCGTTACGGCGGGTAGCTGTCAGGAATGCACGGCCGGATTGGTTCTCCAGGATAAAGTCGCGTGCGAATTTACCTTGTTGAATATCGGACAGAACTGCTTTCATCGCTTTTTTCGTTTCATCTGTTATGATGCGCGGTCCTGTTACATAGTCACCATATTCAGCTGTGTTACTGATGGAATCACGCATAGAAGACAAGCCGCCTTCGTAGATCATGTCAACAATCAGCTTAAGCTCATGCAGACATTCAAAGTATGCCATTTCTGGAGCATAACCGGCTTCAGTCAATGTTTCAAAACCTGCCTTGATCAATTCGGAAACACCGCCGCAAAGTACTGCCTGCTCACCGAACAAATCTGTTTCTGTTTCTTCACGGAACGAAGTCTCAATAACTCCGGCACGGGTACAGCCGATACCTTTAGCATAGGCAAGTCCGATTTCTTTTGCTTTACCTGTGCCATCCTGTTCAATCGCGATAAGTCCAGGAACGCCAAAACCTTCTACGTAAGTACGACGAACCATGTGGCCCGGCGATTTCGGCGCTACCAGCAATACGTCTGCATCTTTAGGGGCAGCGATTTGTCCGAAGTGCACGTTAAAGCCGTGAGAGAACATCAGCGCTGCGCCGCTTTTCAGGTTCGGTTCGATATCATTTTTATATACAGAGGCCTGTGTTTCATCTGGAAGGAGGATCTGAACTACATCGGCACGGGATACAGCTTCTGCAACCGAAAGCACTTCAAAGCCGTCATTCTTGGCGGTTTCAAAGGACTTTCCTCCACGCAGACCGATAACTACCTGCAAACCACTGTCCCGCAGATTTTGTGCTTGGGCATGGCCTTGGCTGCCGTAACCGATTACTGCGATTGTTTTACCTTTTAATACGCTAAGTTCTGCATCCTGCTCATAGTACGTTGTCACTGCCATTGTCAAAATCCTCCTTTAATTTGGGACCCATCTAAAGAGCGGGTGCTTCAAGAGAGCTAGGTGAAGAGGTACAAAGCTGCTCTTCAAGCTCCCGCTCTTCAGCAGGTCAGGTTATCTTGTAGTGCCAAAAAGCAGCAATCCGTTAAAGCTGTAAAATATACCTGTTAAGCATTGCCGCGAATCATTGCCGTAACTCCGGTGCGGGATAATTCCTTAATACCGTATGGCTTCAGCAGCTCAATCATAGCATCAATCTTCTGGGTATCGCCAACGACCTGTACCAGCATGCTGGTGCTGCCAATGTCTACAACAGAGGCCCGGAACGTTTCAACTACACCCATAATTTCCGGACGTTCCGAAGGTTCAGACTTTACTTTGATTAATGCCAGCTCGCGCGCAACCATCGGCTTCGAGCTTAAATCAACGACTTTGATTACATCGATCAGCTTATATAGCTGCTTCTCAATCTGCTCAAGTGTGTTCTCGTCTCCAGTGGTAACGATAACCATCCGGGATAACCCGGTTTCTTCGGACTGGCCAACGGTAATGCTCTCAATGTTATATCCCCGCCGTCCGAACAATCCCGAGACGCGCTGCAGCACGCCCGGCTGGTCATTCACAAGAACGGCAATCGTATGCTTCATCACTATTCTTCATCCCCCATCAGCATTTGATCGATGGTCGATCCCTGGGTAACCATCGGGTAGACATTTTCGTCCTTCGAGACAACGAATTCTACCAATACTGGTCCTGGCGTTTCCAGCGCTTCCTTCCACACGGCTCCTGCATCCTCTTTGTTAGTCGCACGCAAGCCTTTAACACCATAGGCTTCAGCCAGCTTCACAAAATCCGGGCTTCCGGCAAGGTCGGTGTAGCTGTAGCGTTTGTTATAAATGAGATTCTGCCACTGCCGAACCATCCCGAGCACCTGATTATTAATAACAACGATTTTTACCGGAATATTGTGAATCGCACAGATCGCAAGCTCCTGGGAACACATCTGCATCCCGCCGTCACCGTTGATGGATACGACAAGCCTTTCAGGATGAGCCATTTGGGCGCCAATCGCAGAAGGGAATCCAAAGCCCATCGTTCCGAGTCCTCCCGAAGTGATCCATGAACGGGGTTGGTTGAATTTGTAATATTGAGCAGCCCACATCTGGTGCTGTCCAACGTCAGTAGTTACGATCGCTTCGCCTTTTGTCGTGTCATTGATCATCTCAATAACCCACTGCGGTTTAAGATCCGTCTCCGAGTCGTTATAGCGGAGAGGCCAGTCGAGCTTCCACTGAGCGATCTGTGTTCTCCAGGCATCAGCCTTAGCGGCACGTCCTACTTCAGTATTCAGAAGTTCCAGCACGGTCTTCACATCGCCGACGATTGGAATATCGGGTGCTACATTTTTGCCGATTTCAGCCGGGTCGATATCAATGTGAACGATTTTGGCTTTTGGTGCAAAACCGTCCAGCTTGCCGGTCACACGGTCATCGAACCGGGCTCCGATATTGATAAGCAGATCACACTGCTGAATCGCGTTATTCGCTGTGTAAGTACCATGCATACCCGGCATACCCATCCACAGATCCTCGCCGCTCGGGAAGGCCCCAAGTCCTAGCAATGTGGTAGTAATCGGGATTTCTGTCCGTTTGACGAACTCCAGCATTTCTTCATGTGCTCCGGAGTAAATGACTCCACCGCCGGCAATAATGATCGGACGTTCGGCAGCCGCAATGGCCCGAACCAGTTTATCCAACTGCAATTTATTAGGAACCGTGCGTGGATTGTATCCGCGAAGATTCACATCTTTTACAGGAACGAACAATGTATTGGCCGCAGACACATCCTTCGGAATATCGATCAGTACCGGACCTTTGCGTCCAGTTGACGCTATGTGGAAGGCCTCGTGTATAATCCGCGACAGATCCTTAACATCACGAACCAGATAACTGTGTTTAGTAATTGGCATTGTAATTCCTGTGATATCTGCTTCCTGAAAAGCATCTGTACCAATCAGACTGGAGAATACGTTCCCTGTGATTACTACCAGCGGCACTGAATCCATATAGGCTGTAGCAATACCCGTAACAAGGTTCGTCGCTCCCGGACCGGACGTTGCAATACATACCCCGGTTTTGCCGCTCGCCCGGGCATATCCGTCAGCCGCATGGATAGCACCCTGCTCATGGCGGGTCAATACATGCTTGAAATCCTTGAAGCCGTATAGCGCGTCATAAATATACAATACCGCTCCACCCGGATACCCGAATACTGTATCTACTCCTTCAAGCACCAGGCTGCGGAGCAGAATCTCCGAACCGGAAATGACTTCCGGTTCTGTCCATTTCTCCCGAAGCTGCTCAGTGGTCTGTACTTCCGGTGTTTGCGCACTCATCAGTATTCCTCCTTCGATTTCTAACATTCATTATGCAAATGACGGTGCGTCTCTCAACCATATCATGAAAACAAAAAAGCCTTTCGCCTCCCACACGAAAAAATATCGCGTGAGGGACGAAAGGCATTAGCTTCCGTGGTACCACCCATGTTTGCACAACATCTCACGATGAAGTGCCTTATCAGGTATACAAAAATCCATCGATGTAGGCTGGGCCCAAATCCTTGTAACCTGAAGTCCGTAACGCGGACCAAACGATTTCCCCTAATAATTTCACCACTTCTGCCGGTGAACCTTTCAGGGAAACAGCTCCGAGGTGAGCTCGTATATAAGGGATTTTGGTGAAGGTTGCAGCTGATCCTCTCACTCTCTGAACAAAAGAGCCCTTAAAACTTCGTCCTCATCATCGCCGATGCATGTATACTCGATAAAATGTTTAGACACATTATATGATTCCTCACACGGTAAGTCAATACCCCACTTTTTTTAACTTCTTTTGTCGTTCATTGACCTTTCAGGAACGCCGGTGCCTATATACGTCATATGATGTACGACAACGCGTGAGAGGAGGCGCATTATGATCCGTTACCGCAGACCCAAACAGGATGACGTTATAATACTCAGTTTGATCGAAACCCAGCTGGTGCCGCTGTCGCATCTGCCTCAAAATGTGCTTAGCCAGGTCCGCAAGGATCTGCCGCTGCGACTTGGACATGGCGTAACACTTGTAGCTTGTCCGGATTATGAAAGTGATCCATTTGGTTTCGTGCATTTCATGTTACATGGTGATCTGCTGTACATTGACATGCTTGCCATTGCACCTGCCGCCCGGCGGAAACGATGGGGAAATATGCTAATGGATCGTGCGGAACGGTTTGCATTATCCCGCGGGTGCCAAAGGGCGAAGGTTGCCGTTGACGCCGGAAATGCGGCAGGCCTGGCTTTTTATCAGAAGCTGGATTACAGGATCGCACGATATCTCTCCCAAAGCTATTGCTATGAACTGGAAAAGCGTTTCTCTTAACCGTGCAATCCTATATTCCACTTAAAAGAATCCGCCATATGGATAAGGTGATCCGCCATAGCCTGGGGCTCCGTATCCTGCTCCGGGATAGCCGCCTCCAGGATAGCCATACCCGCCATAAGGGGCACCTCCATAGCCATACCCACCATAGGCATAAGGAGCGGTACCAACAGCAAGCAGGTCAAAAAGCACCAGTGGAATCAATGCTTTGGTTTGTACTTTTTTGCCGCTTACCCGCTGAACAATCAGACGATTGCCGGAAATACGGATCAGCTTGCCGGTGACCTTTGTGCCGTCTTTTTTCACTGCTGTAATATTCTTGCCAATCAGTCTCATAACCTGTTGTTTAGTTACCGGTTGAGTCATAATATCCCTCCTCATAAGTTATACAAAGGATTAGCTTTCGCGTAACTTCTCAGTAAGCTGTACACTTTTTGCCTTCCTCGAAACAGTGTATTCGACGGACTTTTCCTTCGCCTGTATCACTGTCCATATGTAAAACAAAAAAACGCATTCCCGGAATACCGGAAATGCGTCTTACAGCATATTTTAGCGTTTACTTGGATCATACGGCTGGCCTAGTGCACTTGGCGCAGAAGAACGTCCAACGGCACTAACAAGCACGATAATCGTGAGCACATAAGGGATCATGAAGATAAACTCCTGCGGAATGCTCTTGGACCATTCGAACAGCTGCACATAATTACGGATAGCCTGTGAGAATCCGAAGAACACAGCAGCTCCAAACGCTCCAACCGGATTCCATTTACCAAAGATCATTGCGGCAATCGCAATAAAACCTTGTCCGGAAATCGTGTTGTGTGCAAAGGTGCTGGTAGTCGTTAATGTGATGGTAGCTCCGCCAATACCAGCGAGCATACCGCTCAGAATAACACCAATATATCTCATCCGGTTCACGTTCACACCGAGTGTATCGGCCGCGCTCGGATGCTCCCCAACAGCACGCAGACGAAGACCAAATGGAGTCTTGAAGAGTACGTAATAAATTACGATAACCAGCACGATTGCCAGATACGTTGTTGGGTAGGAATTAAACACACCTTCCCCGATAACAGGAATATCAGAGAGGAACGGAATCTTGAATTTCCGGAAACCATCGAGCAAGGGGGTTTCTCCAGCGCCATCAAACAGCAGCTTAACCATGTACAGCGTACTGCCTGCGGCTAAAAAGTTGATTACCGTACCACTGATCGTCTGATCGGCTTTGAAGGTAATCGAGGCCACGGCATGAATGAGTGCACCGAGCCCACCTACAACAATGGCACACAGTACACCAATCCATGGCGCTGCTGCTCCCATCCCTGCGTCCTGTGCATAATATCCGCCTACGGCGGCAGCAAAAGCACCAAACATCATTAAACCCTCAAGTCCAATGTTAACTACACCGGAGCGTTCTGAGAAGATGCCGCCGAGCGCCGCAAAAATAAGCGCTGTGGAAAATACAAGAGTCGTATTCAGCAATTGACCTAGCGTCTGCAGATCCATCTATAACACCTTCTCTTTCTTGCGCTTGAAGTAAAAGGGTTTCAGCACCCAACGCACAATTCCTTGTGCGGCTATGAAGAAAATAATGGAACCAATCACGATACGGATGAGTTCAGGAGGAACATCCGCCCCAAAACTCATACCTGCAGAGCCATAAGTCAGTGTGCCGTAGAGAATCGCCGCCAAGATCACACCAAGCGGATGAGTCAATCCAAGCAGAGCAACCGCGATTCCGTCAAAACCGTATCCCGGTGAAGCCGCAAATACCGACTGGTAGTGGAATACACCCAAAACTTCACCTGCTCCGGCGAGACCTGCAAAAACTCCGCTGATGAACATAGCTTTGATAATATTGCGTCCCACATTCATACCGGCGTATTCCGCAGCATGCGGATTTAAACCAACGGCACGCATTTCATAACCCTGTTTAGTCTTCCAAAGGAAGATGTAGAAGAAGGTTGCAGCTGCTAATGCAATAATCGTTCCCCAATGAAGCCGTGCATTATCAAACATGGAATTCAGGAACGTCATGGACAAGGAAGCTGGAATATCCTCGGAACGGTTCTGTCCTTCCAATAAAAGAAAAGTACGAACGATATAGTTGGAGAGGAACAATGCGATCCAGTTCAACATGATCGTCGTAATAACCTCATTAATGCCGCGTTTAGCTTTCAAGTATCCGGCAATACCGGCATACAGTCCGCCAAACAGACCCGCAGCAATAACTGCGATCGGAACCAGGAGGAACATCGGTAATCCAGAAAACTTGATACCGACAATGCTAGCTGCTGTCATGCCGATTAATACTTGGCCGTCAGCCCCGATATTGAACAGTCCGGAGCGAAAAGCAAAGGCGACTGCAAGACCCGTTAGCATTAGCGGAGTCATTTCACGGATGGCCTCGCCGAAATCGTATGGGCTGCCGAATACCCTTTTAAACAATGCGCCATAAGCGTCGATCGGATTATATCCCCCGACAATCATAACGACTGCCCCAACCAGAAATCCGAGCAAAATGGCGACAAGCGGTATAATGTAGCTATCTGTCGCAAATATTTTTTTAAGCCTGTACATTTGCGTTACCTCCCCGCTTCAAGCTTCCCGCCATCATGAGTCCCAGCTCCTGGTCATTTGTATTCTCAGGGAATACCTCACCGACTATTTGCCCTTCATAGATGACAGCGATTCTGTCCGAAACGTTCATAATTTCATCCAATTCAAAAGATATGAGCAGTACGGCTTTCCCTTGGTCACGCTGGGCAATCAACTGCTTCTGAACGAATTCGATTGCACCCACATCAAGACCACGGGTTGGTTGTGCTGCAATCAGAAGCGTTGGATTCTTGTCTATTTCCCGCGCAATAATCGCCTTTTGCTGATTACCGCCCGACAAAGAACGCGCTTTATTCTCGATAGAAGGCGTACGCACGTCAAACTGCTTCACCAGTTCCTCGGCATGCTGGTTGATAACCTCATTGTCAAGGAATCCGTTTTTGTTGTACGGGCTTCGATAATACGTTTCGAGCACCATATTCTCGCTTACAGAGAAATCCAGTACCAGACCATGCTTGTGACGGTCTTCAGGAATGTGGGAGACGTTCATTTCGATGATTTTGCGCGGTGACAGATTGGCTATTTCCTTCCCAGTCATCGTTATGGAACCGGAATCAATTTTGCGCAGACCTGTAATCGCTTGGATTAATTCACTCTGACCGTTGCCGTCGACCCCGGCGATCCCCAGGATTTCCCCAGCTTTCACTTCAAAGTTCAGACCATTCAGCACAGAAATGCCGTCTTTATTCTTACTGGAAACATCATTCAATTTAAGCACTACTTGTCCAACGTTTGGTGGTTGTTTGTCGACCTTGAAGGTGACACCGCGTCCGACCATTTTCTCAGCAAGCTCATTCGGGTTCGTCGTAGAGGTTTGAACCGTATCAATCACTTTACCCCGGCGGATAATCGTTACACGATCAGAGATTTGCATAATCTCCTTAAGCTTATGAGTAATCAAGATGATGGATTTACCCTCAGCGACGAGCCGCTTCATAATCGCCATTAGTTCGATGATTTCCTGTGGCGTCAATACGGCAGTTGGTTCGTCGAATATAAGAATATCCGCTCCGCGATACAGGGTCTTCATAATTTCTACCCGCTGCTGCATGCCTACCGAAATGTCATGGATCTTGGCGTTCGGATCTACTTGAAGGCCATACTGCTCGGATAGCTTGCGAACCTGTTCTGAAGCAGATTTATAGTCAATTTTAAGACCTTTTTTGGGTTCCATCCCAAGAACAATGTTCTCGGTAACTGTAAAAGGCTCTACAAGCTTGAAATGCTGATGCACCATACCAATGCCCAGTTCAATTGCTTTATTCGGGTTGTCGATGACAACCGGTTGCCCATTAATTTCAATACTACCTTCATCAGGCTGGTAAAGACCAAATACAATGTTCATCAGTGTCGACTTGCCTGCACCGTTCTCACCAAGCAGTGCGTGAATCTCGCCCTTTTGCAGCGTCAGACTAATGGAATCATTGGCGATAATACCTGGAAAGCGCTTTGTGATTTGCTTCAACTCTACGACTGGAGCCGCAGCACTCATGGAATCACCCTCATCACAGAATATTTAAGAAGAAACGGCTTCACCATGTTTATAGGGAGGGCACCCGCTTCAAGGAGACCTTCCGCTTTGATGAGCAAAGGTTAAAACCACTTTTAACAAGGAACAAGGCCAGCTTCACAACCGGCCTTGTTCCTTGTTTATTATTTAAATACAAGAAAAGTGTGGCAAATATTATTCGGCAGGAACAGTAATTGTTCCATCGATGATTTGTTTTTTGAACTCTTCAACTTTAGCCAGGATTTCTGCGCTTACATTGGCTTTGGAAGTTTCAGGAAGGCCTACACCATTGTCTTTCAGACCAAGAACAGTTGTAGATCCGCCTTTGAACGTACCGTCGATAACTTGTTGGGAAACCATTTTAACCGCTTCGTCAACACGTTTAACCATGGAAGTCAAAGTTACATCGTCGCCAAATTCCAGGGATTGGTCTTTGTCTACGCCGATAACCCATACTTTAGCGCCGCCTGCATCGTTGCGGGATTTAGCTTCGTTAAATACGCCGTTACCCGTTGCGCCTGCAGCTGGGAAGATGATGTCATTGCCTGCATCATACAATGTTGCAGCCAGGGATTTACCTGTGTCTGGTTTGTCATATGCGCCAGCATAAGTAATAGTTACTTCTGCGCTTGGGTTAACAGCCAGTACGCCTGCTTTGAAACCAACTTCAAAACGTTTGATAACTGGGCTTTCCATACCGCCGATGAAACCAACTTTATTTGTTTTAGTAGTCAGACCTGCAACAACACCTACCAGGAAGGATCCTTCATTCTCGGAGAATGTTACGGATTCAACGTTAGGAGCATCTACTACGCTGTCGATGATTGCCAATTTAGCATCTGGGTTCTCAGCAGCTACTTTACCAAGAGCATCTCCAAGATCAAAACCGATACCCCAAGTCAGGCTATAGCCGTCTTTAACGAATTGGTTAAGGTTCGGTTGATAATCAGCATTGGATTTACTTTGCAGATATTTAACTTTAACACCTGCTTCTTTCTCAATTGCTTGAAGGGCTTCCCATGCAGATTGGTTAAACGATTTGTCGTTTACTCCACCTACGTCGGTTACCATACCGAGTTTAACGTCGGATTTTGCACCGGAGTTGTTGTTGTTGCCGCAGCCAGCAAGTACTACTGTCATCGCGAGCAACATAACAAGCGAGAGTTTGAAAACTTTTTTCATCGATTGTGATCCCCCTTAAGAAATTGGATGTCTTTTGTCATTGCATGGACATTCCATTGTACAGATTATACCCGCAATTTTTTTTAAAATCCAGTCAATTATTGACCGGAGGTCATTAATAATTTGCAAAACATACCTTGAAACCGCTTACGATTACATCATATGTCACCATTCTATACAACTTGTGTCATTAAACCTCGAATCCAATCAAATGCGGGTTATTCTGCACATAAATATTATTGCACCACAAAGTGTTTTCTATTATTATGAGTGCTTACAACCGTACATTGAAAGGAAGTTGGCTTAAATGAACGAACATCCTAAACCCCAGACGCCACCCGCGTTCAAATATTGCCGTGAATCGCGTGTATTCAAAACAGGGCGTGTATTCCCGAACGATGTGAACAATCACAAAACGCTATTTGGCGGTAAGCTTATGAGCAGCATTGATGAAGTTGCTTCCATTTCAGCCATGCGCCATTGCCGCGCCAACGTCGTTACAGCCTCTGCCGATTCCGTAGATTTCCTGCTTCCTATCCGCCCTACAGATTCCGTCTGCTTCGAATCCTTCGTATCCTGGACAGGACGCACAAGCATCGAAGTGTTCGTGAAGATCATATCTGAACATTTATATACTGGAGAACGCGCAGTGGCCGCCACGTCTTTCCTGACGTTCGTAGCTGTCGGCGACGACGGTGAACCACATCAGGTTCCCGGAATCATCCCCGAAACCCCGGAAGAGAAACTAATCAACGAATCTGCTCAGGAACGCGCTGAGCTGCGCAAAGTAAGACGTACCATGAGCAAGACACTGGCTTCACAGCTCAATACTTCGAAGTACTGGGAAAACTACAGCTCAGGCGACTAAGAATTCTGCACTCTGAGAATGCAAGGCTAGTCGGCACAAAAAAGCACCGCTGAACGGGAACCCCGCAGGCGGTGCTTTTCGATTATATCAAGCTCTTACGCGTTGATCTTCTCTTTAGCTACAACAGCCAGAGAGTTGAATGCGTTAAGATCATTTACAGCCAGATCAGCCAGCATCTTACGGTTCACTTCTACGCCAGCCAGTTTCAGGCCGTGTACAAGCTTGCTGTAGGACAAGCCGTTCAAACGTGCTGCAGCATTGATGCGGACGATCCACAGTCTGCGGAAGTTACGTTTGGTTTGACGACGGTCACGGTATGCGTATACCATCGATTTCATTACTTGTTCTTTAGCTGTTTTAAAAATGCGGTGTTTGGAACCGAAATAACCTTTTGCCAATTTCAATACTTTTTTATGTCTACGACGAACTACAAATCCGCCTTTAACTCTTGCCATATTAATAAACCTCCCAAAAATGTGTATTAAACTACTTCAGTAGTGCAAGTCCTCTTCTCAAACGTCTAACATCCCCAGGGGCCATTACAGGGTTTCCAGCAAGAACGCGTTTAGCGCGTTTCGATTTGTGGGACAGCAAGTGGTTCTTGTGTGCTTTGTAACGAGTTACTTTGCCAGTTCCAGTAATTTTGAAGCGGCCTTTAAGGCTGCTATGTGTTTTCATTTTAGGCATGGTGTTTCCTCCTTGAATATTATGCGGCGTCAATTTGCAGTTGCAAATGACTCCAGATTTATTGGGCTTTAGGAGCCAAAATCATAATCATGCTGCGTCCTTCCAGCTTAGGCTGGCGTTCCACAACGGATATATCAGCCACTTCCGTTTTGACACGTTCCAGGATCTTCTGGCCGATATTAGCGTGAGTAATCTCACGGCCGCGGAAACGCACGGAGCATTTCACTTTATCGCCTTCACCCAGGAATTTGATGACATTTCGGAATTTGGTTTGATAATCATGTTCTTCGATGTTAGCACGGAACCAAACTTCCTTGATGTCTACAATCTTTTGGTTCTTACGTGCTTCCTTGTCTTTCTTCTGCTGTTCATAGCGGAACTTGCCGTAATCCATGATGCGGCATACCGGCGGTTTCGCCTGCGGTGCTACGTTGACTAAATCCAGATTAAGATCAATCGCCATCTGCAACGCCTCACGAATCGGCGTAATTCCGATTTGTTCCCCTTCTGCACCAACCAAACGAACCTCTTTGGCCCGAATTTCATCATTGATCATATGTTCCTTACTGATAACTCTCCACCTCCGGATGTGTGTGATACATATTTAATGCAAACTGCGGTAACCCGCAAAAAAGGGATGCCGGCTAACTCCCGACATCCCGTTTGATCAACGTTCATGAATTATATCATCCATAAATCATTGAGATCAAACCAGCCGGCACAAATGCCAGTCAGGTGAGAAGCCGATGCTTCTTCTTGCAATCTCTATGTCACTCATACCTGATTAATATACACCATCCCGCAAGTGGATGTCAACAACTTATTATCACTTTCCCAAAACCAATTCAAAGTCTATACCTGCTTACTCTGAACCTCTTCCAGTCTTACCACGCGTGTATGCTTGGTATGGCTCCATTGTTTGTTGTTTTGCGTGAAGAAGGCATAGAACGTAATGGGATACCATGACAACAGATAGATCGGGAAGAGCAGCAGATAAGCATATACCTTCTTGTACTTAACCTTTTCAAGAATCATGGAAATAAAGAAGGTAAATATATTGGCACCGATCGCCACATAGCTAAGCCAAATAGGCAGGTGTCCATAGATGTTGGCAATATGGGGACCGTTAAAGAGTGACATGTCGATCCACATGAATGCGGTCATCAGGAAGGTCAGCAGAACAATATAGACATTCGCACCGTAAAGAGCAAGGTCAAATTTCGTAAGGCTGCGTTCTTTAATACTCTGCCATAACAGAGGGAAGAAATAGCGGCGGGCTACTGTAAAATGTCCTTGCATCCAACGAAGACGCTGTCTGGAAGATGCTTTAAAAGTAAGTGGCTTCTCGTCAAATACTTTGGCATCGTAATTAAATCTTGGATACACGCCCTTGGAAGCACTGCGCATAGTGAACTCCAGATCCTCTACGAGACTGGTGGCTCCCCAGCCCATTTCCTTAAGCAGATTGGTCTCGAAGCACATTCCAGTACCGCCGAGGAAGTTGGCCATTTTCAGATTATGGCGTGAGAGCTGCCACAGACGGTTAATATACCAGTACGAAACACCATAAGCTGCAGTAATCCAGGAATCCTCCGGATTCTTCGTATCAATGTACCCTTGAATTACTTTTGCGCCCGAGCACAGGTCATTATTCATTTCCATCAGAAACTCGGTATGTGCCAGATTATCCGCATCGAACATTACGATGGCATCATACTGGCGTGGCATGTTCCATAATTCCTTGAGCATCCACTCGATGGCATACCCCTTACCCTTTTGATGAGGATTGGTGCGTACGCAAGCATTCATGCCGTGTTCTTTTACAATTCTGGCCGTTCCGTCTGTACAATTATCACAAATCACAAATACATCGTACAGTTCGGTGGGATAATGAAGTTGTTTGAGATTCTCCATAAGCGCTCCGACCACTTCTTCTTCATTGTGCGCTGCCACGAGAACCGCAAATGATTTCTCTGGTGCGAACTGCACCTTGTCTTTCTGCTTGTGAAGTCCAAATAACGAAAATCCAAACTGGTAAACCGCAATTGCCGCCAAGACCACTTGAAGTGATACAAACAGTATGTCTGCCATGATCTCTCGATGCCCCCTTTTTTGTCACACTTGATTTCTATTTCTCTCTGTGTGTTTGAACGAACTTTCTGACCCTTTTGTTGCATTACTCATAAAAATCCAAGCTATGTTCCTATACTTATTCTTAGCAGATTTCCGGATTTATATATGTGACGCGTATGGTTTATTCCCAAAAATCACGAATTACGTAATTCCTGTTTCTCAGTCAACTTTAACCGCGTCCGGGCTGCTTGAATCATTGTAAAGGGTAATGGTGTCCGAAGTCAAAACTGTCAACTTTCGCGAAAAATCGATCTTTTTCTTGAAATCGGCTCCATTTGAAACGTATGATACTTGTAGCAGCATGCAAAAATAAATGGAGCCCATTAACACCAAAATTCGGCCATCGGACTAGCTGGAGGGATATGCTATGAGACATTTTTGGATGAAACTGCACTCCTGGGAACGGCATCTATTCCAATGGATTAATGGACGTCTTCACAACCGTTATTTGAACTTCTGGCTGTTCTATCTCACCCATATTGCAGGCGCCACCAGCGCTATCGGAATCAACCTGCTCATTTGGTTCTTTGCTCCCGAGCCATGGAGAACAACTGCACTGCAAGCACTGATTGCCCTTGCTGTCAGCCATATTCCTGTAGCCATTGCCAAAATGCTCTATCCGCGCATGCGGCCTTATCTCGTACTGCCTGGCACGAATACGTTTCAGAACCCACTAAAAGACCATTCATTTCCATCCGGCCACACAACGGCTATATTTGCCTTTACGGTTCCTTATATGGCGGCACAGCCTGCCTTAACTTTCCTTCTGCTGCCTCTGGCCTGCACTATCGGCTTTTCCCGGATCTACTTGGGATTGCATTATCCGTCCGATGTGCTTGCGGGCGCTGTAATCGGCACCTCGGTTGCTGCAGCCACTATTTCCTTTTGGGTATAACATGGGTTATTTACCACACTTGCCTAGCGTATGCTATTTTATACGCTCTGGACGGCAATAAGCCCATTTAATTCCTATTCCCATAAAACAAGCGCCCCGGATATCACGAGGCGCTTGTTTTATGGGCTTTATTGCCTGTATTTGGGCCTACAATCTGTATTTATCCATTCTTGTCGCCTGATAACGTTCCAGGGCTTCTGCTCCGACTATGGCCTCACAACGGTGGATATTAACCCCACGCCCCGTGAATTTAGTCTCATATTCAGTCATAACATGTTCTTCATTAATTCCATCCGCATGCAAATCCAGTGAGATATTCTTCATCTGCAGTCCGAAATCGGCAAAGGAATTAAGAGAAAATTCAAATAAGCTGCGCGAATCCGTCTTCAGGTGAATTTCGCCGAGCGGTCCCAGCAGACCACGATATTTGTCAAGAAACCGCGGGTGGGTCAGGCGGCGCCGGGCATGTTTGCTTTTAGGCCACGGATCGCTGAAATTCAAGTAAATCCGCTCCAGTTCACCCGGTGCAAAAACCTCTTCCGCATAGTTGATATTGGCTAGCGCAAGCTTTAGGTTCGGCGGCGTCTCGTGACCCTCTGGTTCCCAAATTGCCCTAGCTTTCTCGCCGGCGCGGCGCACCAGTTCATCGTACATATCCACACCGATAAAATTGATATCGGGATATTTGAAGCTCATCCGGCTGATAAACTGCCCTTTGCCCATTCCAAACTCCACATGAATCGGATGGTCGTTGCCGAACAACTCAGACCATTTCCCTTTATAACTACGAGGGTCCAGAATGACCAAATCGGTCTGCTGCTCCAGACTTTCGCGTATTCCTTTTCTTCCGCGTAAACGCATGCTTACTCCTCCGCTATCCTCAGGCTTTAACTGTTACTTGCAATATTGTGCCGAACTTGTCCCTAAAAGTAAAGATATAAAAGCAAAAAAGAAAAGGAATTCCCATAGATTCGGCCAAAAAACGGCAGCGAGGGAATTCCTTGCTTCATTTATTTGAAAAAGGGTCGCCTGTATACATCCTCTAACTAGTTCATTTGGACTCTGCGTTAAAATCAAAAGTCTTCTCGAATGCGTTACGGATCTTACGCTGTGCTTCGGTTTTAATCTTGTGATTGCCGTTAAACTCCACTCCTGTCAGCGCAAGCGCTTCATCCGGAGTCAGCTGTACTTGAACTTTGCCTTCGGCATATGCCGTTTGAGAATTCATCTTTATCACCTCACGGTTATTATTATGGACCGGACGACACGAAGATATGAATCTCGATAAATGAATATTAGTTGCAATAATTACTGATTTTTCAATTTAAATATAACACACCATGTAAGCATTTGCAAGGAACAGAAGTGAATTTGCAGCCTATTTTTATAGAACAAAACTGCATGAATTCACGGCTTTAAGCGGGTTCGATGTTACGCTCGCCTCTGATTTTTGATACAATGAATTGAAATCTCGATATTTAAAGGAGAACTTATGTCTAACCTTCAACAGACCTCTGCCACGCTCTTGTGGGGGGATAAACGATTTCATACCTGGAATTACGAAATGCACGAACAGTTCAGCAACAAAGTCTTCAAAGTGATGCTCGATGCCGGATTCACCTGTCCGAACCGGGACGGTTCCATAGCTAAAGGCGGCTGTACCTTCTGCAGTGCCAGAGGATCCGGTGATTTCGCCGGAAGCCGCCGTGATGACCTCATTACCCAGTTCAACAATGTACGGGACAGACAGCATATTAAATGGCCGAACGCCCAGTATATCGGTTATTTCCAGGCCTATACCAACACGTATGCTCCTGTTGAGGAACTGCGGGAATATTATGAAGTGATTCTACAGCAGCCTGGCGTGGTAGGATTATCCATAGCCACACGCCCGGACTGCCTGCCGGATGACGTCGTGGAATATCTGGCGGAGCTGAACCAGCGCACATACCTATGGATAGAGATGGGCCTGCAAACGATCCATGACTCTACCTCCGAGCTCATCAACCGGGCGCATGACACCGCCTGCTATGAAGAGGCTGTGAAGAAGCTTCGCAAGCACGGCATCCGGGTCTGCACCCATATTATTCACGGCCTGCCGCAGGAAACTCATGAAATGATGCTGGACACCGTAGCCGCTGTTGCCGGAATGGATGTGCAGGGGATCAAAATTCACCTGCTGCATCTCATGCGCAAAACACCGATGGTGAAGCAATATGAGGCTGGTCTGCTGCGTTTCATGGAGCAGGACGAATATGTAAAATTGATTGTCGACTCGCTGGAGATTCTGCCGCCGGAGATGATTGTACACCGGCTTACAGGTGACGCTCCGCGCGATCTTCTGATCGGGCCGATGTGGAGCCTCAAGAAATGGGAAGTCCTTAATGCCATCGACGACGAGCTGAAAGCCCGTGATTCCTGGCAGGGCAAGAATTGGAGGAAACGCTGATGGGCTTCATGTCCGTCCTCAGCTTCGCCCATAAATTAGTTGCCGAACGGCTCGGTCAAGGAGAACGGGCGATTGATGCAACCGTTGGAACTGGTGCAGACACGCTGTATCTGGCGAGAACGGTCGGCCGCCGCGGTGATGTCTATGGCTTCGATATCCAGGCTGCAGCTTTGGAGCTTGCGGAGGCAAGATTCAAAGCAGCAGTGGAAGAGAAAGCCGAGGCCCTCCCTCCCATCACGCTGCTTCTGGAGAATCATGCCGAAATGGCCCGTGTCGTCCCTCCGTCTTGGGTAGGAACCGTCGGGGCTGTCATGTTCAACCTGGGTTATCTGCCTGCGGGCAATGCCGATAAAAGCATTATTACTGAAACTGCCAGTTCCATTGTTGCGATTGAGGCTGCATTATCCTTGCTGCGGCCAGGAGGAATCGTCACTGCGGTACTGTACCCGGGCCATCAGGGCGGAGATACGGAAGCTGCCGCAGTCGAAGCCTGGGCCTCAGCCATCCCCACGCACCTGGCGCAAAGTATTGTATACCGGCAGTTGCAACGTCAGGAATCCCCTTATGTCATAGCCCTGGAGAAGAAAGGAGCTGCCCGCGCATGACCGTGCACAAGATTGAACACACAGGCATTAAGGTTTCTTCCCTTGAAGCATCTATCGACTTCTATACTGAAGTAATCGGCCTGAGACTTCGGCATATCATCGGTGAGCCCGGTGAAATGCTTCGTCTTGCTTTTCTGGCTTTTCCGGGACAAGCTGATGTGGAAGTTGAGCTGCTTGAAAGTAACTGGGCCGATTTGCCCCGGGAGGGAAAGGTCAGCCATCTTGCTTTTAGTGTCTCTGGGATTGAAGACGAGCATAAGCGAATTGCGAATCTCGGCCTGGAAGGCCTTTCCCCTATCCGTCATTTGGCGGGAGGGAGCCGATTCTTCTTTTTTAACGGATTAGATGGAGAAAGACTGGAGTTCTTTGAATCTTAAGTTCTGATTGAATCCTACTATTAGAAGGGAAGATGCAATTATGACACAACCGTATCCATTAAAATTCCAACCCGATTTTCAAGAACGAGTATGGGGAGGCCGCGCACTGGAGAAATTCGGACTCGAGCTGCCAGAGGGTCATATCGGTGAAGGTTGGATGATCGCAGATCATCCGAACGGAGTCTCCCATGTTGCCAATGGAGAGCTGGCAGGCCTCGGTCTTGATGAAATTCGTGAGCGCTTCGGTCATGAGTGGTTTGGCAGCAAGGGAACGCCCAAGGATGGCGGAAGATTCCCGCTGCTGATTAAGCTGCTCGATTGTAACGATAATTTATCCGTACAAGTACATCCTAAGGATGACTATGAAGGTCTCCCTAAAGGCGAGCTGGGTAAAACAGAGATGTGGTACGTATTAGACGCACAGCCGGATGCCAAAATCATCTACGGGCTAAAAGAAGGCGTTACGCGCGACTCTCTTGCTGAAGCATTGGAGAATGGTACGGTTATGGATTCCCTCCAGGAAATAAACGCCGCAGCGGGTGACTCCCTGTATATCCCGGCCGGAACGGTGCATGCCTTGTGCGCTGGCGTTGTTGTTGCCGAGATCCAGCAGAACTCCGATACTACATACCGGATCTACGATTACGACCGTCCGGGTCTCGACGGGAAGCCGCGTGAGCTGCATATCGAGGATTCCCTTAACGTTACTGCCTACCAGGGTGCAGGAGCGACACGCATGTCAACGGATAGCGCTGTACCGGGAGAATGGCTGCAAATTGCCGCTTCCCCTTATTTTATTGTGGAAAAAGGGCTCGTTCAGGGAGACTGGAATCTGTCCACCACGCCGGAAAGCTTCACGATTCTGGTAGTCTGTGAGGGCAGCGGGCACATCTCTTGGGAAGGCGGGGTACAGCCATATGCGGCGGGCGAATGCTACTTGCTTCCATCCAGCTTGGGTTCCTATACTCTTGAAGGCCAATCCACTATTCTGCGTTCCTATTTGCCATAAGCTTTCCTTAGTTCATCTCTGTATTAAGGAGGAGAAGCTCTATGCTGGAAAACAGCTTCACCATGACCGATCCGGTAGGCGTTCAAATACATGTGTACGAGTGGCTTCCTGAGCCGAAATCACCGGTTCGCGGCATTGTTCAGATCGCACACGGGATGTGCGAGACCGCTGACCGGTATACCCGCTTCGCAGAAGCTCTGACGGATGCCGGTTACGCAGTGTACGCCGGAGAACACCGGGGCCACGGCAAAACAGCGGGAAGGGTGGATCTTCTGGGCGATGCCGGAGAGAATGGATTCTACTGGATGAGGCGTAATATTGCCCAGCTCGCGGGAATTGCACTTGATAAACATGAAGGCCGGCCCATCTTTCTATTCGCTCACAGCATGGGCTCCTTTCTAACTCAGAAGCTAATGTGCGAAGAAGACGGCAAGCTGTATGAAGGTTTTATTCTCAGTGGCACCAATGGCCCGCGTGGAATGCTAAAATTCGGGGAATCGCTTGCGAAGATGCAGTCCAAGATACAAGGGGAACATCACCGCAGCGTCCTGCTTAACGGTATCGTGTTTGGGAGCTACAACCGTTCTTTTTCGCCAGTGCGTACCGCTTTTGATTGGCTAAGCAGTGATCCGGATGAGGTAAACCTTTATATTTCCGACCCTTACTGCGGCGCGATATGCACCACCCGGTTCTTCCGGGATTTCTTCAGGCTGCTACAGGAGATCCATACGCCGGATTCGTTGAGCAAGCTGCATCTGGACAAACCGGTTTATATCATGTCCGGGAGTCTGGACCCTGTTGGCATGAACGGTCAGGGTGTACTTCGGCTCGCAGAGATTTACCGTACGCAAGGAGTCAAGGATCTCGAATACCGCCTGTATCCGGAAGGCCGCCATGAAATGCTGCATGAAGTTAGCCGGGACCAGGTTATCTCCGATGTACTGGATTGGCTGATACGCCATTTGCCCGCTGAGTCCATGCAGATGCAGTCATCAGCCCAATAGAACTCCGATAAAATGTACAACTATACTCAAGTGGTACATTTATCAAAAGACAGGTCTTGTCCGGTATTCCGGATAGCCTGTCTTTTCTTATTTCTGCTTCAACTCTAGTAAACATCCATTTTTTAACATCATAAATATGATATGATTTTATTGTACAGCACTGCAGAGAAGAGCATACAGCCGCCTTTAACAGGGAGGTGATAACCTATGGAAGTGAAAGATGCCATTACTCTCATGCTGATGTTGGGTATGTTCATCGTGACACTTCTGGCGTATATGAAAAAAAAATAGACCGCTCCGGGTAAGGTAACGGTCTATCCGCAATAAAACAGCGACGGACTGCTCTTCGAGCAGCTGTTGTACATGGGAGTCGTGTTGGCGCACGGCTCCTAACTAATATCTATTCTGGTTATTCCATTTTATTACATACACTATAGTGCTGCACCCGCTCATAAAAGCTACGTCAGGCTGTTGGCTGAGTTTAACTGTATTTATGGCTTTTACCAAGGAATGATCTGCAGCTCGGGCCATTTACTTGTCCATTTGTGAGCTTTTCTGAGGTAAATCTCCTCGTCAATGAGCACTTTGTTGGGTCTTACCACGAGATTGAACAGATCCTCCAGCCCGTAAGGCGCGTAAATCTGCCAGCTTCCATCAGACTCGAGCCGTGCTCCCAGGCAGGTCGCCGTTGTTGGCCACGTATCAATTGCGGCTTCCAGTGACAGGTAAGGCTGAAGATCAATTCCGAACTTATCACGGTACCACAAGTGAACACGGGCCTCATTCTTGATATCCACCGGAAGAGGCATTCCGCGAAATAACGCTCTCCCCCGTTCCACTATCTCGTTCTCAGCCGCAAAACTCAGGTCCGCATCATCATAATAAATGATATCAATATCCTCAATTCCATAAAATGCCGGCCGGTTAGTCAATACATTCCATACACTCTGCACCAGGCAGCCTGCTCCAATATAATACGGGTGAGGCCCGAGGGAACCCGCCGCCTTGAATAAGGACATCAGCAAATCATTGCTGGTGAAGATATTGAGCAACAGATCACGAAGCCCATTATCAAGAGAGGCAGGGCTCTTACTAGCATCAAATGCAGTACCAGATTCAGCAACAGTTTCTATCACGTGGCCAGTAACTGATCTACTGACTGAGACACAGGCATGATCTGAAGCGTAAAGTGTATGCTGAAGGATCTTCTGCTCCCCCATCTTCCCCATTCTGCGCAGTCCATTATCCTTAAATCCAGATCTGGTATACAGCCTGTCCGCTGCTGTGTTCTTCTCATTTACTGCAAGTACAATCTCCCGAATAGACGGAAAATGGCATTGTATAAATGCAGGCAGCAGAGACATCGCAGTTTTGGCATACCCTTTGCCTTGAGAGGAAGCATCCATCAGGAAAGCACGCAGCAGCAGCACACCCTCGTAATCTCGATAGAAATCGGAGATCCCGCTCCCAGAATGAAGGATAAAAAAGCCTACCGCCTCTTCCCCATCTGCAATGACAATAGGATACTTATTTTCATCCTCAATAGCTGCACCCAGAGTTTCCATCGGCAATCCGGTAAAAACCGCCTGCTCATCCGGGAGCCGGAAAGCTAGCAGGCGGCTTCTATACTTTTCTTCATAGTGAACTAAAGAAATAGGCTGTTTCAAACGTTGTCCCTCCTGCACTACTTCCCCCATAATCCGGGAATCAATGGGCTCTGGAACCCCTTAGCCAAATGTTAATATTCTATAGCGGAAGCGGCAGTGTGTAATATCGGGCTTGCTGGGTATCGTCCTGCTGGTACATCACGATAAGCAGTGTACGTCCCTCTTCTTCGGTAGACGGAGGTTCCGCCAGTGCTGTGGCGACTTGCTCCAATTGTAATACTTCGTGCTCCGAGTCAGATTCCCCATGCGGTGCAGCTTCAGCATCTGATGAACCGGAGACGGTATTTGCCCGAAGTCCGCTGATCGAATCCAACACGCCGGAAAGGCGGAAAGGCAGCACTTCAAGCACCATATGCTTCTGCAACTCGCGTTCATTCAGTCCCGCTTCCGCCAGATTGGCGGATATACGCCCGGGATCAGCAGCGATTTCTTTCAGGTAAGCTGCCCACTGCGATTTCTCCAGTGTGAAATCCCACCATATTTTACGCGGCTTGTATTTGTGTCCGAGGAAGTAATCCAGTTTCATTAGTCCTGTTATGATCTCCATCTTCCCGGTCCCGCGGTCTGTCAGGAAGGCATGCAGCCTCGTGAACAGATCTTCCAGCTGATGCCCGATCTTTTGCCATCCGCGCTCTTCCCAGTAATCTCCGAACTCCTGGAAGAAATCAAACGGCGAGTCAAACACATGGCGGATCAAATATTTAAGCGTATGGTCCATCCGGTGGCTGTTCCAGTATTTCTCCAGCACATCCTCCAAACGCTTGAGCCTGATAATATCGGAGAATGGCATCACATGGCTGCTCAGAATTTCATAAGGCGCATGCTCCATATACGTGTAGTCATACTTAGCTGCTTGGGCGCGCAGACCGGTACCCCGGAGCATTTTGAGGAATCCGAGCTGCAGCTCTTCAGGCTCCATGGCGAAGACGTCGTTGAAGGTTTTGCGGAAGGTGCTGTAGTCTTCCATCGGCAATCCGGCAATCAAGTCCAGATGCTGATCGATATTCCCGCTCGCCTTGATCTTCATAACCGTACGCGACAGCTTTGTGAAGTTCTGGCGGCGTTTCACCAGCTCATTCGTCTCATCATTGGTGGATTGCACCCCAATTTCAAAGCGGAACACGCCAGGAGGGGCATTTTCAGCCAAAAAGTCCAATACCTCGGGGCGCATAATATCCGCCGTAATCTCAAACTGGAACACACAGCCCTGATGATTATCAATCAGGAACTGGAACATCTCCATAGCGTAGCTGCGGTTGATATTAAAGGTCCGGTCGAGGAACTTGATGACCTTCGCCCCGTTGCCGATCAGATAGAGCAGGTCGGATTTCACACGTTCAATATCATAATAGCGCACGCCGACCTCTATGCTGGATAAACAGAACTGACAGTTGAACGGACAGCCGCGGCTGGTCTCGAAATAGACAATTCTTTTGCCCAGATCAGGCAGGTCATCGGCAAAACGGTGCGGTGTTGGCAGCGTGTTGAGATCGCTTTTGGGTCTCGGTGGGTTGACGATAAGCTCGTCCCCCTTGCGGTAAGCCGCCCCGAATACCATATGAAACTTCCGGTCATCCCGCAGCTCCTGCAACAGATGATGAAAGGTCTCTTCCCCGTCTCCATTGACGACAAAATCGATACCCGCTTCCCGCTCCATCCAGTAGAGGGGCTCATAGGACACCTCGGGCCCGCCAAGTACAATGGTAACCTCCGGCATGACCTTCTTCAGGATGCCGACAAGTTTAACGGTCTCCTCGATATTCCAGATATAACAAGAGAATCCGATGACATCAGGGGACTTCTGATACAGGTCCGACACGATATTCATCAAAGGATCTTTGATGGTGTATTCCGCTAAATGGATATCAAATTCATGTTCACTGTAAGCCTTAAGCAGACGGATCGCCAGCGACGTATGAATATATTTAGCGTTTAATGTTGCAAGGATGACTTTCATGATGATGACCTTCTTTACATTTCATTTTGAAAAAACTCCAGGAATGCCTTGCCGTATTTCCGGTATTTGACTTCGCCTACACCTTTGACTCTCAGCATTTCCGCTTCGGTCTGCGGACAAACCACACTCATTTCACGAAGGGTCGCATCATTGAAAATAATATAGGACGGCACATGCTCGCGTCCCGCCAGCTCACGCCGGATGAGGCGTAGCTGCTCGAACACGGTTTCGTTCACCGCTGAAGGAGACAGGTCACGCGCTGAACGACTGCGGTCACGCGCGCCACTTCCGCCGCCGGCACGCGTTGGACGGGCTACCCGCTGCAATACCTGACGCTGTCCGCGGAGCACTTCCGCTGCGGGAAGCTGCAGCCGTACGACCGGATATTGTCCTTCTGACAGCGATAAGTAACCTTCCGAAATAAGGACATTGATCGTTTCAGTAATTTCTTTCTCCGTACGCTGGGACATCGCTCCATGCGTCGGCAGCGAATCAAATCCGTATTGCAGCACCTTCTGATTGCGTGAGCCTTTGAGCACAGATGACACCAGGGCCACACCATACCGCTCGCGCATACGGTGAATGCAGGAGAAGATTTTCTGCGCGTCCAAGGTCATATCAACCAGTTCACGTTCATCTGTGCAAGAACTACAGATGCCGCAAGGCTTGTCCGCATGCTCCTCGCCGAAATAATCCAGCTGTGCACTGCGCAGACAGCGGGTGGTATAACAGTAGTCGATCATCTGCTGCAGCTTACGGTACTCGTTCGCTTTGCGTTCCGGGTCTTGCGGATTCTGCTCGATCAGGAATTTCTGGGTCATAATATCCTGGGCGCTGAACAGGAGGATACATTGGCTCGGTTCCCCGTCCCGTCCGGCCCGCCCCGCTTCTTGGACATAAGCCTCCATATTCTTCGGCATATTATAATGAATGACGTAACGGACGTTTGACTTATCGATTCCCATCCCAAAAGCATTGGTAGCGACCATTACGCGGATATCGTCGTACAGAAAAGCTTCCTGACTCTCCGCCCGCTCCTGGTCTGTCATCCCTGCGTGATAGCGCCCCGCAGCGATTCCTGTGGCCTGTAATCTCTGATACAAATCGTCAACTTCCTTGCGGGTTGCGGCGTACACTATGCCGGGCCAATGGGAATGGGTCGCCGTGTAGTCCATCAGGAACTCACGTTTGTTCTCCCCCCGCAGCACCGACATTGCCAGATTGTCCCGGCCAAGGCCAGTCATATACACACCGGGATCCCGAAGTCGAAGCAACCGGATCATATCCTCCATAACTTCCGGCGTGGCCGTAGCTGTGAAGGCAGCCAGAATCGGGCGTTGCGGCAGCTCTTCGACAAATGGAGATACCGACAGATAACTGGTGCGGAAATCATGCCCCCATTGCGATACGCAGTGCGCTTCGTCCACAGCCACGCAGGAGATAGACAGACCGGCCATTTCCAGGCGGAACCAGTCCAGCTCCAGCCGCTCCGGCGCTACATACAGAAGCTTCAGCTCTCCCCGCCGTGCGGCGCGGATACGGTCGTTCACTTCCTTACCGCTAAGCGTACTGTTGATATAAGCAGCCGGGATGCCCGCGGTCGTCAAGGCGTCCACCTGGTCCTTCATCAGGGAAATAAGCGGTGATATGACTAGTGTCAGACCCGGCAGCAGAAGCGCTGGAACCTGATAGCATATGGACTTCCCGCCACCGGTAGGCATAATGCCCAGCGTATCATGTCCGCGAAGCAGGTTCTCGACGATTCTTTTCTGGCCCTCGCGGAAATCGGGGTAGCCGTAATATTTTTGCAGCTCGGCTTGAGCTTGTTCCATCGTTGGTGCCTTTATATTCATAAAGATCTTTGACTCCTACAAGTATGGTAGAGCCTATGCTTTGTCAGCATACGCTTAGTTCTATGTTTAGTTTAGCGGGCATCTGGGGTTTGAGCAACCGCAGGAAGGCTGAAGACTGCTTTCTTTTCAATAAAAAATCCAATTAAGGGCCGCCTAGGCTCCATAGTATTTCTATAAGCTCCATGGTATATTGAGGAGTACAATATTAGAGGACGGAGAATGCAGCATGAACTCAAGACGCAATCCTAAGGAAACATCCAAACGCGGCCAGAAGCCCGCATATACAGCGAAATCCCAGCCTAAGCCGGGGATGAGAAATAATAATAAACCAAATAGCAAATTTAATGCTCCCACCAAAACACCTCCACAGGGAAAAACTTACGCCGTGCAAGAGCCCTCGGAGCTGCTGCCTTTCCTACTAGAAAACGTATCCGGACGCGGGCGGAACGCGATCAAATCGATCCTATCCCGAGGTCAAGTCTCAGTGAACGGCAAGACTGTTACACAACATAACTTCCAGTTACTTCCTGGACAAACGGTAGCTATCGATATGGACAAGCAGGTACAAGCCAAAGAAATGACCGGACTTCAAATTATACATGAGGATGACGACTTGATTATTATCCAAAAGGACGCGGGACTACTCTCCATTGCCACCTCTGAAGAGAATGAGCTTACGGCCTACCGTCAGCTTACAGAACATGTCCGGCTGAATAATCCGAAGAACCGGATCTTTGTTGTGCACCGCCTGGACCGTGATACCTCTGGAGTCATGATGTTCGCCAAAAGTGAAAAGATCCAGCAGGCGCTTCAGAATACATGGAAGGATACCGTGAAAGAACGAGCCTATGTGGCACTTGTCGAAGGAGCGGTCAAAAAGCCGGAAGGTACGGTAAGCTCGTGGCTGAAGGAAACTGCAACCCTCAAGATGTATTCCAGTCCCCATGAGGGTGACGGGCAGCATGCCGTGACCCACTATAAGCTGATTCAGAACAACCGCCACTTCTCTCTGCTGGAGGTGCGTCTTGAAACCGGACGCAAGAACCAAATCCGCGTGCATATGGCGGACATTGGGCATCCGATCGCGGGTGACAAGAAGTACGGCGCCGAGACCAAAACCGTCGGACGGCTAGGGCTGCACGCACGCGTGTTATCGTTCATCCACCCGACTACGGGCGAGCTGATGACTTTTGAAAGTGAGATTCCTAAGACTTTCCTGAAATATACTGCACCTGCGCCTACGAATTAAGGGAAGTAGGGACACCTTCCGGGATGCTTGCGGATCTTGTTCGTTAAGACCAGTCATCCATAGCTTAGATCTATCCATCTGGCTGCTTCCGGCCGGGCAAGATACTCTCAATCAAAAAGGATGTTCGGTAGCTTCATCGCTGCCGGACATCCTTTTTGTATGCATTCGTATTGTGCGGTTACTCCACACCTTGCGGAGAAATAAACTCTCCGATCTCAAGTACAGGCGGGTTCACCTGCACGGAATCGGGATATTTAATCCCTGCTCCTGTGTTCAGGACTACGACACGCTCTCCCGCTTTAATCCAGCCTTGAGCGGCAAGCTTCTTCGCTGCGGCGAAGGCTGCTGCACCTTCCGGGCAGATGAAGGAGCCTTCCAGACGGGCAATATCTGCCTGCTCTCTGCTCATCTCTTCATCGGAGACAGAAACGGCTGCCCCGTCCGTCTCGTAAATCGCCTTCAGCACGAGGAAGTCTCCAAGCGCCTTCGGCACATTGATTCCAAAAGCAACCGTTTCGGAATTAGGCCAGAACTCCGAGCGCTCTGCTTTCTCTTCCCAGGCCTTGACAATCGGCGCGCAGCCCTCCGCCTGCACGGCAACAAGCCGCGGCAGCTTGCCCTGCACCCAGCCAATTTCGCGCAGCTCCAGCAGCGCTTTGTGGATGCCGATCAGTCCGACTCCCCCGCCTGTCGGATAGAGAATGACATCCGGCATTTCCCAGCCAAGCTGCTCAGCGATCTCAATCCCCATCGTCTTCTTGCCTTCAATACGGTATGGCTCCTTCAAGGTCGAGGCATCATACAAGCCGTTCTGTACTACTTCCTGCGCTACAATCTTTCCGGCATCGCTGATCAGGCCGTTCACCAGATACAGACGTGCTCCGGCCAGCGCAACCTCACTGCGGGTAATCTTGGGAGCGTCCACCGGCATAACAATCGTAGCCTCAATTCCTGCGCGTGCCGAATACAACGCCCATGCCGCTCCGGCATTTCCATTGGTCGGCATCGCCAGCTTCTGAACACCAAGCTCCTTCGCCTTCGATACCCCCACCGCTGCACCACGTGCTTTGAAGCTTCCGCTCGGTACAAGGCTTTCGTCCTTCATCATCAGGGAAGTAATGCCGTACGCTTCTCCGAGCCTCGGCAATTCCAGCAGCGGAGTCATGCCCTCGCCCAGGGTCACGACATTGCCAGGATCACTTACCGGCAGCAGTTCATGGTATCTCCACAGGTCTGCCTTCCGGCCGCTTAGCTCCGGAATGCTCCACTCCTGTTTCACTTTATCCAAATCATAGCATACCAGCAGCGGTGAACCGCAGGCACATAACTGGTGCACGGTATCCGCTCCATAGGTCTGTCCGCATTCCGGACACTCCAAATGCGATAAATAGCTGAAACTCATTAACGATCCCCGCTTTCATAGATCTGATATTCCAATTAATTCACACACTAATGAAACTTAGTATATAGGATTAATCCGTTTAATTCATCCGGTAATTCGGTATGAGAAAAGGCACCTTCTCAGGTGCCTACCTTTCACTATTCCAATTTACCGCCCTCAATAACCAGCTCATCCGTGAACCCTTCACCGTACACTTCGTTTAAGGTTTCTTTATAAGCCTGGTGGATAAACTGCTCTTTGCCTAGCGAATCCAGTTCATTGTTGATCCAATTCAGCAGTTCCGTATTGCCTTTGGCAACGGCCGGCGCAATGGTATCCTGTCCGCCAAAAGTCGGGATGGTAACCGTATAGCCGGGATTCGATTTGGCCCAGGCAATCAGTTCTGTATTATCATTGGCGATCGCTGCCCCGCGCCCGTCTTTAAGCGCCGAGAATACTTCCGTGAAGGAATCAAACTTCAGCTGTTCAATATCCGGATATTCTTTGGCAAAATACGTTTCAGCGGTAGATCCCTTGTTGATGATCAGCTTCTGCCCTTTTTCCTCAAGCTGCTCTAGCGATGTTATGGGTGCGCTATCTGGAGATACGAGGCCGAAGGAAACTTTCATATATGGATTAGCGAAATCGACTTTTTCCTTACGTTCATCGGTAACGGTAAAGTTGGCCATGATAATGTCTACCTTGTTGGATTCAAGGTACGCCACACGGCTTGCCGCATCCACCAGAACGAATTCCACCTTGGACTCATCCTCCAGCAAGTCTTTGGCAAATCTTTTCGCAATATAGACATCAAAGCCCTGATTCTTACCGTCGGCATCCACGTAGCCAAACGGCGGTTTGTCTGCGAATACGCCGATACGGATCTTATCATTCTTCTTCAACTGATCGATGGAAGCAAACTTGGATGACGATGAATCGGCTGTGCCGTTATTGCCCCCGTTATTTCCGCATGCGGTTAACCCCATCAATAATGAACTGACCGCCAATGACAGTACTGCTAATCTAAACCCTTTCTTCATCCCTCTTCATCTCCTGTTTCTATAATTTATCGTATTGAAAAATATCTAGAAAGTGCTGTGCACGTTCTGTCGCCGGCTGGGTGAAAAATTGCTGCGGATCCGCAGTCTCGCAAATACTTCCTTCGTCGATGAACACAATCCGGTCCCCCACCGATTTGGCGAAGCCCATTTCATGCGTCACGATAATCATGGTCATCCCCTGGCGGGCAAGACCCAGTATCACATCCAGTACTTCCCGGACCATCTCTGGATCAAGCGACGCCGTTACTTCATCAAATAGAATGATTTCAGGATTCATGCACAACGCCCTGACAATCGCGATCCTTTGCTTCTGGCCTCCCGACAGTTGACGCGGATAAGCTTCCTTGCGGTCTAATAGGCCAACTCTCTCCAGCAGCTGCTCAGCCTGCCCCAAAGCCTCACCCTTGTCTCTCTTCTGCACTTTTAAAGGCCCGAGCAAAATATTCTCAATCACCGTCAAATGCGGGAATAAGTCATAATTCTGAAACACCATGCCGATATGCTGCCGGATCTCCCGCCAGTCAACAAGATCCCCCGCCAGATCCTTGCCCTGATAATGAATAGAGCCTCCTTGCACCGACTCCAGTCCGTTCAGGCAGCGCAGGAATGTGCTTTTTCCGCAGCCGGACGGGCCAAGAATAACAATGACTTCTCCTTTATGAACCTGAAGGTCGATACCGTTCAGCACCTTCCTGTCACCAAAATTCTTATGCAGCCCCTTTACTTCCAGCAACAATTCTCCTGAGTCTGTCATTTCATCCATTCCTCTCCTCTGCTAATTCTGCCATCTGCGTTCAAATCTCTTGGAAAGCCTGGATAACGGGAAGCATACAAGAAAATATAAGATGAAAATAAAGCCGTATACCCAGAATGATGCCGCAGGTGCTTTAATGACATTCAGCTCGATAATCTGCTGCCCGATTTTGACCACTTCGATCACACCGATCAGAACAACAAGAGATGTTGTCTTTACCATGCGGGTTGCCAAATTAATGGATGCCGGAAGCATCCGGCGAAGCGCCTGAGGAATCAGAATATGAATATATAGCTGCCGGCTGCTGAGACCCAGTGCCTTGCCGGATTCCACCTGATGCCTGGGCATCGATTCCAGCGCGCCGCGGACAATATCGCCAATCTCGGCGGCACCCCAGAGGCTGAACACAAGAATAGCTGTCGCTTCACCGCTCATATCGATATGCAGCAGCGGTGTGAAGCTGAAATGTACGGTATACAGCCAGACCAGGATGGGGATGATTCGGAAAGTCTCCAGATATAAACGCAGGATAAACTTCAGCGGCTTTGACTTCCAGGTTCTCATCAGTCCCAAAAGAATCCCCAGTAAAGTCCCAATCACGATAGAAATGAACGAAATTTCAACGGTAACGAGCAGGCCGCCCATCAGCCGCTCGAAGTTTGAACCTTCAAATAAAGCGCTAATCCCCGAATTCTGCATATCTTACCTTCCTTTCGAGCCAAGTCAGCGCAAGGGACAGCGGCAGGATCAGAACAAGATAGGCCAATACCAGCAGCAGCAGCGATTCCGCTGTTTTGTAATGCATGCCAATCAAATCTTTCGCCACGTTCATCAGATCCATTAGGGCAATAGCCCCCACAATGGAAGTCTCCTTGAGCAGGAAAATCACATTAGCCCCTAGTGCAGGGATGCTTATCGCGAACGCCTGGGGAAGAATAACGTGCCTGGCAAGCTGCACTCTGGAGAGCCCTATGCTAAGCCCCGATTCAATCTGCGACTTCCCCACAGCCTCGATTCCGCTGCGGAAAGCCTCCGTCATGTAGCTGCCGCCTAGGAAAGTAAGACCCACAATGGCGCAGGTTACTTCGCTCATGCGAAGGCCTATCTTGGGCAACCCGTAATATAGGAAAAAAAGCTGGACAAGTAGCGGAGTATTCCTCGAAAGCTCGATGTAAGCATGAATTATCACACTGACGCCCTTAATCCTGTAGTAAAGCACGATACTGAACAGCAGCCCCAGTATAAGCGAGAACAGAATCGCCCAGAACGCAAGCTTCACTGTCAGCCACATCGCCTCGCCGTAGAGAGGCAAGTTGTGAATAATAAACTCCCAGTCTAGATTCATTGACGTGTACCCTCTGTCTGTATTTTTTAAGCCCCCATAAAACTGTGTATTCCCATGAGTTTAATCAGTAACTGATGAGAACAATTCACATCTTATGTCAAACCTTACATACCGCGATATGATTTTATTCACACTATTCCAACTGACTAACTATGCTTTGCAACATTATTAATGTCTTACGCGTCATGATACAATATAAAGACATCAACCAAAGTATCCAAAAGAAGGTGCCTCTGTTGTTCCATCCTACAGTTTTCGAAAATATCAAGATTGCCTTTGAGAATCAGATTTATGATCTGGACAATCTGGATGAGACCGTTATCATCACAGGCCGCTCCGACTTGTTAGACCTTGCGGTCATGTCCCGGGAATTCAAGTTATCCTTCCAGCTCAGAGACCTCGAACAAGTAACGGCGCAGGTTGTGCTGTTATCTTCCCTTAAGGATCTGGGAGACGAAATCCTGGATGTACCCGGTACCAATCCCGGATGTACGTTGCTGCTGCGTTTTTTCCTGGGAATTACGGACGAGAAATTGCAATGTGAAGTCATTCAGGAGTTGCTGAAGGCCATTTGGGGCCAGGATACGCAGCTTGAACAGACCTTAAGCTATATCTACGGTGTGGAACGCACGCTACGCAAGAATACGATTGAACTGAAGTTCAAACGGCAGATTACTGAGAACCAGATGGAGGATATTCCGTCACTGCTGAACCACATGCTGCAAAGTTTGGAAGAGCTGAACTCGATCACTTAAACCATTAAGAATCCCTCATTACATCCCAATGAAAAGAGGTAGATCAACATGTGCTACTTGCCTCCTGCCAAAAGCAAGCAATGGCTCTTCTGGTTTCCGTTCTATGCCCTCCTCCTATGGCTGGCGTTTGTACTGCACCGGTTCGTCTTTCTGGATAATCAGGCGGATGGGTTAATCCTGCTTCGCTTGGGGCTCTTCGCTCTGGCGGTCTCCGCCATTGTCAGCGGTTTCGGCTGGCTTGGTGCGCGTCTGGTGTGGCTCTTCTCCACCATAGGGATTATTCTGGGAGTGGTTCAAATGATTCTCACGACTTACCGCGATATGTCGGGCTGGGAGGATCTCGCCGGGTTTCTGATGTTTATGGTCTTTATGATCGGGGGCTTCGCTGCGGGTCTGGTAGCAGAAGGGATCAACCTGCTGATCAAACGTCAGCGCAGGCATTCCTGATATGTCCAATGCCTTCCTGACGAAAAATGCGCTCGCCCACTCGCTGAAATCGCTGATGGAGCATACGCCGCTGAATAAGATATCGGTCAAGCATCTGGTGGATGACTGCGGTCTGAACCGTCAGACCTTCTATTACCACTTCCAGGATATTTTTGATCTCCTGGGCTGGATCTACCGCACGGAAGCGGTCGAGAGCATCGCCCAGTACCGGAGCTATAGCACATGGACGGATGGTTTCTACCGTATCTTCCGCTACATCGAAAGCAATAAAACCTTTTGTTACAACACGCTGGATTCACTGGGTCGGAACCATCTGGATATCTATCTGTACGAAGTGACCAATGATCTCGTCATGGGCGTCATTCATGAGCTGGCTGAGGGCATACATGTCAGTGAAGAGGATAAACGCTTTATCGCCAATTTCTACACGCTGGCCTTCACCGGCCTGGTGATCCAGTGGATGAGGGACGGGATGAAGGAGCAGCCAAAGCAGATCATTGAGAAGCTCAGCGGTCTGATTGAAGGCCATTTTCTTCGAGCGCTGCATAAATACGAGATCAAGCCGTCTTGGCCTTAAGGTCAGCGGCTTTTTTGTGGCTGCATAGAGACTGTAGGTACCTTCCTGCTGCAACTCCGCTCGAATTCTGTCTATTCGCTAGACACTTTATCTGAAGTGACCAAAATTCATACACTTGCGGGTTTTTGGATATTTTTTCCTTGTAAGCATTGGTTTACATTAGGGACATGAACAGCATTCAGTAAACCTAATGGAGGCGGCAACCCATGAACAAGGATTTTGACGCAAAACAGGTATATCTGGTCGGCGGAGGAATTGCTTCACTTGCAGCAGCGGTTTATCTCGTCCGGGACTGCGACTTTCCGGGAAAGAATATTCACATTATCGAGGAAATGAAGATTCTCGGTGGCAGCAACGATGGTGCAGGCGATGTGGAACAAGGATTTGTGATCCGCGGTGGTCGTATGTTGAACGATGAAACCTATGAGAATCTGTGGGAGCTGCTGACAACCATCCCTTCCATTGACCATCCGGGGCAATCCGTCAGGGAGGAAATCACCGTATTCGACAACGCTAATCCTACCCATTCGAATGCCAGACTGGTCGATCGTGACGGTCAAGTGGTGGATGTACTGTCCATGGGCTTTGATATGGCCGACCGTCTCGCCATGGGTAAGCTGATCCTGACCCCGGAAGATAAAATGGGCAAATCGCGGATTAACGACTGGTTTGGGCCTCATTTTTTTCAGACGAATTTCTGGTACATGTGGGCAACGACCTTTGCGTTCCAGCCTTGGCATAGCACGGTGGAGTTCAAGCGGTACATGATCCGGTTCATTCATGAATTCCCGAGAATTCAGACGCTGGAAGGTGTTACACGGACCCCTTACAACCAGTACGATTCCATCATTCTGCCGATGCAGAAATACCTGGAGCCGCACGGTGTGGATTTCAGCCTGAAATGTACGGTAACGGATCTGGATTTCAAGGAAGGCGACGGCATTACGGTAACGAAGATGCATGTAGTGCGGGACGGTGCGAAAGAAGTTATTTCGCTGAATGAAGGGGATATCGTCATTGTTACGAACGGCTCCATGACCGAGGGCTCCAGCCTGGGCTCCATGACTACGGCTCCTGAGTTACTTGGTAAAGGCAGCTCGTGGAAGCTGTGGGAGAACATCGCCGCCAAGAAACCGGGGCTTGGCAGTCCTTCCTCGTTCGACGATCACGTGGACAGATCGAAATGGGAATCCTTCACTGTTACGTTCCAAGACTCCAAATTCTTCGATCTGATGGAGAAATTCACGCGCAACCGGGCCGGTACCGGCGCACTGGTCACGTTCAAGGATTCCAGCTGGTTCATGTCTGTTGTCCTCGCCTTCCAGCCGCATTTCCGCAACCAGCCGGAGCATGTCCGGGTATTCTGGGGCTACGGTTTATTCCCGGATAAAGTCGGGGATTATGTGAAGAAACGCATGTGCGACTGTACCGGAGAAGAAATTATGCAGGAGCTGATCGGGCATCTGCATTTCGAAGAGCACCGGGATGACATCATGAAAACTGCCAACTGCATCCCCTGCATGATGCCTTATATCACTGCCCAATTCATGCCGAGACTCCACAGTGACAGACCGAAGGTGGTACCGGAAGGATCCACCAATCTGGCCTTCATCAGCCAATTCTGCGAAATTCCCGATGATGTTGTATTCACAGAGGAATATTCCGTGCGCGCAGCAAGAATCGCGGTATATACCTTGCTTGGCATCAACCGGCCGGTGGAGCCGATCACCCAGCACCAGTTCGATGTGCGGACGCTGCTGTCGGGGTTTGTTACCTCGTTCCGGTAAACACTGGACGCAGAAGCAACTTCGTCGGTGAAAACAGGCGGCAGTGCAACCGCTACGTCCCGGAGGGTTCTTTCAATCGCTGTTAAAGCCCGATTTCTATATAAATGAATATCAGGATGAAATCGGGCTTTAAAGGCGACCACTGCGTTTCTCCAGAATCCCTCCGGGCCTTCGCTGCCGCTTCCGCCGAAACACCTAAGACTCGGCTACCGCCCTCTGGCAACTAATGGGAATATAAAAAGCGGGAAGCAGATGAACTTCTGCTTCCCGCTTTTTGCGTTGCGTATGCCTCCACGGTGACTTAAACGTTTGCAGGAACTGGACATAGTAACTTTAAATCTATCCAGGAATCGCACACGGTGACTTTAATTGAACCTCACACAGTGACCTGAAATTTCACAGGTGCCGTACACAATAACTTTAAATCTCGCAGGAGCCGTCCGCGCAACCATCATCTTTCGACTCAGCGGACTTCGTCTGGCCGATGGTCTGGAGTACCGGAGCAGACTGCTCTTCCGCCCATACATTCTCCAGCATCTCTGTAAATACAGGACCCGGCTGTGCTCCCGAGATGGCATATTTGTTGTTAATCACAAAGAACGGCACGCCGTTAATTCCAAGCTGCTGTCCTTTGTTGATATCCGCATTGACCTCATCGGTATATGCGTCCGATGCCAGCATCTTTAATACTTCCTGCTCATCCAGGCCAACTTCGGCCGCAAGATTTGCAAGGACATCATGCTCACCTATGTTGACGGAATCAGTAAAATAGGCGCGCAGCAGACGCTCAGACATTTCGGCAGCCTTGCCCTTTGATCCGGCGTAATGGCTCAGGCGGTGGCTGTCAAAGGTATTCGTATGCAGCATGGTGTCGAACCGGAAGTCCAGTCCCACACCCTTGGCTTGCTCGGCCAATTGTGCATTCATAGCCACAGCTTTGTCCCGGGTCATGCCATATTTGGCGGCAAGCATATCATGTATATCCTGGTTCCCGCGAACCTTTGCGCTCGGATCCAGCTGGAAGCTGCGGAAGACTACTTCCACACCATCACTGTGAGGAAATTGGCTGAGTGCGTGTTCCAGCCTTCTTTTACCGATATAACAGAACGGGCAGGCGTAATCGGACCAAATTTCTATTTTCATGAAGTGAACCTCCTAATTAATAACTTAAAATGCGTCACTTACAATTATATAGTTAAATTCCGCAGATTTCAAACCCTTCCGAAATGTTATCGGTTTCACCGTTGACCTTTCACAAATAATGCTGTAGCTTAAGGCAGGTAACGCACTATACCTATGCCGTCTACAGGGAGAGATACTCAATGAAAGAGCACGCTGAACCGCAGCACAAAAACTGGCCGATCGTCCTGCTGCTACTGCTAATGTATATCATTGTGGCGATGAGTGATAACTTTAAGGGGATTTTTGTCCCTTTGTTCAAGGATGATTTCGGGGTCAATAATACGCAGATTGGCTATGTACTGACCGCATGTCTTTCTACATATGCCTTGTTTCAATATATCGGAGGAATCTTGATCGAGAGGTTCGGGTACAAAAAAGTGATTGCTCTCGGATTCCTCATCGCCATGGGCTCGCTGATCCTGCTGGTCACCTGCCAGTCGTTCGTGATGCTCGTCATCGGCTTGTCGCTTTTGAATTCGGGAATCGCCATGTTTAATGTAGGGGTGAACACGCTTGGGCCTGTCATGACCGTGGCTTCTACCGCCGTATTGATGAACTTCGTTAACTTCTCCTATGGCATCGGGAATACCTCGCTCCAGCAGGTGACAGGTACACTGCTCAAGCACGGGGTACGGTGGCAGACGTTCTATCTGGTCATGCTGATGTGCTGCGCTGCCCTGTTTATCTATCTCCTCCTGCTGAAAATCCCATATAAACCGCAGACCGGCGGTGGCTCTTACAATAAAAGCGACTTGTTCAAAAACAAGCTGCTATACTTCTATATCGCGGCAATCGGCTTTTATGTAGCAGCGGAATACGGGATTGGGAATTGGTTCGTTAACTATATGAGCGAGGAGTTCTCTCTGGATGCGGAGTCGCGGGCGCTGTATATGACGCTGTTCTTTGGATTGATGACCTTTGGCCGGATGTTCGGGGGTTTTGTCGCCGACAAGCTGGGATATTTCCGCAGCATCCTTGTTTATGGCGTGATCGCTTCCGGACTGGTGGTGGCTGGCATTTCCCTGGGTTCCAGCGGCCTGGTGCTGTTCGCGATTTCCGGACTGTTCTTCTCCGTGATCTACCCGACGCTGATGAGCACAATCCGTACGGCCTTCAAGGAAGCTGCTTCCTACGCCACCGGACTGATCCTGATGTGCGGCACCTTGATCGCCATGGCGGTTAATCTCCTGATTGGTATTGCCAACGACGGAATCGGTGCCTACTATTCCTTCTATATCGTTGCCTTCTGCCTCATCCTTAGCACTCTTGCCGTGCTGCCAATCCGCAAGCGGATGGCCGCTTTAGTACAGGAGTGAATCGAAAGTAATTAAGAGTAATATAAACTGAGTTTAAGATTTCGCCATTTGCGCGATTTCGTATCTTCGGTGAAAGCTTGGACTTCGGGCCAACGCTCCAGACTACTTAGATGGAAAATATGGCGCTAATTCAGCCACATTCGCTATTTGAAGGCAATTAACTGGAAAAACTGGCGTTAATCCAGACCTTTTGCCACTTGGAAGGCTAGCTCATTAACGGTACAAAATGGAGCTAATACTCACGATGCCCCTGCTACTACCCCTAAACGATAAAAACGTCAGTGCGAGATTCGCTCTGACGTCATTTTTCCTCACTGTAGCGTTTTCCATCACCTTGACGTTCTTCCTTACTCTAGCGTTTTCTATCATCTTGACGTTTTCTTCGCTATCGCGTCTTCCATCACTCAGATGTTTTATCTCGCTCAGCATTTCCATCACCTTAACGAAACCTCACTCTAGCGTCGTCTTCCATCCCCAACTGTTCTCTCAGCCGAACCCGCCTCTGACCACTTACGCTGCCGTCCTTATTGCCGCAATATCCCAGAGTCAAACGCGCCGGTCTCCCGCTTGGGCCATAACCTCAGCACAGCCTCATTTCCGATACTCTCTTGAAATAGGCGAATCAGTCGCGCGCTGATCTCATCTTCCGAATAATTGATTTCAACGATTGCCTTCGCTGCTTTCCCCATTCGTTCCCGTGTCTCCACATCATCCAGCAGCTCACGCATGGCGTCCGCCAGCCCTTTGGGATCGAGATTCTCCGCCAGCAGTCCGTTCTCACCGTTCCGCACAAGCCCTCTAACCCCCATCACATTAAAAGCCACCGTCGGCAGTCCGCAGGCACTTGCTTCCAGAATCACCAGCGGCAGGCCCTCATAACGGGAGGGAAGCACAAACAGTTCAGAAGCATTATAGTAGTTGGCCAACACTTCTTTGTCACGGATGGAGCCAAGCAGGATGACCTTATCCTCCAGACCCTTTTGCTTGATCAGTTCCTTCAAACTGTGCTCGTCCGGTCCTCTTCCGGCAATAAGCACCTTAAGGTGCTGCATATCCTTCAGTTGCTCTGCCGCTTCCACGAGCAAGGAATGAGCCTTTTGGTGTTCGAATATCCGGCCCACCGTTATGATATAACGGTTATCCGGATTCAAGCCAACCGCAGCAAGCGCCTGTTCCTTGTCCCTGCGATAAAAAATGGACGCATTGACGAAATTGGGGATAAGTTTAATCCGGTCTGCCATCCGTGGAAATCGGTCAGTCATGTTGCGCTGCTCATCTTCATTCAGCGTTGTGAGAAAGCTTGCCTTATGGAGTGTAAGCTTCTTAATCGGCAGAATCCATTTATGGATACTTCCCCCGTGATAGGCCGCAATAATCGGTAACTTTAAATGCTTCGCGGCTCGTGCCAGCACCTCAAATCGTCCGGATGCATATTCCTGGGCGTAAATCAGGTTAATGCCATCCTCACGCAAAATATCCTCCAAGCCACTCCCTAAAGTAGCTACATATTGGGATACAAATTTGCCGATCGGAGTCCGGTGAGAATTGGGAATCGCTCTATAAGCCTTGTATAGCCTGCCGACTGGAATAAACTTCACCGTACAATCCACAACCCCGTGGCGGTAGGAGCGGATGCTGTCTCCTTTCACTGTGAAATTATAGATGGTTGTATGAATACCATATCTTCGGAGGAGTCTTGCATAATCAAACGAAAAGTCGTTGTGATAGGAAGTCACATATTCCTCTTCATTAATCCCAAGTCCCTTCCCAAAAAAGTCTTCAAAGTAATTCGTATGCATAAAAATTCCGATATGCATGATGCAACCCCTTCTTCCTGCTGGAGTATGATCGGACGCTATGCCTACATTATATACGCTGTCAAGATGAAAAAAAGTAAACGAAAGTGGTATATACGGCCTACTAATGAGGGAGTTAAGATGTATACGAGAGAAACCATAGAGAGGGAGGCAGAGGGCATGCATGATCTGTCCATTGTAATTCCTACGCGGAACCGTATTTCCGATCTGACTCGTTGTATCGAATCCATCGGCCGGCAGCAGCGGCTTGAGGGGATTAAGCTTGAGCTGCTTATCGTCGACGACGGTGAAATTCCGCATAATGTGCTGAATCAATACCGTGATATTCTGGGCGGACTTCCTCAGGCGGAGCTGCATTACTATAAAAAAACAAAACCCGGCGTCTGGCTCTCCCGCTACGAAGCACTGGAAAAGATTGACGGGGAGATTCTGCTGACCTTTGATGATGACGCTGAACTGGATGACCCTCTATATATCCGGAGGATGCTGGGTACCTACGCACTGGACCCCGGAATTGTAGGTGTTGGCGGTGTCGCCAAAGGGCTCACGAGCAGTGCATCGGGGAAGCTTCTCGGCAGGCTTACCTGCCAGATGTCCGGATCCCCGGGCAGGCTTTCCCCAAGTACACTGGCGGGTTCACTGCTTCTCTGGGGAGAGACTAGCAGCATTTTTGAAACAGATTTCTTTCACGGCTGCAACATGTCCTTCCGGAGATCTGCGCTGCGGGATATGAAGCCTTATCCGTGGATGACGAGTTACGCCGTTGCCGACGATATATATATGTGCCATTTGGCCAGCCGTTACGGCAGACTTGTCATCAATCCGGAGATGAAGATTATTCATCATGAATCTCCGCGCTCCCGGGACAAGGCCGGACGTGTGGCTAAGGCTACCGCGGTCAATCATTATTATTTGCTTCAGCTGCGTAAAGCACCGGTGAAGAACTTCGCCGCTCTGCTGTGGACGTTAACCTATTTAACGGGAAAAGAAACCCTGAAACGGAATTTCAATGCTGTTACGGGATATGTGAGCGGCATTCTATTCGTGCTTAATCCACGCAAAAATAAATATAATGAGTACATGCTGGATTAACTGTCCATGCGTCCTCTGAAGCTCCATTTCCTGGCCGCTCCTTCGACATTCGGGGCGGTTTTTTATTGCCCGATTTGCCATGAATGGAGTATCCAGCTTGCCCTCATCTAGGGTATGATAGTAATATTGTGATCGTGATACTAACTTTATGGATGGTGAACTATGTTTAAGAACAAAAAAACAACTTTTATTGTCGCTGCCATTCTCATCATTGCAATTGCTGTCGGCGCTTGGCTGCTACTTGGCAATAATAAAGAAAATGACGGCGCGCAAAGCTCAAATGGTAGCGCGAACGTCTCCAATGAAGGGGATCAAACTTCTAACGGCGGTGCGACCGTCTCCGACGAAGGCGGTACCAAATCTCTGACTCAGACGTACTATATTTACGATACTGTTGTGAATATCAAAGTTTTCGGCGATAATGCTACCCAGAAGAATATGGATGATATCCAGGCTATGCTGGAGCGTATGGATCTGGAGCTGAGCCGGACCAAAGAAGGCGGAGAAGTGTACGCCATTAATCAGGCGGCCGGCAAGAATCCCGTTGCCGTTTCGGACGAAACTCTGGATGTCGTCAAACAATCCTTGAAATATGCTGAAGAAATGGACGGGCTGTTCGACCCTACCATCGGTCCGCTGGTGGATCTTTGGAATATCGGCAACGGAGGCGAAAGCGTGCCGCCGGAAGCGGATATTGAAGCCGCCCGGGCTTTAACTAACTACAAGGATGTAATCATCGATGATGCGGCTAAAACCGTAATGCTGGCTAAAGAAGGCATGGTGCTTGATTTAGGCGGCATCGGCAAAGGATATGCTGCTGACCGTGTTGCGGATTACCTGAAAGAGCAAGGTCTGGACAGTGCCATGATCAACCTGGGCGGAAGCAGTATTATCGCCCTGGGCAATAAGCCTAACGGCTCACAGTGGAATATCGGCCTGCAGGATCCGGACCAAAGCCGTGGTACCCAACTGGGAACAATTAAGATCAGTGACGAAGTTATCGATGCTTCCGGTGTGTATGAACGTTTCTTCATCCAGGACGGGGTACGCTACCATCATATCCTCGACCCTCGCACCGGGTTCCCTTCACAGAACGGGCTGAAGAGCCTTACGATCATGAGCCCGAACGCGACAGATGCGGATGCCCTTTCAACAGGAGTCTTTCTGATGGGGATTGAAGATGGAATGAAATATCTGGACTCCCTTCCCGAGAATGTCGAAGCCTTCTTCATTACGGATGATAACAAAATTTATGCCACATCCGGTCTCAAGGATAGATTGCAGTTAACCGACCCTACCTACGAATTCGCCGAATAATTGGAACAATTTAAAAGCTGCTCCGCTGGTTCAATAAATGACCAGTGGAGCAGCTTTTTGCTAAAGTGAAGCTTAAGGGGATGGAATAACCCGGTTCTACATGTTATACGAAGAAAAAGCAGGATAGCCGTCTCGATGTACGGTTATCCTGCTTTTTCTTGTTTATAGAATCGGCAGCCTGCCAAATTCCTCATAGCTGGTGAACGTATAACTCGGCTCATGCGCCGTGAGCGGCTCCCGGCCCCGCGGATTATACCAGCATACCTTCCAACCGGCTTCCAGCGCACCCACCACATCATTAGTCCATGTATCTCCCACGTATAAACATTGATCCGGTGTGGTGCCTGTCATACGATTGACGTAAGCGAAGATTTCCGGGTCCGGTTTGGCAATCCCTACAGCATCGGAGATAAATATACGCTCACGGGGGATCAGCTTGTCCACACCCAGCGCCTGAATTTTCTTCCACTGGTGATCTTCCGGCCCGTTCGTAATGATCCCTACGATATGTCCGCCAGTTATAAACCGCTGAAGCTGGAGAAGTACCCCTTCAATCATTTCAATGGTATATTGCCGTCCGATATATACTTCCTGAACCTTGGCTGCTTCCCCAGGAGCAAGTGGCAAGCCAAACTCCGCAAACGCCAGCTCCATCCGTATGAGCCGAATCTCCTCGAGTCCAAGCTCACCTGCCAAATATCTGGGCCAGAGCAGATCGCTATGATGCCGGACGGTATGAAACAACCCGGCCATATCCACACAGCTCTCCTCCAGCCCCAGAACTTCTTTCACCGCATCCTGAAAAGGAACCAAATGATTGTACAAGGTATCATCCAGATCAAAAAAGACAGCCAGCTTCTTACTGTTAGTCACATGATTACTCCTTACTGAAATAAAGATTATAGGTGTAAAACTCCTCGTCCCGGACATAGCCACTGGCCGTATAGAGACGCTGAGCAACTGTATTGTCAGTCATCGTGGTCAGTGATAATCCTTTGGTTCCGGTCGACAGCGCATAGGCGCGAGCGGCCTCAAGCAGCATAGCTCCGGCACCCCTGCCCCGATAAGCTTCATGCACAAACAGATCGTTCAAGATCCAAAGACGCTGAATCGTAACGGAAGAAAACGACGGATACAGCTGCGTGAAGCCTGCTGCCCGCTTATCGCTCCCTTCACCCTCCACCGCCAAATAGACAACACTTTCATTGAAGCGGAGGCGTTCGCCCAGGAAATCATACGCCGCCCTCAGGTCGGACTGCTGCCCATAATACACCCTGTACTGATCAAATAATGGAGCCAGCAGCTCCAGATTCTCCAGACTTCCTTGTTCAATCGTAAATTTCCGCATTCATGAACCTCGATTCCGGCATCAGCCATTTGTACCTTATGGTAATGCTATGCCCGGGAATTGCCCATGGAGATTCTGCACCATTCCATGGACTTAGTTCAGTTATTTTTTGGACCCGTAAAAGATATGCCGCGCACTGATTGAACCGCCGCCGATCTCCAGCAGACCGAAGGAATATAACGGCTCACGGCGCTTATCCGTCGGTGAACCCGGGTTAAACAGCAGAATCCCGCTCTCGTTCCTGATCAGCGGCTGATGCGAATGCCCGAAAAGAATACAATCCAGCTCGATGCCGGCGAAAGCCTTCAACGCGTTCCCGTCCGTTCCTTTGCCGGAATAAGGTGTATGTCCGTGCACCATCCCAATGCGGATGCCATCCAGTTCAATGACCTTGCGTTCTCCGAACCTGCGGATGATTTCTTCTCCGTCATTATTTCCGGCTATACCCTCCACCGGAGCGAGTGCAGACAGCTGCTCATAGACTTCCATGACGACCCAATCCCCCAAATGAAGAATAAGATCCACCTGGCTGAACTCCTCTATCAGTGCCTGGGGCAGGGCTTTCGACATTCTGGACATGTGCGTATCCGATACTACGCCTACTCTCATATGGGTCAGCTCCTTAAGTCGAATTCAAGCTTACTTGAAATTCCGCCAGTCCTGGCTGCTGTTCTTCAACAGATGCCCGAAATCATTGTCGAGCCGCTTTTGTTCCGCCTGCCGCTGCTCTTCCGCGGCCTTGCGGACAGCCTCCTTACGTTCGTTCTCTTCCGCTTTCCAGGCATCGGTCTGTGCCTTCAGCTTGCCAAGCACCTCGCTGCTCAGCATATCCTTCAGTGTTGCCGGGCTATCTGCGGCAGGTGTGCGCGGTGGTGCCGGAGTTTTTTTCTTTTTTGCCACAGTGCATCTCTCCTTCGGGTCTAGGGGTTATAGATATTGAGCTTGAGATTTTACAACTTTAAGGTCTGGCCGTAACTACGATGAATGTTTGGACTTCTGGCCGCTGTTATGTTTGGATTTCCTGATTTATTTCCGCTAAGAGCGGTAGAAATCCAAACATAGCATATGCTTTCAGCGAGCTTTCCTTTGGAAAGCTTTCGGGCGATCGCTTTCGCTCCTCCAGTTCCAAACAACCCCTCCGTCACTTTTCCCTTTTGTTGTTTTTTCAAGTTCAATCTATATAGTTAAAATTTGTTTTAGTTATTTGCCTTTTCGTTTATAATACAACCAAAGAGGTGAGCCAAATGAAGAGGGAAGAGTTATGTCCCAAATTGCAAAAAGGCATGGATATTATGGGCAAACGTTGGACCGGTCTGATCATTTATCAGCTCCTTCAAGGCCCGCAGCGCTTCGGTGCTATTGAAGCCGCACTCCCTGTCAGCGGCAGACTCTTGTCGGAACGGCTGAGAGATCTCGAAGCAGAAGGCATCGTCCTGCGTGAGGTATTCCCCGAAACGCCAGTCAGAATTCAATATTCTCTGACAGACAAGGGACGGGCACTGGAGCAGGTCATCCGCGATATGCAGTCGTGGTCGGATCACTGGATTGATGCCCAGTCTTCCCAGACAGAAGAGACTGCATCACAACAAAGCTCTTATAAGTTATGAAAACGCATTCGTTACTCGTACAAAGGAGGTCTGGGCATCCAGCCTTCTTTTTTTGTGCAACGAATGCTCATATATTATAATTTGCGTCCTATAATGACCAGGTCACGTTCGATGCCGTCCATCAGGGCCACTCCGGGAAGCAGTCCCCACTGGGTAAATCCGAATTTCTGCAACAGCTTCAGACTTGGCTCGTTATGTCCGAATACGAATCCTACCAGATTCTTGACGCCAAGCCGCGGACATTCCTCCAGTGCTTTGCTCATCAGGATCGTGCCGGCTCCGCAGCCGCGAAAATTCTCACTTACATATATACTGACCTCTGCAGTTCCATTATAGGCCGGCCGGCCGTAGAACGACTGGAAGCTGAACCAGGCGGCAATTACCCCGTCCTTTCTAAGCACCCACAGCGGGCGGTGGTGGCTGTTATGTTCATTGAACCATTTCACCCGGTCACTTACGCTGACAGGTTCCAGATCGGCGGTAACTACCCGCCCGGCAATCGTAGAATTATAAATCTCCACAATGGCCGGTAAATCTTCCATTGTTGCATCTTCTATTATATAGTGCTGAGCGTCCATCTCTTCTATGCCTCCATCAGACTGTGTATATTGGGATACGTTTCCCTTAAAGCAATATCTGCTTGTTCCAAGTTAATTCAATGTTCCCGTTCAGTCAACCCAGACCGACTTGCTTACTGCTCCACTGCCACAGCTTCTCCGCCTCAACCATATTATCCGCCCGGGGCGTCAGCTCCTTAATCTGCCTCCGGTAATAGTATTGTCCCGTAATTCCGCTCAGTTCCGGTGCGGTTGCCAGATATATAGCTGTATCTGCTCCCTTCTCCGGTGTCAGGAAGAACAAGGACAGGAGCTTCAGCACCGACTGGCCAAACCCGGTCTCCCGGTTAACCCCGATACTGGTTCCAACTGCGCCCGGATGTACGCAATTGACCGTCACACGGGTACCTCTCAGTCTGGCAGCCAGTTCCTTGGTGAACAGGATGTTAGCCAGCTTGGAGCGGGCATATGCCTTGGCCGGATTGTAGCCCTTCAAGAGCGTCGGATCATCGTAGTGCATAGCTCCAATTTTATAAGCGCCCGATGCAACTACCACAATACGCCCCTGCTCCGCCTTCTCAAGGGATTCCAGCAGAAGGCTGGTAAGCAGAAAGTGACCCAGATGGTTAACGCCGAGGTCCAGTTCAAACCCGTCTTGAGTCAGTTGGCGCTTAACCGATACTACTCCGGCATTATTAACCAATACATCCAGCACCGGATACTTCACGGTAAACTCCTCTGCAAACCGGCGGATGTCTTCAATTGATGATAAATCACATAACATCAACTCGATATTCGGACTACCGCTCTTCTCACGCGCTTTCTCCAGCGCCTCTTCCCCGCGGCTCCGGCTGCGGCAGGCCATAATAACCGTGGCTCCCCTCCGAGCCAATTCAACCGTTGTGGCTAGTCCCATCCCGGAATTGGCTCCGGTGACAATTACGATTCTACCATCCATACGGGCAACCTCTCTCCTGGCATAAAGGCTTCAATCCCCATAGTAAACTGGCCTTTTATGCACATTTATTCTAAGATCATGTTACAACATTTAATTCCAAGGAGAAAGGCGTGTACACATTGGCAACTATTGAAGATTTCATGAAGCTGGACATAAGGATCGGGACCATTGTGACCGCTGAGGATTTTCCGCAAGCACGCAAGCCGGCCATTAAGCTGTCTATTGATTTCGGAGAGCTCGGGATCAAAGCATCCAGCGCACAAATTACTAAACATTATGAGCCCTCATTATTAATCGGCCGCCAGATTGCTGCGGTTGTGAACTTCCCGCCGAGGCGTATAGCCGGCTTTCTCTCCGAAGTTCTCGTGCTGGGCGGTGTACCCGAAGAGCGAGATGTCGTCCTGCTGGCTCCGGACCGGAATGTACCGAATGGAACTCCTGTTGCTTAAGGCTCACGACGCTCTGACATGAACTGCTGTTTGATTTATCAAAAAAAATAGGCTGACCCAACCGTAGACGTTGTCTACAGATAGGTCAGCCTATTGTCTTATTGTCCGAACCCTACCCGCGGACGCTCCTGCGGTTTCGTATCGATCGTTACCGCCCGGATGGAACTGATAGGAATATAGAGAACCTGAAACTCGGTCCGGTACTTCACGAACCGTTCATCCACTGCTTCCAGGGTACCGCCTTTTACGCTGTATCCATCGAGGAAATTAACCGTTACCTCTTTACCTTGCAATGCCTCTAGCATATCCATCCGCTCCTCTACTTACAATGTGGTGATAACTTTGTCGATAATGCCGTATTCCAGCGCTTCCTGTGCCGACATAAAATAATCCCGGTCCATATCCTTTTCGACTTTCTCCGGAGGCTGCCCGGTTCGTTCGGCGGTAATTTGAACAATCTTCTCCCTGATCTGCAGGATACGTCTTGCGCTAATGGCAATATCACTGGCTTGCCCCTGTGCCCCGCCATGCGGCTGATGAATCATAATCTCGCTGTTCGGCAGCGCGAAGCGATTGCCCTTGGCACCGGACAGCAGCAGCAAGGATGCGAAAGATGCCGCGAAACCTGTGCAAATCGTGTTCACCTGCGGTTTGATCACCTGCATGGTATCATAAATGCCAAAGCCTGCCGTAGTTGAGCCCCCCGGACTGTTAATGTACATGTGAATCTCCTTATCCGGGTCTTCTGCAGCCAGAAACAACAGCTGGGCGATAATACTGTTCGCGAGTGCATCATCAATGGCGGCGCCGACGAATACAATCCGGTCCTTCAGCAGTCTGGAGTAGATATCATACGACCGTTCACCACGGCTGGTCTGTTCAACAACATAGGGAATCACATTCATGAGTATTCCTCCTTATTATGACCTTGCAGTCTTAACCTGTAAACGATGAAGGAGTATTGCAGGATACGTGTTTCTTTCAGAAATATTTTTGCAGGAAAAACGTATCTTTGAGCATTCTTAGTTCGTTTATACAGCAGGAAGCATGTGTTTATTAATTAAACGTTGAAGGGGATAGTACAATGATGATCCTTGGAGAATATAGCAATGACATTGTGTCTGATGAAGCCAATCTGCAGTCGCTGGCCGCGGCATTGAAACGATACTGTCTGTCCCTGACGAAGTCAGCCTGGGATGCGGAGGATCTTGCTCAGGATACCTGGGTAAAAGGCTTGACGGCGCTGAAAAACTCTACTCATACCAATCCGGAAGCCCTGCTGCTGCGGATCGCCAAAAATACCTGGATTGATACGGTGAGGAGAAACGCGGTTTATCACCGCATCCTGGAAGAAATGCAGATTAAAGAGACGCAGTCACACAATCACAGCGCCTTGGAGACTGAAATCCTGTTCCATGCGCTGATCAAACATCTATCACCTCTTCAGCGCATCGTGTTCCTGCTCCGGGATGTGCTTGGCTACTCATCCCAAGAAACAGCAGAAATGCTGGAAACGACGGAAGGCGCCATCAAATCGTCCCTTCACCGGGCCAGGCAGGCCCTTCATGCGGTCAGGAAAGAACTGAATACAGACGGTCCCAAAGCTCCGGTTGAGGAAGCCTTCATTACTTACCTGAGCGTACTTGCTCTGGCCTACGAGGACGGGGATGCCGCAGCGATGCTGGAGCTGGCTTATGCGAATGAAACGATTCGAACTGCAGCTATCGGCAAGCTTGTGGACTTGCGCCAGGGAGCTTCTTTGCACTATGGAGAAAGCAATATGCGGACGGAGCTGAGAATGGCAGCTTAGTTCACCGGTGCACTGCGTCTTATTATGATTTATAATGTACACATTGTGGTTTCAACGCGAAGTCCGAAAGGGGAAATTCTGAATGAATCATGCTCTCAGCACTCTGGAGCAGGGGATGACAGGTAGCGGGCTTGATGCCATGCTCATAACCGATCCCAAACATGTCTACTATTTAACCGGTTTTGCCTGTAATCCGCATGAGCGGTTCCTGGGACTGCTGCTGGTACGGGGAGAAGAACCTGTCCTGATCGTTCCGGCACTTGATGCCGAAGCCGCTCATGCAGCATCCTCTGTACAAACGATTCTGACCCATAGCGATACAGACAATCCATACGAGCTTCTGACCAAGCAACTTAGCAGCACGAAGCTGGATACGCTTGGTATTGAGAAAGAGCATTTTACCGTAGCCCGATTTGAATTACTGTCCCATTCCGTTCCCGCAGATCATTTCAGTGATATCGGCCCGCTGCTCCGCCAAATGCGTGCGATTAAAACTCCTGAGGAAGTCAGCAAGATGAAGTATGCTGCTGAGCTGGTTGAAGAAGTACTGCGCCGCGGGCTCCAGCACGTCAAACAGGGGGTAAGTGAAATTGAACTGGTTGCCGAGCTTGATTATCTGATGAAAAAGGTGGGGGCTTCCGGTCCTTCCTTCGATACGATGGTGCTGTCCGGTCCAAACACCGCACTCCCGCATGGAGTGCCGGGTAGCCGGGTAATCCAGCCAGGCGATTTCATCATGTTCGACCTTGGCGTCTTTGCCGGAGGTTATGCCTCGGATATTACACGCACCTTTGCGGTAGAGGAAGTAGACAGCCAGCTAATCACTATCTATAATACGGTGCTTGCCGCCAATGAAGCGGGAATCGCAGCTTCGAGACCGGGAGCTACGTTTGGTTCGGTTGACCGGGCGGCCCGTGAAGTCATTGAAGCAGCCGGGTTCGGCTCTTATTTCGTGCACCGCGTAGGTCACGGACTGGGCATGGACACCCACGAATATCCTTCCCTTCACGGATTAAACGGAGATTTTATTCAAAGTGGTAATGTGTTCACCGTTGAACCAGGCATCTATGTGCCGGGTCTTGCCGGAGTACGTATTGAAGACGACCTCATAATAACCGACGGCGGAGCGGCGACACTAACTAGCTTCCCTAAAGAGTTAACGGTGCTTCATCTCTAATCAGACGCTTCTCAAAAAGGTGCTCTGCAGCCGAACAATGGCTTGCAGAGCACCTTTTTGCGTGCTGGTGTCACAATAGTTCACAGGACAGCAAATCCAACCTAAATACGATACACATTTAAGGTAAGCCCATCCTTGTACTGGAAATAAAGATGATTAATTTTCAATAATACCTAACATGGATATTCAAAAAAACATTAAAAATACCGAAAATAAATGACAATATATCATATTTTGCTGAAACCTTGCATTAAAATTCATATTTTTCACTATTCAACCGGAGGTTAATTCTATAGAATAGTTATCAACTATACTGAATGAGCATCCCGATCTACAGATACAAAAAAGGAGAGAAGTTTATGTTACGGAACAGGCATTCGATCAGTCAAAGATTCACACGCTTATTGTTCGTTGTTTTATTACTTACATCACTCCTATTAAGCGTCAGTTTTTACTTTATATCGGTCAGCACGTTTGACAGTTATGTAGTACCGCAAATCGATAAACTACTCACCGTATCGATTGATGATATTAACAGCAAGCTTAACACTACGACAGCCCAACAGGCAGGTCAGGGCAGCGAGCAAGCCATTATGAATGTCGAATTCTATTTTAAGGACAAAATAAAGCAGCATCAGGTAGAGACGATCTTCCTTGCGAATCTGAAGGATGGAAAAGCCACAGTAATAACCGCGGATCAAGGTGCCAAACTGAAGGCTAAAGAAGAAATCGCAGTACAGCCGGCCATGGTGCAGGCAACCAAAGGAAAAGTCGGAAAAGCTGCACTGAGTGAAATTTATACCGATACCCACGGCGCACATAAGACATCATACATAGGATTAACAGGCACGACGCTAGTTCTAGGTGTCAGTGCGAATGTAGACTTTATCCAAGATAAAATGAATAGCATCCTCTGGACCAGCGCAGGCATAACTCTGCTGTCCTTAATAATCGGCGTCGGCGCTGCCTGGTTTATGAGTCTCCGGATTACCAAGCCCCTCACGCAGCTGGCAGTATATAGCAATAAGCTGGCCCAAGGGGATTTCACAGAGCAGTTGAATATTACCACTAAGGGTGAAGTCGGCCAGCTCTCCGATAGCTTCCAAACAATGACTTCGCATCTGAAAGAAATGATCGGGCATGTTCTGGAAACTTCTGAAACGGTAGTATCCGGTTCCAATGAACTGAAGGATCGCGTGGAGGAATTGAACGACATGGCTAACCGCTCTTCCATGTCTGTTGAAGAAATCGGCATAGGTAGCCAGGCGATCGCGAACAGCGCACTCGACAACTCCCGTGCAATGGATGAAATCAACATTGGTATCCAGCATATTGCCTCCGCAGCCGGTGAAGTTACGGAGCAGATTAATGAAGCCTCCGCCAAAGCGGAAGGCGGCAATGAGATTGCCCAAAGCGCAGTTGAACAAATGCGCCAGGTGGAGCTTGCGTCTGAGCAATCGTTGGAACAATTCCAGATCATGAACGAACGTTCCCTGATGATCGGCGAGGTTGTACAAGGCATCACCGAAATTACGAAGCAGATTCAAATGCTGTCGCTGAACGCCTCCATCGAGGCTGCACGCGCCGGGGAACACGGACGGGGATTTGCCGTAGTCGCTGGCGAAGTGCGCAAGCTGTCCGAGCAATCCCGCAATGCTACCGAGCAGATCCGTGAATTCCTGCTTGGGCTACAGGACGATATGAATCGTTCCGTCACCGAAATGAATCATGTGAATTCCGTAGTAGCTTCCGGGGTAGGCAAGGTACGGGAAGCCGGTAATGCGTTCAACCACTTACTCATTCTGATTCAAAGCATCAGCAACAGTGTTCAATCCGTATCAGCAGCCACCCAAGAGATCTCAGCAGGCACCGAAGAGGTTAGCGCATCTGTCGAGGAGACGGCACAAATTACCGCCAAATCCCAGAATAGTGCTGCAGAGCTGACCGAGAATTATGCGCGTCAGCAGGCTGAACTTGAAGGCCATTCAGTGACGGTAGATCACCTGCACGAGTTGGCTGTTCAACTTCAGAAGGCTGTGCAGCAGTTCAAAATATAAGGACAGTACCATGTAAAAGGGCTATTTCAGGAGGTCAGCAGTTAACCTCTGTGAAATAGCCCTTTTTTTCAAATGAAATTTATTAGGATCAAAAGCACATCAGTATTCTCAAAGTCTCAGCCGCCATGCCTTGGCGCCCAAAGCATAACCGACACTCCCAGTACACAAATGGCTGCACCGATCCAGTCGTATAGATCCGGAGTTTTTTTATCCACCAGCCAGCCCCACAGAACGGCGAGTACAATAAACACGCCTCCATACGCTGCATACACCCTTCCGAACGAAGGGAACTTTTGCAGTGTAGGGATGATCCCGTAAGCTACGAGAATGGCAGCCCCGGCCAGACCATACCACAGCGGCTTGGATTCCCTCAGCCACAGCCACACCAGATATCCTCCGCCAATCTCGGCCAGACCGGCGACTACAAAGAGCAGTAGGGCTATAAACACAAACTATCCCTCACTTCTGGAAAGCCCCATAATTTCATAAATTCTGCGCATATCTAAGCTTTCACGTACCGCATCTGCCAGACGATCGAACTCCTCTTCCCGAAGCTCAGCCGCAGCGAATGTCTCCGCTACATCTTGCAATCCCTTCGAAGCACGAAGTCCATTCAGCCACGCTCTCCGCAGCCCGTCATTGTGAAACAGCCCGTGCAGGTAAGTACCCCAGATTACTCCATCCCGGGTTCCCCAGCCCTCCAGCACCTGCTCTCCCTGTTGACCGGTCAGGAGGAATAACGGTAGCACCGATGAAGGCTCCAGATTCGTTGTCGTACCCATATGAATTTCATAACCTTCTACTGGAAGCAGTTCATCGTCAGTACCGGAAACGGTTCTAAGCCGAAGGGGGTGATTCTCAGCCAGACATCCACTGACCCTTACTGTAGTCTTCGTTTCGAGAAACGTTGTAGTGAGCGGAAGGTAACCCAGCCCCTCATTTTCTCCCGGCTCACTGCTCTCCACCGCATAAGGATCAAGAAGCCTGCTCCCCAGCATCTGGTACCCTCCGCAGATTCCTGCAAGCTGACGGGTTCCCCGGCGCAGTGCTGCTTCTATAGCGGCAGGAAAGCCTTGCTCTCTCAAATAGTGCAGATCCGCAGCCGTATTCTTGGTGCCGGGCAGGAGGATTGCATCGGGAGTACCAAGCTCCTCCGCGCGAGTCACATAGCGCACTGCTGTGTCCGGCTCATCCCCCAACGGATCAAAATCTGTAAAGTTGGATATCCGTGGATACCGGATAACTGCTATATCCAGTTCTTTGCCGTTCCCAGTATCCTTACGGCCTGATGTGCCTTCAAGCACCACTGAATCTTCCGCCTCTATGCGCAGCTGCGGCAGAAACGGAAGAACTCCAAGCACCGGGATGCCGGTCCGCTCCTCCAGCCAATCGAGTCCGGGCTGAAGCAGTGACAGGTCTCCGCGGAATTTATTAATGATAAAGCCTTTGACCCGGGTGCGTTCATGAGGCTCCAGCAGTTCCAATGTTCCTACTATAAAGGCAAATACGCCGCCCCGGTCAATATCGGCAACCAGCAGTACCGGAGCATCCGCCCATCCGGCCAGATTCATATTCACGATATCCCGGTCCTTCAGATTGATCTCGGCAGGGCTTCCCGCTCCTTCAATCAGCACGATATCAAAGTCTTCACGCAATCTTCCAAGTGCCTCAAGCACGGTGCTCTTGGCCTCCGGAAGAAACTTCTCCCGGTATTCCCTGGCGCTAAGTGCGGCATGCGGTACGCCGTGCACCACAATTTGTGCACTCATCTCTCCTGAAGGCTTCAGCAGAATCGGATTCATATCGGTGGTTGCCGTAATTCCGTAAGCTTCTGCCTGCATCCCCTGAGCGCGGCCGATTTCCTTGCCGTCTGCAGTGACGTAAGAGTTCAGCGCCATGTTCTGCGACTTAAAGGGGGCCGGACGATATCCATCCTGCCGCATGATCCGGCCAAGCGCAGCGGTCACCAGGCTTTTGCCGACATCGGAAGCCGTCCCCTGCAGCATCAGGACGGGGGCGGGCTGATTAATACAATGTGGTACTCTTTCCTGACTCAAGCGGTTCCCCTCTCTTTCTTCGACGACACCTACAGCATATTGTGCTGAAGCAGCACAAGCAGCAGAAGAAGCGCTGCTTCCAGCAGTTCGTTCAGCGCACCGTATACATCGCCGGTGAGCCCGCCGAGCCGGCTGCTGACGCGGTGCGCGGCCCGGGTGCCGCACATGGCGGCGGCACCCGGCAGCAGCAGCAGGGCCGCAAGCANCATATTGTGCTGAAGCAGCACAAGCAGCAGAAGAAGCGCTGCTTCCAGCAGTTCGTTCAGCGCACCGTATACATCGCCGGTGAGCCCGCCGAGCCGGCTGCTGACGCGGTGCGCGGCCCGGGTGCCGCACATGGCGGCGGCACCCGGCAGCAGCAGCAGGGCCGCAAGCACGAGCGGCCCCGCTGCCAGGCCGCCGCCGGCCAGCGTCAGCGCGGCGGCGGTCAGCGAGAGCAGCGCGGCCCAGAGGAGCGCGCGCTTCTCGCTTGCGGGCGGCAGGCCGGCGAAGCTGCCGGCCAGGCCTTCCCCGGCACGGGCGAGCGGCCAGCGGGCCATCGCCCGGACCATGAACCAGCGGCTCCACACCGGAGGGAGGAGCAGCAGGGGCAGTGCATAGAGCTGCCCGCCGTCCAGGAGGGCGGCAAGCAGCGATGCCTTGAGCAGGAGCAGCAGCACACAGGCCAGCACTCCCATTGCCCCCACGCGGCTGTCCTTCATGATCTCCAGCATCCGCTCTCGGCTCCGGTAGCTGAATAGCGCATCAGCAGAATCCATCCAGCCGTCCAAATGCAGCCCGCCGGTCAGCCAGACCCACAGAATGAGGGTAACTGCTGCTGCGGGAAGAGCTGGCAGCAGCAGACCAGCTGCTGCTGCACCCGCTGCAACGGTTGCGCCGATAGCTGCACCAACCAGCGGATAATACACTGCACTTTGTTTCATCAGCCCGGAATTAAACTCCGGGCTAGTCTTCACCGGAAACCGTGACAGAAACTGAAAGGCCGCCGCAATGGCATCCCTGCGCCCGCTCAGCATTTGTACTCCCTGCTCTTCAGCTCAATCGGAATACCCGCAGTAACCAGAAATACCTGATTGCACTGCCGGGCAAGTCCGGCGTTCATCATCCCGGCCAAATCACGGTAAAGTCTGCCCAGAGCATACTCCGGCACGATTCCGTCACCCACTTCGTTCGTGACCATGATCAGAGTTCCGTCATAAGCCTCCGCACTTTGCGCAAGGCGCGAAATTTCTGCTTCCAGAATCTCCTGTCGGTCTCCCCTGTCTTCAACGGACAGCAGTACATTGGACAACCATAGAGTCAGGCAATCTACCAGGACTGTCTTCCCTGCAGGCAGCCTGTCCATCAGACCGGCTAAATCATGGGGCTCCTCTATCGTCTCCCACGCATATTCCGCCTCATTCCTCCGCTGCCGGTGCAGCGCAATCCGCTCCTGCATTTCCCGGTCGAAAGCCTGCCCGGTTGCAATATATAAAGCTTGATCCGCGAGCGACATTGCCAGCCTCTCTGCGAAGGCGCTTTTGCCGCTGCGGGCTCCTCCCGTTACCAGCAGATTCATTCCTGCCCCTTCTCCGCCCCGGATACGCCTGCGCTGTCGAAGGTGGCCATCTCATTCATAATGTGCGACACCGCATCGATCAGATGCAGGCAGAGGGCTCCGCCGGTTCCTTCACCAAGCCGCAATCCCAGATCAAGCAGCGGTTCAAGACCCAGTCGCTGGAGCAGCAGCCGGTGTCCTTGCTCTCCCGAAAGATGAGCAGCGATCATATAAGCGGTGGATTCTGGTGCAATCGCCTTCGCCGCCAGCGCGGCAGCTCCAGAAATAAAGCCGTCGAGGACAACCGGTACACGGCAGGATGCCGCACCAAGAATAAGACCTGCCAACCCGGCAATCTCCAGTCCCCCTACCTTGGACAGCACATCAATGGGGTCAGCGGCATCCGGCTTGTTAACGCTGAGCGCTCTGCTTACCACATTGATTTTATTCCGCAGGCGGGCATCATCAATGCCTGTCCCCCTGCCGACGGCAACTTCCGGAGAGAGATTCTCAAAAGCGCATAACATCGCTGCACTTGCAGTCGTGTTCCCAATCCCCATTTCACCCGTGATGAACAGGTCCGTTCCGTTGCTGACAGCTTCCTGTGCCACTCTGACTCCGGCGAGCAGAGCGCTCAGGGCCTCATCCCGGCTCATTGCCGGTCCCACAGCCATATTAGCTGTGCCTTTACGCACTTTCCGGTTAATAAGCTCCGGGTGCTCAATCTCTCCCTTAATTCCGATATCGACAAACTTCACTTCAGCACCAGCATGACGGGCCAGTACATTTACCCCGGCTCCGCCGGTCAGGAAGTTGTAGGCCATTTGCACCGTAACTTCTTGAGGGAATGCACTGACGCCTTCACTGCACACGCCATGATCCCCTGCCATTACAACGACAGTACGTTTCCGGTAACTGGGTTTCTCCGTAGCGGAAATCCCCGCTAGCCTTACAGCGAGCGCTTCCAGCTGCCCCAGGCTTCCAGGGGGTTTGGTCAGGTTATTCAGGCGCATAACCGCCTGCAGGGAGGCTTTCTCGTCGGGTGGTGCGATACGTCCAGTTACTTCATAAATTGCTGACAGCATGGTCATTCCTCCTGATTAATGAAACGTTATTCACAAAACATGCCATTTCCATGTTCTTCTTTTAAGGATTATAGGTGAAACCTGTATTTGTTACAATTAAAAAAGAACCATCAGTCCAGGCATACGGCCCTGCTGTGGTTCTTGGCAGCTTATCCTTTTATACCCTTGTAGGTCAGATAGTTTCTATCTACAGCAGCTCCGGATTAATTCCCGCCTGTTAGGCTTTTTAACACGACCGGGGCCTTTGCCTTAGCAAAAAGAATGCCAACTGCCCTCAGCCCATTGAAGCTTGATTACCGCTGTTCCACCGGGAGCCGGTGCAGGTGTGCCGTGAAAATCCGACCCTGGTGTATATTTCGCCTGCAGGTGACGAATCACCCCACCGTGCGTGACGACAAGTACCCGGAGAATCTGCGGGGTGCCCTGCTCTCCCGTCGAAGCCGGCCGGGGCAGTGCTGGTTGATGGGGTACAGGTCGATGGAGTTCAGGTCGATGGAGTTCAGGTTGTTGACGTTCAGGTTGTTGGCGTTCAGATCGATGTTGTTCAGATCGATGTTGTTCAGATCCTTGGCGTTCAATTTGTTGAGTTTCATATTGATGCTGTTCAGATTGATGGTGTTCAACTTGATCCCCTGCGATTTGGTTCCGAACCGTTTGGCTGATTCCGGCCATTGAACCGATTCCAGTCCGCCGCAGAGTGTCTTCGCCTCTCCGGCCCAGCTCCTTCATAAAGCTATCTATCCGCTCTTCAAACTGCTCCCAAGCCTCACCGCCAGGGGGATTCGCTGCCGCAGGATTATCGATCCAGCTTCGGTACATCTCATTGCCCTTCAACTGGTCATAGGTACAGCCTTCCCAATCTCCGAAGTTCAGCTCACGGAGACGGGTATCATAAACGGCCTCCTGCTGTAAGGCTGGGCTCAGGGAAGCCAGAGTCTCCCGGCATCTGCGCAGATCACTGCTCCAGATGGACCAGAACTCCCCTGCTAATTCAGGCTGCGCTTGAAATTTCGCCACCGGCTCCAGTGCACCAGGCAGCAGCGGCACATCCGTGTGCCCTAAATAACGTCTCTCAGCATTCCACGCCGTTCTCCCATGTCGGAGCAGCACAAGTTCGAGCACGAACGAAAGATTCATCATTGATCGGTCAGCCCCCTATCCAGATCCATGCCACAACTGCGCATAGAACGGCGAATAGAGATGCTGACAGCTTCATCAGGCGGCACGTCCGGATAATATCCTCCGGCTCCATGAGCCGCAGGTGATCCCCCATATATGCGCGGAAGGAAACTACGCCATGGTACACATTCTCCCCGCCCAGCCGGATGCCGAGCGCTCCTGCTACGGCAGATTCCGGGAATCCGCTGTTAGGGCTCGGGTGAAGCCGGGCATCGCGGATGACCGTGCGCAGGCTTCTGCGCCAGTCTAGCCGCAGCACCCAGGCACATAGGGCAAGCAGCAGTGCCGTAAAGCGTGCCGGAATCAGATTAGCTATATCGTCAAGCCGAGCGGAGGCCCAGCCTAAATCACGGTATTTGTCATTCTTATAACCCACCATGGAATCCAAGGTATTCACCGCGCGGTAAGCCATAGCGAGCGGAGCACCGCCAATTAATGCAAAAAACAAGGGAGAAATGATACCATCGACGATATTTTCCGCCACCGTCTCCACCGTGCCGCGCACGATTTCCGGGCTGTCCAGAGAAGTTGTGTCCCGTCCGACGATCATGCCAAGCGCCTTACGGGCAGCTGGGATATCCCCTTTTTGTAACTCTATGTACACTGCCATCCCCGCATCCTTCAGTCCCTTTGCGGCAATGGTGGTGGATATCAGCCAAATCTCGGCACCCCACATCAGCCAAGGTGACAGCAAAGAAAGCAGCTGCAGCACAATTGCCGTAAGCACCCATGCACCGCCCACTACGATAATCGGCAGCAGTACACCCGCCATCCGCAGACTCCTAGGGCGTTTAACTCCTCTTCGGATCAAACGTTCAATAGCCGAGATGGCTTTGCCCATCCCCACCACCGGATGGGGAAGGCTTCGCGGATCACCGATGATCCGGTCCAGAATGTAAGCAGCCAGCAGAATAATAGAGTGCGTCATTGTCTATCCTCCGGATACCATTTCAATCCAGAAGTCTGCATAGCAGTCCATTTCCGGTCTTCAGCTGCTATGAAGCGGCTGTTTATTCTTATGATGCTTCGCTCCCGGCTTCCAACGAATGAGACTTCATGATGCCTTCTCATGGAGCGTACTTCCTTCCCTGAACCGAGCGGAGGCTTGCCGTCACAGCGGCATACACCAGGCGGCCGATCGCTCCCCCCAGATCCGTTGCCGTTCCCGCATACACATGTTCGGCACGGTATCGTCCGCTTTGACTTACACCCAGCACCAGCGCATCGGTTGTAGTGCCAGTGGCAATAAGATTGTTCTCCGGATCAGTAATCCCGAGATCCGCAAGTGCCGCTGCCTTAGCCTCAACGGCAGTCATAGCGGCGTTCACCATAGCCGCAGGATTCAGTCGCCCGTCGATGCCCAGCATAATGTTAATCGTGCCAGGCCGATACGCCGCCAGCACAGGTCTGATTACCCCAGCCCGGGCTGCGTTGCCTGCCGCTGCAGTCACACAGCAGAACAGTCCCGCCGAGCCGATATTCTCCTCTATGACAGCTGCATGAATCAGCGGAACTGCCGTCATCAGTCCTGCGCTCCCCTTCAGCGGATAGCCCCATTCACCAAGCTTATTCTCCATATCCCTGACCGGATCGCTGCAATCGTAATCTCGGCTGACGTACAGGTTCACCGCCCGTTCCAGGCGGCTCATGCCTCCCCCGTACACCGCACTCGACAACCCGTCAACTCCTCCGGGGAACTCCAGCAGCAGGTGCTGATCCTTAAGATCGAGCCTAAGTCCGGTCCATACTTCGGAGGAATATGAAATAACTCCGTTATTCTCAAAAGGCACTTTAGCTTCACTCATAAACCTATCCATTCCTCCTCTACGTGCATCAGCATCAGCAGCATTAAACCGGCAGCTGTGTCAGCTTATTTTGTGTTCTACTTTTGTGTCAGTCTATAGTGTTGGTCTTTTGTGTTGGTCTTTTGTGTTGGTCTTTTGTGTTGGTCTTTTGTGTCAGCCTTATGTTTCACTCTATTGGCCTATGCTTTATTCCGCAAGTTAACAAGCCCATTCGTAGTCCCATCCGGGTACATTATTTCCCCGCTTCCATCACTGCTGCCATCGCCTGCAGCAGCCGACGACAATCTTCCATTCCTTTGACAGCAACACGGATATGCCCGGGTCCAAGGCCCGGGTACATGGCGCAGCTGCGCACTAAGATCCCCAGGCGTCCCAGCCGGTTCTGCATCTCCTCTGCACTCCATGGGGTCGGCAGACCGCAGAGCAGAAAGTTGACCTCACTGTCCGGCACCTCGCAGCCAAGCTTCAGCAGTCCCTCCCGCAGCTCTGTACGCGCCGCAGCTATTAAACTCCGTGTCTCCTGCTCATACTTCCTGCCACTCTTCAGACAAGCTTCTCCCGCCAGAAGCGCAAGCCCGTTGACGCTCCAAGTCACCTGCTTCCCGGTCATCGCGGCGGCAAGCTCCGGGGACGCAATGGTGTAACCAAGCCGCAGCCCGGGAATGGCGTAGAATTTAGTCATTGACCTCACCAGCACCGTATGCGGATACCGCTCTAGTTCCGACTGCAATGTATTCCGCTGCTCTTCCGGAATGAAATCGTTAAAAGCCTCATCCACCGCCAGAAATGTGCCGCAGCGTTCAGCCTTCTCCGCCAGTTCCTTAAGTTCCTCAAGGGGATACTGGACGCCGTTGGGATTGTTAGGCTGTCCCAGGAAGAGCAGATCTACCTGTTCCAGCAGCCCGGCAATCTCCGTCAAGGAAGCCCTATAATCCTGTTCTTGGCTCCCGCGTACCGACACCACTTCCGCCCCGAACTGCTGAGAAAGCTGGCGGTACTCAGAGAAGCACGGCTCCACAATGCCAACCTTACGCGGAGCAACCGCGAGCAGCAGCAGCGCCATGCATTCTGCCGCACCGTTGCCTATGGTCAGCCAGCCGCTGCCCACGCCCAAACTCTCCGCAAGCATGGACTTCAGTCTCCGGTGGCCCGGATCGGGATAGGCAATAACAGCGGAAAGTGATTCCCGCAGTGCCTTCAGAACACCGGGCGGCGGACCCAGCGGATTAATATTGGCACTGAAATCGAGGAAAGTGCCTCCCCCTGTTCCGTACAGCTCTTCCGCCGTCAGCAGATCACCGCCGTGGCCGTATTTTTCCAGCATGACAAGCACGTTCCTTCCTCTAACTTCTCTTTTGTGAAATCAACTCTTTTAGTTTACAATAGTTGCTGTATTCTATCATGCGGCAACGGAGGAACGCACTATGATTTTTATCGATAACAACGGCATAACAGACGCATCCATCAATCTTGCAATTGAAGAATATGCCCTTAAACATCTTCCGATGGATGACAGCTATCTGCTCTTCTATATTAACAGCCCGTCCATTATCATCGGCAAACACCAGAATACCATAGAAGAGATCAACCAGGAGTATGTTAAAGAGCACAATATCCAGGTCGTTCGGCGTTTGTCCGGCGGCGGTGCGGTATACCATGACCTCGGCAATCTCAACTTCAGCTTTATTACTAAAGATGACGGACAGTCATTTCATAATTTCCTGAAATTCACCCAGCCGGTCATCGATTATCTGCAAAGCATGGGGGTTAACGCTGAGCTCAGCGGACGCAATGACCTTCAGGTCGGAGAACAGAAGATTTCAGGCAATGCCCAGTTCGCAACGCGCGGACGGATGTTCAGCCACGGAACGCTCATGTTCAACCTCAACTTGGATGATGTACAAGCCTCGCTGAATGTGAATCCGGAGAAGTTCAAGTCGAAGAGTACCAAATCCGTTCGCAGCCGCGTAGCTAACATTAAAGAGCTGCTAGGTACTGATATGACCATTGAGGAGTTCCGCGAGGGGCTGCTGCGTTCCATCTTCGGTATGGAGCCTTCTGAGGTGCCTCAGTACAAGCTGACAGACGCCGATTGGGTCAAAATCAATGAAATTTCGGAGCAGCACTACAAGAACTGGGACTGGAACTACGGCCAGTCGCCGAAGAGCAATGTGAAGCATATGCGCAAATTCCCGGCGGGACTTATCGATATCCGCATGGATATTGAGGATGCACGCATTCAGGATATCAAAATCTATGGCGACTTCTTCGGAGTCGGCGACGTAGCCGATGTGGAGAACGTACTGCGCGGCAAACGTTATGAAGATGCCGAGGTCAGAGAAGCCCTCTCCGGGCTTGATCTGAAGCATTATTTTGGCCGGATCGAACCCGAGGACTTTATCGGTCTTCTATTCCTGGAGGAGTAGAGCGCCGAGGTGTCACAAGCGATAAAATACAAAGAGGACGATCTGCCTGTATGCAGAACGTCCTCTTTTTGTCATGTATTCCATCTGCTCTGGAGCGCACGGTCTATATGTATGGCAGCCCCAGACTATGTCTTCTAATCAACCAACCGCATCTGCAGCGGAGAAGATGACGATCCCTTGACCGGTAATGGTATCGATGTACGCGGCACACGTTCCGATCTCCTGATAATCATTTTCTCGCGCCCTTGCCTGATCTACACGGTAAAAGGGTTCTTTCATCTTCTTCAGTTCATTACGATTCTCTTATGGAGTGAGTATGAACACATAGAGAACCAATGCCAGTGTCAGCATGATGCACAGGTTCTCCACAGCGCTGCCCCTCTTCGTCCCGGTGCTCATCAGCTTCAGCCGAAGCTTAAAGGGTAGCGGCGGGAGCGGTGTGATACCATTACGGGTCAGCGCGTCCGCCAGAAGATGCAGCATGTAAGATAACCCACCGGCCATCCACAACCCGCCGTTGTCATTCATCCCGGAAGAAGCGAAATAGAGCAGCGCTGACCACCCGGCAGCACCATACAGCGTATGGGTCAATCCGCGGTGCGGAACAAACGCAGAGACCACAAGCACACAGGCTGCGATGTAGTTCCAGGGTTCATAATCGTCTGCGAAGGCGAACAGCCCCAGAGCAATCAGCAGCATCACCAGATGCCGTAGCTTTCGGCCCGGGAAGAAGGACACACTGCCTCCCAGAAGGGCGAGTATGATGTTCCATGGCGGCGCAGCAACACCGCCGAAATAGATAAAGGCAGCTGCCCCGAGCAGGGCGATCTGGAGGAGTCTAAGCATAAAATCCGGGATGGCCTTGCGGACCAAAAGTGAATTCGGCTCATCGATATCAGGCAGAAGGGAGCTTATTGCCGCTGCGGCAACTACGGGAAGCGTGATGTCACGGCCCAAGAGACCCATCACGGACAGTGTTACTCCGGTGCCGATGATGAAATGGGATTTCCCCATCATAGAATAACCGCCCCTTTCTAAGATGTAATAAATAGGAACAAGTGTGCGGTTATCGAAGTATACCAAGACCTCTATCGTTTGTCCAGCTCCGGCTCCTTGGCTCTCTTTTATGCCGGATTCGCTTGTCGTATATGCCATTTTAAGATACAATTTGGACAACTTGACCATGCCATCCTTGCCGGAGGGCAACTGCCGGAGAAAGGATGACCTGATCTTGAACCGCTCTAGAATTGCCGATCTGAGCCTGCTGCTGGTGGCTATGATGTGGGGATGCACGTTTCTGATCGTGCAGGGTGCCGTCAAGGTGCTGCCTCCGCTGGCCTTTAACAGCATCCGGTTCACGGGTGCTGCTCTGCTTCTGGCACTGATTACTGCTGTCTTCTACCGGGGAGAATGGTCGAAGATTAGCTGGAAGATGGTCCGGCATTCCCTGCTGCTCGGACTATTCCTGTTCCTGGGCTATGCCTTCCAGACCGTCGGGCTGCTGTATACGACAACCTCCAACACCGGTTTTATCACCGGCCTGTCGGTTGTGCTCGTCCCGTTCTTGTCGCTTGCGCTGCTGAAGCAGTCCATCTCGCGTTATACGTGGCTTAGTGCCATACTTGCCGCAGTCGGGCTCTATCTTCTTGCGTTCGCCGGATCGGCGATGTCGCTGAATAAAGGAGACGCGCTGGTACTGCTCTGCGCTGTAGCCTTCGCTCTTCAGGTCGCCTATACCGGAGTGTACGCTCCGAGGTATCCTGCGCTGCCGCTCGCAGCCTTGCAACTGGCTTGCGTGGGCATCCTGAGCATTGCCGGCTCGCTACTCTTCGAAGGAGTGGCGCCGCTGGCTGGAGCAGGACAGCTTATTGGCAAGCCGGACGTGCTATGGGCACTCCTCGTGTCCATCGGGCCAACGAGCGCCTTTGCCTTCTGGATCCAGACGGCCTGCCAGAAGTACACCACACCTTCACGCGTGGCGATTATCTATTCCACCGAGCCGGTGTTCGCCGCCTTCACGGGTCTGGTCTTCGGCGGGGAGCGGCTTGGAGCCTCCGCTGCACTGGGTTGTCTTTGTATTTTAGCCGGAATGCTCATTGCCGAACTAAACCCTGAACCCGGCCGGTTCAAGCAATATTTGTTCACTTACAGATTATTCAGAAAGAAATAAGGAGAGAAACAAACATGTACAAACTGATTGCCATCGATATCGACGACACCCTGATCAATGACGACAAAGAGGTAACCCCAGCCACGCAGGCCGCGCTGGAACAGGCCGTAGCTGCAGGAGTAGTTGTAACCCTTGCAACAGGTCGTGCCTACGCATCTGCACAAGCCATTGCCCGCCAGACCGGACTTAACGTGCCGATCATCACCTACCAGGGTGCACTGGTGAAGAACCTGATGGACGAGAAGGTGCTGTATGAGCGTTATGTCCCGCAGGATGCGGTACGCAAGCTGTTCGAATACTGCGTGGAGCATAATCTGCATCTGCAAACCTATATCGACGACAAGCTTTATGCCCGCGAAGAGAACCAGAAGCTCATCGATTACACCGCCCTGAACAAAACCAAATATTATGTAGAACCAGACTGGGAGAAGCTTGTTCCGCAAAAAACACCTAAAATGCTGATCGTCGACGATCCCGACTTCCTGGATGAGCTGTCCCCGATTCTGCGTGAGCTGCTTGGTGATTCCGTGCACATTACCAAATCCAAGCCGCATTTCCTGGAAATCATGCATCATGAAGGCACCAAAGGAATTGCCCTGGAATTCCTGGCGAACCATTTCGGCTGTGACCTCTCTGAAACCATTGCCGTTGGCGACAGCTGGAACGACCACGAAATGCTCGAAGCAGCCGGCCTCGGCGTTGCCATGGAGAATTCAATTCCTGCACTCAAGGAGATTGCCGATTTCATCACTTACAGCAACAATGAAGACGGCGTGAAGCATGTCATTGAGAAGTTTATTCTGCAGGATGCCGGACAGCAGGCGTAATTCCTTCATTAAGGTTCATTAAAATAAGCCAGTCCAAACACTTGTAACAAGTGCCGGGCTGGCTTTTTACTGTTCACTAGAGCCCTATGAAGTCATAGAGCTTACTATCTTTAACAATTGTTTAACTTCAGCCATGTTCGTGAAATCAGAGAATACTATAAATTCATCCTTATATCTCAGCCTTATTTTTTTGGGAAAAAGCAGCATATCTTTCGATTCTCTGAAACTGGCAATCTCATTGTACTCATACATCCATTGAAGTCCTTCACCGAACATGTGATCAGCACAGAATAGCAGCCTCTCGTTCGTAGCTACCAGAACCCCTCCTCTGGAGACATAACCCGGATTAATAGAACAGTGGGCCGTTGCAACAATCTCTTCGTTTGGATTTAAGTATTCATTGATCTGTTCCTGACTTGTTCTCACATCTATTCTCCTAGTCTATCTGCCTATAATTAAAATTCCGTTCCACGCACCTTGGCATATACCTTACTGTCATGCAGCTCCCCGTCTTCTCCACGCATGTTCCCGCGCAAAATCCCTTCCAGCGTAAACCCGGCACGTTCCGCAACGGCGGCGCTTTTTAAGTTCCGGCTGCTGCAGCGGATTTCAATCCGGTTAGCCGCAAGTTCACGGATTGCGAAATCCGTAATGCCGTGGGCTGCTTCCGTGATATAGCCTTTGCCTGAGCAGGAGGTTCTGATCCAGTATCCGATCTCGAAACAACGGGCATCCCAGTTGATCCGGTGCAGGCCGCTGCAGCCGATAAAGTCCCCGGTTGATTTATTAAAGATACGCAGGTGCAGATCCGAGCGCTCCAGAAACTTAATGCGTGCTTTGCGGGTGAAGCTCTCTGACTCCTCGAGTGACTGCATGCTCCTGGCAAAAGGCATCCACGGCCGCAGCTCCTCCAGGCTCTCTGCCATCGCCTCATTCAATATTTGACCATCTCCCCATAAGGGTGCGCGGATCAACAAACGTTCCGTTTCAAAGCTTTCCGGGAAATCCAGCATCATCGGATTCAGTTCACTACTCACAAGGCAACTCTCCATTCTTTTCATTCTTATTAAACTTATTACTCTCGCAAAATCTTAAATAAAAGCACTACCGATTGTTATGTACGTAAAGTTTATTCTTTTATAGCATGCCGTCTGCCTTTTGTAAAACTTTTCCTATGATAAAAAAGACTGCCGGTCATCTTCCGATGACAACCAGCAGTCCTCTATTCTTACCTGGCGAAATCATCCGGCTCTACAGCTAGCTCTGCCCCAGTGGAACACTCATCCCAGTCCGTGCCAGCTTCACGTTCTCCGGCAAAATATAGTCCTTATCCAGATCCACATCATGCGACATGTGTGTGTATATGGCACGCAGCGGTTTGACGTCCAGCAGCAGCTCTGCCGCCTCCGTCATATCGTACACGGAACGTCCGGCAAGCTCCGCCGCTTCATAATAGAAACTTGTCCCCAGCACCAGCAGATCCGCACCGCGCATCAGCCGCTTCTCCTCTTCACCGAGTGAGATGGAATCCGGGCAATAGACCCACGTGAACCCGTCTTTCTCCAGCCGGTAAGCGTAGGAGTAGCCATTCTTGCCGTGGCACACTCTCCAGGTAACGATATTCCAGCCATCCAGCGTAATGCCATCGTCGCAAGGAATCATTTCAATATGGCTGCGCAGCCACGGATACTGCCGGTCAATCAGCGGGATTACCTCCGCCGGAGCATACATCTGACCTTTAATCCCCAGCCAGCGGCAGGCATCCGCCCACTCCGGAAGTCCTCCAATATGGTCAAAATGGGCATGTGTCACCAGCAGCCTGCGCATACTGCGAAGCCCTTGGGCTTCCATCTGCTTCCGCCAATCGGGGCCACAGTCGATCACCCAGAAGTCACTGCCGTTATCAATCAGTACCGACGAGCGCAGCCGGGCATTGATCCCGCCGTTTCTCGCTTCAGCACACGTATCACAGCTGCAATAGACCCGCGGTACCCCCATGGCATCGCCCGTACCCAGAAACACCAAAGTATCCATACCTGTTCCCTCCCTGTATCTCTATCTTTCTAGCATAAATGTATCAGGCGAATAAAACGATGGTTCTATTGTACGTTGCAAAGCAGTCTGCCGCAAACAGAACCGGTATTTGTACCACGCCCCCGGCCGTTCGTTATACAATCAAAAACCGCCCATTGAATGGACGGCGCTTTAAGCGTTCTTAACTATACAATAGTATTACTGATGACTTTAAAGAAACCATTCTTCGAGGCTGTATCCATGATCTGATAAATGGATTGTCTCGCAGCATCGTTAAATAAGTACCATTGGTCTTCCGTAACGTCATGAATTAAAATTTTGGGGTATCCTTCTAACATATCCGCAGGAAATGATTCAATTAAATCATAAATATCATAACGCTGGATGCTCTTGCCTTCTGCATCCAGAAAATCATATTGTCCTTCTTTATAGTAAGATCCAAGAGTGTCTATCGTGTTCATCCATGAATAATGTGCAGGAGCCTCAACCTTACTGCCTTTGTTCTCTTCAAATATATTATACATTTCTGTGTTATAGGCGTTTCCTTCGTTCTGCTGCACCATTCCGCCCATGATCATGTGAAATTCCTGCTGCATGGATTTTACTTTTACCTGATTAATCACCAAAGCTTCGCTTTTGACGGTAACTGTAGAGTTCTTATAATCCACTTGGCTCCCAAACGTTTCTGAGAGAAAACGAAGCGGAACCATGACCCGTTCATTCTTAACATACGGCTTCACGTCCAAAAGAGAAGTTACCCCATTCTTCGTCAGGCTATTGCTGTTCAGCTTTAATTGAACTTTCGTATTGTGTTTCGTGATGGTAATTCCAGAGTTAGACCAATCAACCTTAGCCCCTAAATTTTCACTGATTACACGCAGTGGTACCATTGTACGCTCATTCCTGACCTCGGGCTTCACATCAGAAGAAATCACTACCCCATCAATCTTGATTTGAATGTTTTTGCCAGCCGCAGAAGCGGGTGAAGAAGAACTGGCTAGTACAAACACAAGCATAATCACCGAAAGTACGTGTTTCATGTTTTGACAATCTCCTTTAGGAAGTATTTTACCAGATTATAATCTCAATTCCATTATTTTCTTAGTATTCGATATCGTATCTTCATATTCCTTGCTGTCTATAACGTAACCAATACAAAATATGTTACAGCCGTTCGTTGGAGCTCCATCAACATCTTTATGCAAAACCAAAAAAGGCAACCACAGGGGTTGCCTTTCCGCATGTACCTACTACTGATGATAATCCATTCCTGTGACAAATACGGTGGCATCGAAATTCTTAGATCCCTGCCAGCACCTGATACCAGATCCCCTTCTTGGAATACAGGGTGGCCCGTACCTCATCCCATCCTCCAAGATACTGAATATCAAATAATCCGTCCGGCACGGGATAACGGCTTTCATTGGCCGCATAGACTGCCTGATCCACGGGACGGAATCCGTGCTTGGCAAAGACCTCCTGGGCCTCCGGTGTCGTTAAGTAGGCAACTAGCGCTTCGGCAGCGGGCCGTGTGCCCCGTGCATCAACATATTTGTCCACGACGGCAGCCGGATTCTCGATTAGGATCGTATTGTTCGGAATGATCACCTCGTATTTAACACCTTGGGCGATCCGGGCGAGCAGCTCGTTCTCGTAAGTAACAATAACATCGCCTACCCCATATTCAAAGGCTGCCATGGAGGCGCGGCCGCTTTTGTCCAGAGATTCCACGTTGGCGTGCACACTTTCAAGGAATTTCTTGGCTGCTGCCGGGTCCTTCACGCCCCCCTGCGCTTCGGACAACTTCAGGCCCGCTCCGTAGATGGCGTTAATGTCCCACTGCGCACCTCCTGAGGTCTTCGGGTTCGGATACAGCACTTTTATCCCGGGCTTCACCAGATCAGCGAAATCATGTATACCTTTGGGGTTGCCCTCACGGGTTCCCAGCGCTACAACAGAACGGGTGACCATACCATCTACGCCACCGCGCTCTTTCCAATCCTTCTGCACAAGCCCCGCTTTCACCAGCTTCTCAATATCGCTTTCCATAGCAAGCAGCGTAACATCCGCTTCAAATCCACCGGCAATAGCCCGCGCCTGGGTTCCCGAAGCTTCATAGGACTGCTGGAAATGCAGTTCCTGTCCCGTATCTGCCTTCCACTTCGCCGCAAACAACGGGAGGATCTCCCCCATGGCATCCTTAGCCACGCTGTAAGCACCAATGACAAGCGTGAGGCCGTCTTGGGGACTAGTAGCAGCTTCCGCCTGCTCCGTGTCCTTCCCGCTGCTGCAGCCGCTGACTGTGAGGACAAGCACCAGCATGATTAAGGCCGCAATCGTTCCGTGCAGTTGTCTGCTCCTTCTGCTTAACTTCATTCCGGCCCACAGCTCCTTATATTCGGCATTGTGATATTTCAAAGACAAGATTAGATGAAGACAGGCATCGGATCTACCTTGAGACGGTTCTCCTGAATCCAGCTGCGGTCCTCGTTAAACAAGTAAGCCCGGTGTACCAGTACGGAAATCTCCTGGCCCGCCTGAAGCGTTTCTTTCTCCAGCGAACGGTAAGTCGTAAGCTTATGACCGTTCACTTCCACCTCAACCAGCCATTCACTGCCTCGGAAATGCAGATGCTTCACGGTTCCCTGTTCCGTAGCCGACGCTATTTTGAATTCATGCAGACTGCCTACCTCGATATACTCGGGGCGGATCAGCGCTTTCGTCAGCTTACCACCGCCTGCGCCTTCAAAGCCCTTCAGCTCGGAAGCATTTTCGATCAGCGTAGATTCACCAATGAAGGTCGCTACAAACGGCGTCTTCGGTTCCTTATAGATGTCCCAAGGCGTGCCTTTCTGCTCCAGCCGCCCCTGGTTAATAATCATGATCTCGTCGGCGACTTCAATCGCTTCATCCTGATCATGCGTAACGAAGATCGAAGTAATGCCTACCCGCTCAATCAGCTCGCGCAGCCATGAGCGAAGCTCCTGCCGGATCTTGGCATCGATCGCCGCGAACGGCTCGTCGAGCAGCAGCAGCTGCGGCTCCGGGGCAAGCGCCCTAGCGAAGGCGACACGCTGGCGTTGTCCGCCAGACAACTGGTGCGGATAACGGCTTTCAAAGCCTTTTAGCCCTGTCAGCTCCACAAGCTCGGTCACACGGTCCCGGATTGCCGATTTATTTGCCTTCTTGACCTTGAGACCGAACGCGATATTCTCATACACTGTCATATGTTTGAATAAGGCATAGTTCTGAAATACAAAGCCAATACCTCGTTCTTGTGGTGGAAGGCTGTTGACGGTCTGCCCATGGAATACAATCTCCCCGCTGTCCGGAGTCTCCAGACCCGCCAGCATGCGCAGAATCGAGGTCTTACCGCCTCCGCTCGGACCCAGGAGTCCAATCAGGTGGCCTTTAGTTATTCCGAAGTTGACGTCCTTGACCGCATGGAAATCTCCAAAATGCTTATTTAATCCGCGAACCTCAACATGCATATCAGTGCACTCCCTTTCTTCGTTTCGTCCATTCCATCAAGAGCAGCAATCCTGCCGAGAAGGCAGCCAACACGAGCGCAATGCCACCCGCAGCCGTAACATTAAAATTCTCAACATCCTGATACACTAGCGTCGTTGCCGTCTGGGTTTTGTTCATAATATTGCCGGAGACAACAAGCACCGCTCCGAATTCGCCCAGTGAACGGGCTACCGTCAGGATAACACCATACATCACAGCCCAGCGGATCGACGGCCAGGTAACTTTCCAGAAGGTAGTCCACCCATAGGCGCCAAGTGTTGACGCAGCCTCTTCCTGCTGGGAGCCAATCTCCTGAAGCACAGGCATGACCTCACGAACCATTAGCGGAAAAGTTACAAACAGCGTCGCGATTATCATTCCGGGAACCGCATATACAATTTTAAGGCCAATATCCTGAAATACGCCTCCAAGCGCACTGTCCGGGCCGAGCAGCAGGACAATCATGAGTCCCCCGATAACGGGCGATACCGCATAAGGAAGATCTACAATGCTGTTCAGCAGTCCCTTCAGTCGCCGTCCAATCCAAGTGGCGCGTACCAGATACAAAGCCATCATAATTCCAAAGAGCGTATTAATCAGAGTAACCACGATCACGACAATGCCCGTCATCATCAGCGCATGCAGGGCCTCAGGCCGGGTCAGGGCATTCCAGAAGCCGCCAAAACCTTCACTGAAAGCACCTGTAGTCATTTTTACTAACGGAGCGATAATGAGCAGAATAAATATTAGATAAGTAACGGATATCCATAGTCTTCTCATGATCTTCTCCCCCTCAGCTGCACCATGTTGATCAGCCATAAGATAAGGAAAGAGAGGGTCAAAAGAATTACCGATACTGCCGCTGCCCCCACCGGATTATCGCTCTCCACTTCTCCAAAAATAAAAACGGAGGAGACGAGTGTCCGTCCCGGAATATTCCCTGCCACAAGCACGACAGCTCCGAACTCGGCAAGCGCCCGCGAGAAGGCTAACATGCCTCCGCTGACCATTCCGGGTACCATAGAAGGCAGAATAACCTGTAAGAATACCCTGCTCCGCGCTGCGCCCATGGTATAGGCTGCCTCCTCCTCGGAAGCATCAAGCTCCTCCAGCAGCGGTTGCACCGCCCGGATCACGAATGGAAAAGTTACAAAGATCATGGCAATAATAATCGCCGGCTGATGAAATACAATCTCGAACCCCAGACTTTCCGCCATCCGCCCGATCAGGCTTCCAGGTCCAAGCAGCAGCAGGATCATCAGGCCGCCAACGGCTGTTGGCAGAGCAAAGGGCAGATCCACAAGACTATTGAGGATAGCTTTTCCCGGGAACCGGTAACGCACAAGCACCCAGGCAATCATCGTACCGAGGAACACATTCATAAGAGCGGCAATCACAGCAAGTTTAATGGTTAATAATACCGACTTCCAGGCAATGGGGTCACTGACACTCTCGATAAAACTGCCGAATCCGAGTGACAATGAGTTGTAGTAGACGCCAAGAATCGGCAACACAATCAATACGACAAAATACAGCAGGATAGTTGACCGGAATCCCCAGGTCCATCCTTTGTGTCTCAGCAATGAATTCAAGACTTTGTCCCCCCCACCTCCGGATAACCGGTCGGTAATTACACCGTGCGCTTTTCAATTATTCCTATTAATATACTTGGTTTAATATAATCAATACTTTACCAAACGCAGCTTGCTACCGTCAATTACTTTCGAGCCGATTTAGGGTAAAATATTATTAACAACCTTTTAGGAGGAGATCCGCATGCTGCACACCTTCGAGATTTCGACCAGTAAACGGGATGAGATGCGCGATATTACAAGAGAGATCATTTCCACTGTCACAAAAAGCGGGATTCAAAATGGAATTGCCGTTGTTTATTGCCCGCACACCACCGCCGGGATTGCTATTAATGAGAATGCCGATCCTGATGTGAAACATGATGTGCTAATGAGGCTGAATGAAGTATATCCTTGGGAGCATCCGCAGTACCGGCATGCCGAGGGCAATACATCCTCCCACCTTAAATCCATCACTACAGGCGCTTCCCAGAGCATTATCATCCATGACGGTGAACTGTTACTGGGTCGCTGGCAAGGTGTATACTTCTGCGAGTTCGACGGCCCGAGACGACGCCAGTACTTCCTAAAGATCCTCGAAGGCTAAGATCAACTCCTAACCGCTATTTATAAAAAGAGGGCCGCTCCGGATTGGCACGGAGCGGCCCTCTATACAATATAAAGCTACTATCGCTTTCACTATGCGAAGTTATACCAATGCAACGCCCTAAAGTAAAAGCCCTTAAAAAAAATTCCTAGCTATAAACTGCGGCATAACACCTTAATATGAGAGACGGCCGCAGCCCTCACATCCTCGAAAGAGACTTTATCCTGAATATAATAAGAAATAAATCCGTGGGCGGACAAGAACAACGTCAGCGGCACACTCTGCCAGTCTTCTGTCACATAGCCCTCATCCTTCATATGCCGGCGCACGATGCCGGAGAATAACTCGAAACATCGTCCCTGTTCTGCACGGCAGTAAGCCAGCAGCTCTTCATCGCGGATCATAAACATAATTTCATACTGGTAAGGATGATCAATGCCAAAGCGGATAAATTCCAGAAGCAGCTGTTCCACCCGGCTCATGCCCTCTTCCGGAGGTTTGTTCATCGCCTGGTTCAGCAGCGTGGCTACATGGTTAAAATCTTCGACGACAATCGCGTAGAACAATTCCGCTTTTTCTTTAAAATGATAGTACAAGGAGCCGTGGCTATACCCCAAATGCTGTCCGATACTGCGCATTGAAATGGCCCGGTACCCTTTGGTAATGAACAGATGCCTCGCCGACTCCAATATCCTTTCCCTCGACAACTCCTGTTCCACTGCTCTTCTTGCCATATTCCTATTCCCCTTCGCTGTAGTAAAGCCGCTGGCCCTCAGTCACCTGAGCCTGCCCCTGGGTTAAATCTGTTATCCATGCAATAAATGCATCACCCTCATCATTTCGCGGCAGACAGCATAACGTCACTTTGTCCGTGAACAAAGTCTCGCCGGTCTTAATCCCCCGTCCCCGGAGCTCGTTCTCCACCTTGCCCAGCCAAGTATATTCGATTTCCACGAATACCTCTCGCCGCAGCACACGGGTGATGACCTCTCCAGCCTCCAGTGCCAGTACAGCGCCATCCGTATAAGCCCGGATCAGACCGCCTGCACCCAGCATGATGCCTCCGAAATAACGGGTGACTACAATTGCAACATTTTTAACGCCCTGGTTGCGGATTACCTCCAAAATCGGTTTACCGGCCGTTCCACTCGGTTCCCCGTCATCCGACTGTCTCTGGATTTCGTCTCTGTCGCCGATCACATATGCAGAGCAGTTATGTGTGGCATTCCAGTGTTTCTTCTTGATATCCTCAATAAAAAGCACCGCTTCTTCTTCGTTCTCCACCGGCATGACATGCCCGATGAAGCGTGATTTACGGATTACGATTTCCCGGGAGCCGGAAGAACGTACCGTCCGGTATTGTTCCAGCATAAGTGTTCCATTCCTTATATGATCTTGGTGTCTTGATATTATATAGGAGCAGCCCATGGTTGTATGCCTCTGGACTACTCCTGTGTTCAATTACATTTGTATAATAGTTACGCTGATCTTAGTCGTTCAAGCGAGCTTCCAGCTCCGCCTTTTCTTTCTCATAACCCGGTTTGCCAAGCAAGGCGAACATGTTCTTCTTATAAGCCTCTACACCCGGTTGATCGAACGGATTCACGCCAAGCAGGTATCCGCTGATGCCGCAAGCAATTTCAAAGAAGTACACCATATATCCGAAAGTATATGGAGTTTGGTCTGGAATTGTGACAACCAGATTTGGCACTTGTCCATCTGTGTGTGCCAGCAGTGTGCCTTGGAACGCTTTTTTGTTAACAAAGTCAACGGTTTGGCCAGCCAAGAAGTTCAGGCCGTCCAGATCATCGGCGTCACGCTCAAGCGTAATGTGATGACGAACTTGCTCCACTTGGATAACCGTCTCGAAAATGTTGCGGTTACCTTCCTGGATGAATTGACCCATGGAGTGCAGGTCCGTCGAGAAGTCCACGGAAGAAGGATAGATCCCTTTGAAATCCTTGCCTTCGCTCTCTCCGAACAGTTGCTTCCACCATTCCGACACAAAGTGCAGGGAAGGCTCGTAGTTTACAAGAATCTCAGTGGTTTTGCCTTTACGGTAAAGGGCGTTACGTACTGCTGCATATTGATAGGCTTGGTTTGTTGCTACATCCGGATTGTTGAATTCATCCGCTGCTGCAGCTGCACCTTGCATCATTTCTTCAATGTTAATACCTGCGGCTGCGATTGGCAGAAGGCCAACAGCTGTAAGTACGGAATAACGTCCGCCTACATCATCAGGGATAATAAACGACTCGTAGCCTTCTTCGGAAGCAAGCTTCTTGAGTGCGCCTCTCTCCTTGTCGGTAGTTGCATAAATACGTTTGCGTGCTTCTTCCTTGCCGTATTTCTTCTCAAGCTCAGCACGGAAGATACGGAAAGCAATCGCAGGTTCCGTAGTTGTACCGGATTTGGAGATTACGTTCACAGAGAAGTCTTTGCCTTCGATCAGATCGAGCAAGTGGGTGATGTAAGTGGAGCTGATGTTGTTACCGGCAAAATAAACTTCCGGCGTCTTGCGTTTGTCTTTAGACAAGTTATTGTAGAAGGAATGAGTAAGCGCCTCGATAGCTGCGCGTGCTCCTAAGTAAGAGCCTCCGATACCAACAACAATCAGCACTTCGGAATCGCTTTGAATCTTCTTCGCTGCCGCCTGGATACGGGCAAACTCTTCCTTGTCATAGGCATGCGGAAGATTGATCCATCCCAGAAAATCAGAACCTGCTCCGGTTGCGTTATGTAGCTGTTCGTGGGCCAATTTAACCGGCGCTGCCAGATTGTCAATTTCACTCTGGTTGAAGAAAGAAAGGGCTTTACTGTAGTCAAAATTAATCTTTTTGGACACGGTAATGGTTACCTCCTGTTTGTCTCTTTAGGTTTAACACGTATTGTTAGAACTTTATAATAGGATACTTTAATTTCGCGGTACTGGCAAGGTCTTAGGGCACACCTTGGCCTAACTGCCGCTTGAATCTTGAAGGTTCTGTGGAAGCGTTCCCTAAACCGCGAGTTCTCTCCACTGTGGTACATGCCTTTTACCCGTGTTAGAATATAGGGAAATTCATTGTGAAGGTGGACTAGTAATGAAACGTATTGGATTTATCGGACTCGGAACCATGGGGGCGCCAATGGCTTCCAACCTTCTGCGTAAAGGCTATGAAGTTACGGTGTACAACCGCACGGCAGCCAAATGCAAGCCGCTGGAGGAAGAAGGCGCGCTCGTTGCTGCCACTCCGCAGGCAGCAGCAGAAGGCAAGGATGTTATTATGACCATGATCAGCAATGATGATTCGATCCGGGAGGTGTTTTACGGCGAGAACGGCATTCTGGATGCCCTGAAACCCGGAGCGGTTGTCATTGATTCCAGCACCATTTCTCCCGGACTTGTGCGGGAGATTGCTGCTGCCGTTGAGGAACGCGGCGGGAGCTTCCTGGATGCGCCTGTTACCGGCAGCAAGCCCGCAGCGATTGAAGGTACGCTCGTATTCATGGTTGGCGGCAGCGCTGACGTAATCGAAAGCAACCGTGATATTTTCGACAGTTTAGGCCGTCTCCTGCTGCACATGGGGGATAACGGTAGCGGTGCCGTAGCGAAGCTGGCTCACAACACCGTAGTCGGCATCAACAATGTCGCACTAGCCGAGGGCTTCTCCATCGCCGTGAAATCCGGTGTACCCGCAGATAAATTCCTGCAGCTGGTCCAGAACGGGTCAGCAGGCAGTAAGCAGGCCGAGCTGAAAGGGCGCAAGATTATTGAGGGCGACTTCACTAACCAGTTCTCTCTCGCGCTGATGCTCAAGGATTTGAAGCTGGCTTCCTCTCTGAGCGATTCCACCGGCATTCCTTCCCCGATGCTGGGAATTGCCAAGAGCATGTTCCAAGCCGGATTTACCAAAGGCTACGGTGACGAGGATCTCTCCGCCGTAGTCAAATGTTATGAGGAATGGATCGGCCAGACCATGGGCGGACAATCTTCAGACAAGTAGGCAGAACGAGAAAAAGCAACCCCGGTTAAAGGGTTGCTTTTTTGTCGTTATTTTAATGAACAGGTCAACTATTCTTCGTTCGACAACTGACGCAGATCGTCCCGGGCTTCTTTAATTCCAGCAAGACTGTTCCGGTTGTTCTGAAGCAGGTTCTGCAGGGTTGCCGATAGCTCCTCCAGCGTTGCTGAAGCCTCTTCACTAATCGAAGCCAGATTCGTCGTCGAATCACCAATCGTGCCGGAAGATTCACTGATCCGGTTCATGAGTCCGCTATAACCTACAGAGAGTTCGTTTAATTGCGTGATAGCATTAGTAATCGCTTCAAATGAGCTCTTCGTCTCCTCCAGAATCCCGTCACTTTCATGCATACGGAGGCTAGCCTGACTCATCTTGGACCGTGACAATTCCGATTGAGCCGTGAAGCCCTGCAACTGTTCTGAAATACGGATGGCCGCTTGCGCGGTCAGATCAGCCAACTTACGGATCTCCATAGCTACAACGGCAAACCCTCGTCCGTGCTCACCCGCTCTGGCCGCCTCGATACTGGCATTCAGTGATAAGAGATTGGTCTGGGCAGCAATGTTCTGAATGGTGCTGCTGAATTGACTCGTCTCCGCAATACGGTTAATCAGTTCTATAGTCACCTGCTCAACAGAATTAATATCCTCTCTGAAATCGTCATTACTCGCGGAGAGCTTATCCATATAGCTTTTTCCCTGATCCGATAACTGTGCAGCTTCGTTCGTCTTCTCGAGCAATGTATGTATGGAATCGGACATTTCTTTAATCAGGGTATTCATATCCTTGATGGATTCGTTAATCGACAAGGTCGAGTCCACTTGTTCATTCGCACCATTAGCAATTTCATGGAACGCTATATTCATTTCTTCAAAAGAGTGGTTGTTATCTTCTCCAGCCTTTGTCACTGAGTTCAGATGTTCCGTCACGGTGTGCACATGCTCAATCACCATTTTTTTCTGAACTTCCTGTTTGAGCGAGAGCTTCTCCGCTTCTTGGCGGGCCACATCCATAGATTTGATCAACTGCGTAGATACTTTAAGGAGCGCAAATAGAAGAACAGCAATTAAAACATATACAATAAAAAACGTTGGCGCAGCAGTAGCCTCAATATGTACGAGATCCTTCTGAACCACAACGATAAAATACAACATTACAAAACCTGCACCGATGCTGATCACCGTCGGCCATAGCTTCATAAAGATCATGGATAGAATAATCATATAAAAGATCGAGAACGTATTAGCGATGTTTGGAGATGTGGATACTGACACGGAGGAACTTATAATTGTCGATGCAACGGCGACATAACAAATTTTTTGAATCCAGATTCGCTTAAAATGCAGATAGGCATAAACCCCGAGCCCGGCTAATTGAAGCAGCACCATAAGGATGGTATGAAACTCAATTCCGCCTTTACTTAATCCTACAATGCTTAACAGGGTAAAGAATGCCGTAAACGACATGGCGATAAAGACAACAAAGTTCCGCTTGACCATGTCTAAATCTACCACACTTAATTGCTCGTCTTTGCTGCTGTTGGTTGAGCGCCTATAAAACATTTTTCTCCACATGTAACCATCCACCTTCTACATCAGTTATCGTCCATTTTCTATATTTCGACATTCTTCTACATTTTCCTGCAAAATGACACAATATTCTTCTTGTTTTTTTGTACAGAACAACAAAAGAAGCCCCGCCAGCGGCGGGGCTTCTTTTAACATCCATAGATGCTACAACACAGGGTAAGAACAGCAGTAATCCGTAACTTCGAATACTTCCAGAGCAAATTTGGAGTTGCCGGGAACGTTGAAGGTCGCGGTTCCTTTAATCTCCTGCCAAATCTCTGCACCGGGCAGCAGCACTTTCAGGTCACCGGACAGAATCTCCATAATCTCCGGGCCATCCGTGCCGAATTCATAAACTCCCGGCAGCATAATTCCAAGAGTAACCTTGGAACCGTCCTGTAAAATAACCGTACGGCTGGTTACTTTACCGCCGTAATATACATTCGCTGCCTTGTGAACGGTCGCATTCGTAAACTGATTCATGTCTCGTGTCCTCCCCCATGGTATTGGTTGTAATTCTGGTGGTAATTCTACAGCAGTGCTTTTACGCGGCTGACTACATTTTCTACGGTAAAACCGTATTCCTTGATTACGGTATCGCCAGGTGCGGAAGCACCGAAGGTTGTAATGCCCAAAATGTCGCCTTGATCGCCGGTATAACGTTCCCAGCCGAAGGTTTGCGCCATTTCAATAGCAAGACGTGCTTTAACTTCCGGCAGAATTACTGAGTCACGGTAAGCTTTGTCTTGTTTCTCGAAGAGATCCCAGCTCGGCAAGCTGATGACACGTACATCAATGCCTTCTTCAGCCAGTGCGGCTTGTGCTTTAACAGCCAATTGAACCTCAGATCCAGTTGCAATCAGTTGCGCCTGCGGTTTGCCGTTCTTCGCTTCAGAAACTACATAACCGCCACGTGCGATGTTCTCGCGTACGCCTTCCACGGTTCCAGGCAGGATCGGCAGGTTCTGACGGGTCAGTACCAACGCTACAGGGTTAGATTTGTTCTCTACAGCATATGCCCAAGCAGCAGAAGTTTCATTGGCATCCGCTGGACGGATAACGGTCAGGCCTGGAATGATGCGCAGGGAAGCCAATTGTTCAATCGGCTCATGGGTAGGACCGTCTTCACCCACAGCAATACTGTCATGAGTCAGAACATAGGTTACCGGAAGCTTCATGATCGACGCCAGACGAACCGCCGGACGCAAGTAATCCGTAAATACGAAGAAAGTACCGCCGAACACTTTTAGTCCGCTGTGCAGGGCAATCCCGTTCATCGCAGCAGCCATACCGAATTCACGTACGCCGAAGTAGATATTGCGGCCTTCATAGGATTCAGATGTATATACAGGCAGGCCTTTCAGGTGAGTCATGGTGGAGCTTTCAAGGTCAGCAGATCCGCCTACCAATTGTGGAACGCCTGCAGCCAGACCGTTCAGTGCTGTTCCGGAAGCCACACGTGTCGATACAGCTTTATCTTCCGTAGTGTACATTGGCAGTGCAGCATCCCAGCCTTGCGGAAGCTCACCACTGATCGCCAGCTCAAACTGAGCAGCCAGCTCTGGATAAGCTTGTTTGTAAGCAGCGAATTGCTCGTCCCATGCTTGGTTAGCCGCAATGCCTTGTTCCTTCACTTCGGCAAAACGTGCACGAACTTCATCCGGTACAAAGAAATCTTCTTCGTACACCCATTTGTAGAAATCCTTCGTCAGCTTCGCTTCATCAGCACCCAGTGGGGAGCCATGCGTACCACCGTGACCGCCTTTACCTTGTTTGTTCGGGCTTCCGTAACCGATCACGGTCTTCACTTCAATCAAGGTTGGCTTGCCGCTTTCTGCTTGCGCTTCTGCGATTGCCTTCTCGATTGCAGGCAGATCATTACCGTCTTCGACGCGCAGCACTTGCCAGCCATAGGCTTCGAACCGTTTCGCTACATTCTCGGAGAAGGATATATTCAACTTACCGTCCAAGGAAATATCATTGGAATCATACAGTACAACCAGCTTGCCCAGCTTCAAATGACCAGCCAGTGAAGCGGCTTCAGAAGAAATGCCCTCCATCAGGTCACCGTCACCGCAGATTGCATAAGTGTAGTGATCTACTACTTTATGCTGATCTTTATTGTAAGAAGCCGCAAGCTGAGCTTCCGCCATAGCCATACCCACTGCCATACCGATCCCTTGTCCAAGCGGACCTGTGGTTGCATCTACACCGGCAGTGTGACCGAACTCAGGATGGCCCGGAGTCAAGCTGCCCCATTGGCGGAACTGCTTCAACTCTTCCATCGGGAGATCATAGCCGCTCAGGTGCAGCAAGCTGTACAGCAGCATAGAGCCATGTCCGGCGGACAGCACAAAGCGGTCGCGGTTAATCCATGTCGGATGATCAGGATTGTGCTTCATGGTCTTCGCGAACAATTGATACCCCATCGGAGCGGAACCCATCGGCATACCTGGGTGACCGGAATTCGCTTTTTCAATGGCATCAATAGCCAAGGTACGAATCGTAGTAATCGCCAGATTGTCTACCGTGGAATTCTCTTCTTTATGGATCGCCTGCTCTTTTGCCTGTTCAGTCATTAAAGTAATCCTCCTCTAAAAATCAAGAATGTCATTTTGACTATTATTGTATCACTAATGTGGAAGCATTTCCATTTCTTTTTGCAACCTTAGAATTCCATCACGATAGGTTTCGCAACTTGGATACATTTATATACGCGCATGTACATAGCCGACGGACCAGTCCGGACTTAGCCTTAAGTCTAGTTCAACATTTAGACTAAAGTTTGTTTTCTATTACTGGAATATACAGTAAGATGAGAGGACAATATTCCCCTACGGAAAGGAACGCGATCATGACGCCTAAAAAGGATGTTTATATTGTGCTCACCGGAACGGGTACGGCCTTCAGCGGTGTCATCAGCTGGTTCACCAAAGCCGATCTGAATCATGCCTCGATTGCCTTCGACAGTAGCCTTAGTGAAGTGTATAGCTTTGGTCGCAAAAAAGCGCATAATCCCTTCATCGCCGGACTGATCCAGGAGGATTTCACCGATCCCTTCTATAAAAGCACGGACTGCGCCATCTACCTCCTGCGGGTGAGCCCCGAGGATTATGACGCCATGCATAATCATGTGACCGGCATGATGCAGAACCAGGAACGATATAAATACCATCTGCTTGGACTGATCGGCGTGCTGTTCAATATTAAGTTCGACCGGGAAGATGCCTACTTCTGCTCTCATTTCGTAGCGTCCCTATTCGAGAAGCTGGAGTCCCGGCCGGTAGACAAGCCGTCCTGCTTCGTCACTCCTGAAGATTTCGCCGCCTCCTTGTACGCCTACAAAATCTACAGCGGCAAGCTCCCGTATTATCTGAACCGGGTGAACCGGCCGACGGCACGCACGATGTCCCCTTCGGGACATCCAGCCTTAGCGGTGAGCTCATCCGGGGTTACATCGCATATTAGTTGAGTGAGAATGCAAAAACCGCCCTGACCTTCAGCGGACACAGACAGCATAATGCTGAAGGTGCCGGATGAAGATCGGGCGGTTTTTTCTGATCACAATGATTCTAGAATCCGTCACTCCTAAATTAACATCGTACTTAATGTGTTCTATGAGTCTTCGTAACTTCCCAGATGCTATCCTTAATTTTCACGGCAACGACAGTCGTTTTCACAATTCCGTTGGAGTAGTTAACTGTAAAAAGAAAGCTGTAATTCCCGTCAGGCAGATCATCGAAATTGTCCCGCCACATGGACCCCGACCAGTTCAGTCCCCCGGAAGGTGTATTAACAAGATCAACTGTGATCCCTTGGCCTGTCAAACTTACCGTTACCCGCTGGGCTTTGTCCCACGAGGTGCTGGTGTTGGTTACACCCGAAGAAAGTATAAACTCTTCCCCCGCCCAAAAAGTATCCGCCGTTCTTGGGTTGCCAGGATTCTCGTTATTGTAAGTCATACGGTTAGATTCCCATTGCGGAGTATGCGACACCATTCCGGTAATTCCAAGCGGTGCCACCTGAAAAGTTCCGTTTAAAACTACAGGCGCTGCCTTCCCATCATTTAAAGTCTGCGTTACCGTATAGGTTCCCACTTTATTTGCAACGAGGGTTGGACCGCCTGTGGTAGGGTATGGATAACTCCAGCTATAGTTCTTATTCAGAACAACCGCTCCGTCCGGATCTTTGACCGTGTAATTCACACTCAGAGTATCATGCTCGTTGTCGTTGATTCCAACCGGATCAATATGGACCGTATCCCCTTCAAACTTCGGCATCAACGTATTGTTGCTGTCGTAGGTGTAGGTTTTGAAAGAACCCGTTGGCGGCGTATTATGCGTTACCCGGATCGGCACATTCACCGACTCAGACTTCCCACTCGGATTGGTCGCTGTATAACGTATGGTATAATTGCCGTCCGGAATGTTGGGAACTGCGGCCATATTGAAGTTCCATGTTTTGCCGCCTGCGCCTCCGGTTGCGCTCAAGGATACCGTCTGCGCATAGCTGGTCCCGTAAAATAATGTAGCTGTCGCAGATGACGGATACTTCGTTGTTGTCCCCGTTAATGTAACGGGATATCCTACCACCACAAGCGCATTGGAAGCTGGTGCGGTTGGGATCAAGTTGATGGGGGTGAAGACATTGACCGAATGATCATTATACGCATACGTACCTCCGACCGATCCGTTTGCCTGAATTCGGAAATTATAAGTTCCATCCGGCGTAGTATCCGGAATCAGCATTCCGATAACATCTGCCCAAGTGATATCTGATCCTGTTTTAGTCCCGGTAAAGTAAGGTATGGTCTTGTTAATCATTCCTCCACCAGGCGGCATCTGTAAGGAAAGTGACAGCGAGTACGGATAACGTGTCCACAAGTCATAAGCTGTCAGCTTCTCACTGGCCGGAATACCTAAGGTAAGTGAAAACGCTGAATCCTGTGCCTTCAGCTTGGATTTGAGCTGAGGTGGCGGTGTAGCCGCCAGAGTAAAATCCATGATGAATGGATCTGACCATGCACCTTCCACATCTTTGACCAGATATTCTAAATGGTACGTGCCTGCAGCTAATTGATCAGGAATTTTAAAGTATGTCTCGCCGCCAAAAGTAAATTTGATTTTACGGTCTACAATACCCTTTTTCACCGGATCACTGATGTTGTGGTCTAAGTCATAGGACAGGTCCACCCAACTTGTCAGATAAGTCGATGAATTCGAATCATACGTCCAATCTAAATCGGCTTGAGCTATCGGCTTGCGGTGTACCAGGACAATGGTTTCTGATTCATTCGAATAATAGCTGTATGATGCAAACTTGGGATCTGGGCTTGGCTGATCCTTAATTCTTCGGAGAATCCGATATTCACCAGTCATGGCGAAGCTATTTCGAAGTGTTTCATTCCCCCATTTCACGGGATTGTACTCATTGGCCGCAAAGGCTGCATGGCCCATTGGATTATCGAAATGGTTCTCGTCATGAATGTACATCGTCTGCCGTTGAACGATAGGATCTGATTCCGGATCTGTTTCATCCGTAAGCATCTGGAATGTTTCACCCACCATTACCGTTTGTGATGCCGTCGGCGGGTTAAGAGTCGAAATGTAATCCACGGCGCTTTGAATGATATCTTCAATCGGCTGCCCCGTGTTCTCAATGAAATGATCATATCCCGTTTGGGTTTTGATACCTGGCTTGCCCACAAGTATGATCCGGGCATCGGTTAACCCTTTCACCTTATTAAAATCGCCCAGCTCATTGATCGTATCATCGGAAATATAGATGACGAACTTATTAGAGGTTGCCCTGACAAACGGATTAACAAGGGGCTGCCGGACGTCTTTGAACATGGTGCCGGAATAAGTACCATACCAATTGCTGACCCACTGGATGTTAGGTACCCAAACCGTCTTAAAGGTTGTGTTCACCCATCTCTCTCTTGTAATAGTCGTTTCGTTTCCTTCAGAATCACAATGTCCACCATGACTATATTCAATTCCACGAATGACAGCATAACACCATGGTTCTTGATAACTTTCATTATGTCCTGGAACATCTACGACGGTTTGATTGGATCCAAAGTCATAGTAAGAGCCATTGTCCGATACACTCTGTAGATTCAAGGTTCCTGAGTAACCACCGGCACTATGACTATAGGTTGTCGATGGATAGCCTCCGGTATTCACGGTTGTCGCTGCCGGCTGCGAGAATGTATAGGTGTGCATGTCCCAGGCATTGACGGTTGGATCCGCACCCTTTAGCCGCAACTGATTATTGATTGTTACTGCGTTTCCTTTGACATAATCGATTTTGCTCTGCGTTAAGTTCTTGTCCAGAAGGAAGAACGTATCCACAGTTTGGCGAACCGTAGGGATATCGGTGTAAATATCCGAATAAGGAACATAGTTATCGATCTCAAACTCGAACTGCTGTGTCGTGCTTCTCTTATCCGCTGCCGTAATGTATTCAGGTAGGGTTTCTTGCCCAAACTCTTCATCGACTATCACCACAATCCGGTATTTCCCCAGCTTGTTCGATAGAGGTTTGTACTCCGACAACGGAGTGCTGAAGGTATCAATCAGCTGCGAATACGTCTCGTCATTATTAACATCATAATAGACTTTAAAATTCGTATTCGTAACGGTGTCCTTATCGGTACTTACTGCATCGAGGAGCATGGAAACCCCCTCACCTCTACCAATCTGACTGGAATACGGATAGAAGACAACGGCCGGATTGAAGTCTGGTAAGACGCTGAACGGCAGCACATAAGGATCAGATGTTCGGCCTAACGCGTTGGTAACGGTTAAGGTCAGAACATATTCTCCCGGTTTCTTATACAGGAACTCCTTATGATCATCCCCGTCCTCGCCCATCCTTCGTTCACTATCGCTTGAACCGTCTGTAGCAGACCAAGACCAGGAACTGCTCACGATTGGATAAGTGGCCTGAACAAATGGATCATTGGCGTTCGGATCCCGTGAAGTGTTATCGACGCTCATTTTACGGTTTTCCTTAAAGGTGTCCCCGAAGAGTTTGAATTGAGCTCTTGGCTTCGTATCGTGAACAAGAACAATTCTGTAAGTGTCACAGCCATTCGCACCATTCTTGTCCTCACCCGGGATTGGTGTCCATCTCATGGATACAGTGACTAGACCGTCCTTGTCATCCCCAAAGACATAGCCCCCGTTATAGAATAAGTCCGCGTCGACCTCTACACCATCAACCCAGACTTGCCGATTGGCAATCCGTGAAAGATCCGTATTATCCATAGCTCCGTATTCCACGATATCAAACGCATCATTTGGAATATTGGCTACACACGCAACTGGAGGTGGACCACCAATACCAGGAGGATATTCCGTAATTTTCGGATCGGGAATATCCGGAGGCGGTTTCTCCCCCAATGTGACAGGATAGTGGTAAGTGTCTTGTGATGATAATTGTGGATTAGATTTAAATTTCGTAGTTACGGTTAGTACAAAATCAATGATATCATCTTTCTTCAAAACGCCTTTCTCAAGCGGTACATCAATATTAGAGAGAGCTATCATGCCCTGATTTTGAAACGAAACGTCTCCGCTCACTTGGGATGTGAAAGTTTTGACTGGAATCAGTTTTTGTCCCTTATAAGAGTATTCAAGCTTCAGAGTCCATTCACTGACATCACTCCGGGTATAATGTTGTGTCTTGAGATAGCGGTCATTGAAATATTTTGAATCTTGCAATGTCCCTTTGAGGTTAAGATTCCAAACCCAATTTGATCCAAGGTCATTTAGGTCTGTGGTTGTAATATTCGTGGGTATGATTTCAGCTACAACATCTGTTTTCTCCTTGCTATTTAGTTGATCAATCCCAAAGGATTGATACCAAATATCCCCGTTTTTCTTTAAATGCCACATGCGCCCCTGGCCATCGGCCCATACGGTAGGGTCTTGTTCGACATACATGTAGTCGAACAAGTTTTTGTCTTCTTTATTCTTGTCCTGATTCTTAGCAGTATTTCTAACCTGTAGACCATCCACCTTAATAACTTTATTGACATCCCGTACCGCTGGATCTCCGCTTTGATATATCTCTAGTGGAGAATTGTATTTTCCTAGAAGCATAGGAGAAAATCTCGTTGGTTTATCTGCCCGGCCTGCGATTAAACTTGTAGCATCCCATGGCCGGTAAATCCAATCGCGCGTATTGGGATCTGTTCCCTTTGGAGAATCATTAATAAAGTACATATTGCTGTAAAGCGTATTATTCTTATCCCAGCCGTAATATCTGTACTCTCCCTTTACCCCATTTTGGCTAAAGTAAGGGTGTGGCGCTACGGTATCAGTTCTTACTTCACCATATTTGTCTTGCCAGCCCTTTTTGAAATCACCCTCCGTATTGGCTTGAAGAACATCTCCATATGCAATAATTCCAAGATCGTCATACAATTTTTTATTCCAGACCTTCGCCCCTTTATTACAAATCGGAAACTCTGGTGGAGGAGATAGGTAATTGTATTTCTCGATACACTGTTGTACCGTCATCGCTGCCCCTTCGGCTACTTCAGCATTAACCGGAAATAATGAAATAATGAAAGATGCTATTAAGATAAGTGAGAGTAATCGACTTTTTCTTCGACTATAAATCATTCATTATCCCTCTTATTTTTTGTCTGAGTATGCAGAGATTCCGATAGATAACATGCCTGTACCAGTGGAAGAAATGATAACCTGGCGATTTTCAAATATTTTGTCATACTCCGGATAGCCGCCGGCTTGATCAAGCTTCACACTCTTATCGATTAACTGCTTCACTGCTGATTTATCTTTAAATACCAAATCCAAGAAGAGATCCACTGTATGTGAAGATCTAGAAACACTATCTTTATTAGTATTAATTAAAAGGGTATAGACATTTCCATCAAAACCAATCCTTAAATCAAAATATATAGTTTTATCCCAAACGTTATCTATAAAATAATACATTTGTTCCATATGTCTATCTGCGTTTTCCAAAGAGCTATAGTAATTAAGAGTACCAAAAAAATTTCGAGTTACTCCTGAGTAATTTTTCTGATCTACTTTAAGCCCATCATATACTGTCTTCATATCCCAATTAGAAAATACAAAAGGTGTTGTGCTGTATCCAGAAACATTGACAGTAGCATACGGAATTTTAGACATGTCTATCTTTTGTGGATTTCTTGCTTCAGTATTGTTCAAAACATAGGTTATCTTTGCGGCCTCTGCTCTGGAGATTAACGATTTGGGATTAAAATATCTTCCTGCATTACCCACCATTATTCCGCGAAGAGCAACTTTAGCTGAAGCAATTTGAAAACCTACACCTATTTTTGAATAATCTTTAAACAGAACAGGACCGGCCTTTTCTGCATAACTATCCACTAGAGTACCGTGGAGATAATTATCTAGGTGGTTAATAATGTCTGCAGCTCTTTCACGCGTCAACTTTTCATCGTATCTTTCTTCATATTGATCACGGATAATGTACAGCATCTTTGCTGTATTTACATAATTGATATACCAGGCTTGTCCTTTACCCCCAGCATCAAACGAAATGGAACTATCAAGAAAAGATCTTTTATTCCATTCTGGCATTAAATTAAGCGTAGATTCAGACCATCCAATCTTCCCGTTCCCATCCTTTTCCGTCATGGACAGAAGCACCATTTTCAAAAACTGTGCTACCGTTACCGGATCATTAGGCTTAAATACGTTGTTTCCAGTACCAGAAAGGTATCCCTTCTGAACGCCCTCCATTATTGTTGTGTAGGCCCAATGGGTCTTAGGTACATCTTTAAAGGTTGCTGCTTCTGCAGCTACCGTCAGAGTGTTGGAAGAAATAACACTCATAGCAATCATCCCAACTGTAAGAGCTGGAATGATTATTGCTCTTTTTAACATTTTTAGCATGTAAAAAACCTCCTGTACTCTTCTTTTATTATCAGACGCTGGAGAAAGACTGGTTAACCAAACAACTACTTCTCCGGAAACAACATGATCCATAATTAATTTTATGTCTCCGGATCAAACTGCTCAGCGTCGACCTTCATAATCTCGGTTGCTTTTAATGCTGCTATTGCTAGCCTTTCACCCTAAGGATAATACCGTATAAGATTCTCCTGAATGGCCGGAACCCGGATGGGTTCCTGCACCTTGCTCCGGGCAACCAGCACCGGATGTGCCGTCTCGATAACAGCGACGACCGATGGCCCTTTCACATATTTAACGATCCCATAGTCGCTGTCTTCATAGAGCATAGGAAACGTATAGCCTGCAGATTCATCCAACACCGTGAATTTCACAATCCTGACTTGCTGGTGAAGCCTGCTTCCGGGTAGAGGAGAAAGTCCGGCATCCAGCCCCAAATTCAGCTGCAGCGATTCCAAAAAAGTGGTATAGGCCTCTGCGGAATCAATAAGAAACTGGCCTTCAGACAACGCCTGCTCATCCACCTCCAAAGCCGCATCATGTACGGCGATGTTGTTAGCATCCTTCAGCAGGCTACGGACGACGTCCCATTCCTGATTCTGGACCTGAAAAAACCAGGAATAAATAAAAACAAGCAGCACAAAAGCTAACTTTATAATGTAATCCATTGGTTTAGGCTCATCCCTTAATCAATCGAGATATTCACTCATAATGACTCCATGACCGTAGTAATGTGCGGGCTGTGACTCCCCTGAAAAATTGTACGGGAACATGTTCACTCTCGGCGCCTTAATGTAGACGTCTATCCGGGTTTTTCGCTCCTGCACGAGTTCACTGCCGCTGGTAATTTCAATGGAAGAGCCGGAAAACCCGATAGCCTGCAGATTAGCAATCACTTCATTCCGCATGGAAGCCGTGACCATCCCCTCCGTAGCCGCTTTTTGCGTGATATAGGAGGTGTTGGCCTTGACCTGAAGGTCCAGCAGATAATCAATATAGGTGAAGATTGGCTGCAAAATAATAAAAAGCACAAGCCACATGAACAATGCCCGGAGAACCGTCGCTTTCAATGGATGTCCCCCTCTAGTACTGCTCGATTTGTTTCGTGTGGGTAATAATATCGTCCTGACTGCTGCCGATGATATGGGTTGCTGCTGAAATGAAAATACCCGCGATGACAAAACCGATGGCTAGAAACATAGCAACCGAGATGGAATCCTTCTTCATGCCGCTTCTCCTTGAATCCCGTCTGATACCAGAAGTGCCGGGTGACCATTCCCGCTAGGCAGAGTATGGTATGCTGCCGGGATATCTGGTCTGTTATCATCCGCATCACCAATAACATCCCTGACCACCGGAATCAGAATAGCGATGACAATCGCAACACAAAGGAATCCAATAGCGATAAACAACCCTGTAGAAATAGCGTCTCTTTTCATTGTTAATATCTCCCTTTTCATTTTATATTTTTATAGAATTCTTGAATATGACATTATTTTATTGAAATAGAGCAATTCCATTAAAATTCCCCTTAATAAGCATGATGTACTGCATCGCCAGTGAGACAATCATCAGAAAAGTGGCTATCGATGGAATGACATTGATGATCGTGGAGAGATCCCCGATAAAAGACCATTTTTTCAAGTATTGGTCACTTGAGATTTTGGAGATGATCTTGCCTTGCTCACGCAAATAGCGGGCCGCTTCCGTATCATCGTCCATTCCTTCGGTAGCGAGTAGAATCGAGCGGATATCATTGATAAACACATGGTTATCCGGAAACCTTCCGCAAAACCATTCAATAGCCCTCTCCGTTCCCTCATCCACAGACCGTTCCGATAGCTCATACAGATCCTGGCGAATAAACTGAAAATGCCCGGCAGTCCCTGCGCAAAAAGCACCAAATTGCATGTACCCGTGCCTCCGCAGGCGGTTATTCTCATATAGCCGGATGAAGGAGATCAGCTCGCCATCTTTTTCAATCTTTGATTTCTGATGGAGCCATGCCAGCACCCACCCAAAGGGCAGAAACCGGGATGGACTGCTGACTACAAGAATAAGCCCGCTGATTAGGACGTCATATCCGGAAAGATGATCTCGCCTGAGGTATGCGCCTGCTGCCTGCAATGTGAAATAGAGCAATGCCGCGAGATAACGGAACATCGTGACCTTCCGGGCAGAAATGGACAATCCGCATTGGATGAGCAGCTGCTGCAGCCGTTCATTCCCTGGACGGTTTCCAAGGCTGCCCCACCTGAACCCCAACCGCAGAAGATAACGCTCCTGCCGGGTACTGCTGCTGATAAATACGAGCAGGGCCAGATACACAACACCGCCAACCGCGATTAACAACAATAACCTATCCATCATTCACCTCCTTAATGGTAATCCAGCTTAGGTCTTGCAAGAATCGTACTGATAACAAAAGAAACAAATAGACCTGACAGAATAACTGCCAAAAAGGATAATCCGATGGACGTCTGAAATTGCAGCTTAAAGTACACATCCGGCTTCAGCATATAGATAAAGGTCCCTACCGAAGAAATCAGCACCACAAGGTTACCGTATAGCCCGAGACTAATCGCATCCCTGCTAACCGCCTTTACCGTCAAAATCGTCTCTCTTTGCTGCTCCATCGAGCGGTTGAGCATAAGCAATGAGTTTTTTAAGTACAGGGTGCCTTCCTTCTCCGAGTACAGCAGATCTGAAACGAACTCAACGGAAAAGGTAGTGCCTATCGCCCGCGAGAAACGTCCGGCTTCTCTTTGCAGTTCTTGCTCATTGCTATAATTTCCGAAGGCGGCCCCTAGCAGACGGAGCGGTATTTTCAAGACATTATCTGTTGCCAGAAAATCAGCCGTTTTGAGCAATAGCTCGTCCACCGGCAAATGAGTGAATTTCGCAGAGATTTTAATGACATCAAGCAAGTCATAGCTGCCTTTGACCTTCCGCTGCGCGTAGACATATCTCATACGAAAATAGGGAATGGTCGCTGAAACAATTGCAACGAATAAGGGAAAGTGCCATGACTGCGCAGAAGCTGAACTTTCATTCAGATTCACCCCCTCCAGAAAGGGATTATGGAACGCCAGATGACCCGGAAGCTCACGCAAGGTCAACATCCCCGATAGAAAAATGGCTGCAAACAGGATCAGGGTCCGCAGTGTAAATTGCATAACGCTGATGCCCGGCTCATATTTCCGATGTACGAAATAGAGAAGGTTGTCGAGGTGCCGGTACAGCCAAGAGCCATTATTGACGTTACTGACCTTGTTGCCGAAGACACGCATACCCCGATTGAATCTGAAATCAAGCTTTTGCCCAAAATGACGCAGACCCCGCTCGATCAGCGGCTGAACCAGCATCCAAAGCCCGCCTATAATCAATAAATGCAGTGCAAACCGCGTGATATATAGCATCAACTCCAATTCTTCACCTCCTTATTCATTAAGGACAATCCGTGATTTCAAGCTTTCCTTCAATGGATTCCCCAACGGCTTCAATCTGGCAAGCCTCTCGATTTCCTTACAAAAGTGTCCGTAGGCCGCAGCGTTTTTCTTGTTCATTTTGAGCTGCAGTCCCTCCGTCAATTGATCATTATAAGTCCATCCTGACTTCTCCTCATCCCAGCGCATAAGATCATTCGCAAACACTGAATTACGTGCGTCGTCATAAAAAACCTCGGAGATTCGCGTCAGCCGCTTCTTTCCTTCCTGCACACTTTCCAGAATAAATACCAGTTCACAGGCCTTCAGCGCAGAGATCAGATGGCCTTTTAGACTACCACCTACCCTTGTTGATACCGCGAAAGCGCCCTGATAGGGAATGTCTTCAGCATCCACTGTATGAAAGGTGCCGGTAATACCGTCATATCCTTTTTCTCCACTCCATAAATAGAATTCCCATTCGTTGTAACGCATTTCGGTCATATAGAGAATGTTCGGATCATGGCGCAGCGACTCCACACCAACCTCCATCAATTCTTCATTGGCAGCTTGAATCGGAATAATCCGGTGGCCCTTAATCTGATACGGCAAAATCGATTCCGGATGCTTCTCAATCATCACCACACCCATGCATGAGGTCGAACCGAGAAGCTGCTCCCCGACAATGGTATTGGCAAAGGTTGTTTTTCCCGATCCGACTGCACCTGCGATCACCGTATTGCGGAATGTCCCCGATAACGCCCGGATCATCTCCACGGCCTCCGGAGGAATACACCCTGTACCTGCCTGATCCTCCAGATCCAGAAACTCCACAACCTGGCGCCGCAGGGAGATTGTCGTGAAACCATCCCACACCCGGGGAGAGACCCAAATAGCCAAGCGAATGAAGCGTCCGGGCCACAGCGGATCATCCATTTTGAATTCTACGGAGGGGTTGTCCTTATTCAGCTTTTTATTATGGTCACTTTTCAAAAGAGAACGTTTTAGCTGCTCGACCCGGTCCAGTGACGGCATCTCATAGGGATAAGCAACGAATCTTCCTTGATGGTTATAGAAAATCTGCCGCCCAATAATCTGCAGCCCTGTGGATTCGCTAAAAGCACGGTCTGTAAACCAGCGGTAAGCCGGACCAAATCCTTTCCACTCATGAAAAAGCGCCTCAGCAATCGTATGATAAGCTTCCGGGACCTTGCCGGTGTATGGATTCTTCCGCAAATATCTCTCGATTTGATTCATAAAATAGCCGACCGCCCGGGGTTCACCAACCAGCGCCTTCGCATTCAGTTCAAAATAATTATCATCTTCCCGCTCAAGTCCGGCATTCATATCACTCTTCATCTGCTGCAAAAAGAGTTTGAACTCCTCTTTACCAGGCTTACTATGCCGCAGCAGACTCTGTTTAAGCGAGAATAAAGGAATGGGTGAAGACTCATTCTCCTCTACCAAGCCATTGGCCGCTGCAATATTTCCTCTCATTAGTGGGGCTTGGAGTCTATTCATAGAAACATGCCTTTCTTTCTGGTTTCAGGGGCCAGTCCCAAAGCAACCAGCAGAGATTGAATTTTGTCATCCAGTAGTTGAAGCTCTTTTTTGCCAAGAGGTAAACTTTCCTGAAAAGGCGGATAATAGGGAAGCTCTAGTAATATTTCGCTGCCAAAGCGCAGAGCCAGGTTTTTGGGAGAAAGTATCTCCTCCACATTGCTGCGATTGATAATGAAAGAAAAATCATGCGGATGCAGGTCCAGCTGGCCAGCCAGCTCCATCAGCGGCTCCAGCCGATATTCATGTTTCGGGTGAGTAATAAGCATTCGCACTGCTGATTGTTGCATTCCTACGTACCAAGCGGCACTTTCAGGAATCGAGCCAAAATCAGCAACCACCACATCCGCATGTTCTGCTGCCCGGGCCAGCAAGTATTGGATCTCGTCCTCCTGGTATTCCTGTGCACTTAAATAGTCATAGTTGCCAGGCAGGTATAGATATCCGTCCTGCTTAATGAATCCGGCAAAATCTTCAGCATGGAGCATTTTACCCGTCATCCTCGGGCGCAGCCGGTCCAGGCTTACTGCAGCCAATCGGTCATAACCGGGATCATATACATCCAGACCAAGTAAGATTACACGTTGCCCGGCAGAGGCAATTCGTTTCGCGAACAGCTTAGCCGTGCTGGTGCAGCCGATGCCAGGACCGGACCCGAAGAATCCGATGAGATTGGTCCTTTCCTGTCCGTCCTCTACCAGAATAAATTGCAGCTTCTCGATTATGGATAAGGAAGTCGAACGGGGAGGGAGAAAGTAAATGCCGAGCCGTTCACAACTCATATGTACAGCATGGTAACCCCCGACCCCTTTCCGTAAATACAGATACAATATTGTCGTGTTCGCAAATCGTGAGCGGAGGCTGGCGAGCTCCTGCACAGGGATTTGATCACTTGTAACGATAAGCAGCTGGCCGTCCATCTGCTCAGGTTCTGGCAGTAAAGTTTGTGTGATTACAGGATATCCGGCATTTTTGATATCATTTACACTCAACTGATCCAAGCCCAGACTGAATATTTTCAATGTAAAACCTCCTTATTCGACTCGCACAATCCAGAGCTTGAAGCCCTGTTCCAGGTATTGCTTAAGCTGCTGCCCGTCGCTCTTTCTCAGCTTTAGCTCAGGAGAAGCAACCTTACCGGTAGAAGTAAATCGATTGTTGTTATTGCCTGACTCCGAATCGAGAACATCATTGTTATCCTCTGTGCGTACATAATTGACTGTTATCCCGGATAGAAATGCGGTCGATATCACCGGATTGCGCGAACCAGATGCCCCCTGCAGATTTGCAGAATCACTAGAATCCAAGGAGTTGTCATTGTCAGTTATGCTGCCCTGACGCTCACTGGCGTTACCTCTTTGTTCTCCTTCGACCAGATAAATATCAACCCTATCTCTGCTGCGCAGCGATCCGTTGATTCCATAGATAGCTTCTTTAGGGATTGGGAAGATCCCCTCATCATCTGAAGGCTCCAAATCACTTACATCCACAAGGGATTCTGTCAAAATACTACCGTTCGATAGATTAACATTCGTTACCTTATGCTCAACCTGTGAGATTCTGGTGATAGCCTCCGCCGGGATGTCCTTGCTCTGAACGGAATCCAGATAGAGATCCCCGGGTTGTAATTCGTGATTCTTGGGCAGCAGTTGCCCATCGGCAACCTTGATCTTCACTACCGTTTGAGACAGGACATAAGGCTTAAAGTAAAGGTCATAGCCTAGTAATCCGCCGAAGCCGGTGATCAGAATTAAAAAAGCAAAGAAATAATTACGTTTTAGCAGGGATTTTCGCTGAAAAGACAATCTGCCGCCTCCTTTAAAAGCTTAATTTTTCGATTTTAGGCACAACAAAACGCACTTTGGCCTGTTCATCCAAAATGCTGGTAAAATGCTTTTTTACCTGAGATTAAAGAGTATGGGATTATGAGAGGTTTGTCGAAGTTAGAAGTTCTGAGGTGATGGCAACCCCGGTGAGAATGTCTTAGTTAAGATCATCTTCTCACCGTAGTTGTCCGTAGAGATTTAGTTGAAGACTACTGTTTTATTCTGATGGACCAGAATACGGTCCTCGATATGCCATTTCACGGCTCTCGCCAGCACAACACGCTCAATCGTTCTGCCGATACGCTTCAGCTCCGTCACATCGTCACTGTGGCTGACACGCTGCACGTCCTGCTCAATGATGGGACCACCATCCAGCTCCTCGGTGACATAATGGGCGGTGGCGCCGATAATCTTCACCCCGCGCTGATAAGCCTGGGCATACGGTTTCCCGCCAACAAATGCTGGAAGAAAAGAATGGTGGATGTTAATGATCCGGTGGCGGTAGTACTCGATAAAGGATGGAGAAATAATCTGCATATACCGAGCTAATATAATGACATCGATATCGCTGCCGATCACTTCAAGCTGCCGCTGTTCCGCCTCTGCCTTTGTATCCGCAGTAACCGGGATATGGTGATAAGGAATGCCGAAGGATTCCACATACTCTTTCATATCCAGATGGTTACTTACTACAAGAGCGATTTCGGCATCCAGATCACCGGCTTGCCACTGCCAGAGCAGCTCCACCAGACAATGATCCTCCTTCGACACGAAGATCGCCAGCTTCTTCTTATGACTTACATTGAAGATTTGCCAGTCCATCTTGAACCTTTCAGCCACTTCGCTGAACTCAGATCGTATTTCTTCGATACGCAGTTCAAGCTGAGGCAGGTCGAATTCGACTCGCATAAAAAACATTCCGCCTTCAGGGTCCATCGTATATTGGTCCGACTGAACGATGTTGGCTCCATGCTGGTACAGAAAATGCGATACGGTGGCAACAATTCCCGGTCCGTCCGGGCATGAGATAAGCATCCGGGCGCGGTTAGGGTACAGACCACCAGTAGAATGTTCTCTTTTCACGTGCAATTCCATGTTCTGAATTCCATCCTCTCGTCGGCCTATGTCAAGATACAGCGTCTAGCAAAGCGCAGTATAACCGCTTATTGTCCTGCCAGCCAGGCGATCAGCCGTTGATTAATAGCTTCCTCGCTGAGGTTCGGGAACATCGCGGATTCCGCTACGTAGTCATACAGACGTTCCAGCGGCTCGCGAGGATCTGCCTTCTTCGCTTTGGCATCGTTCTTAAGCACAGTCCATACATCCAGAACATATTGGCGCCGATCAATCTCGAGTGCTTCGAAGAAGGTTCGCAGCTCCTGAACATCAGCTAGAAACTCCGGTCCAAAGCGCTCAGCTACATTCCCGCGAAGCAAGGCGATCTCCACCTCGTACATTGGACGCTGGTTTTTGGCATCTTTTCCGATCCAAGGGGTCTCCAGAATGAAGGGCCGTCCAGCCAAAGCCGGATGATGAACTATCCGGTTGATGGCCTCGAAGCCAATCCAGCCGGAGCCTATCGGAGTATGGCGGTCTTTGGCAGCGCCGCACGGATTCTTGCTGTCATTGATATGAACAACACCGATCCGGTTCAATCCGATCGTCCGGTCGAAATGCTCCAACACTCCATCCAGATCATTGACAATATCATAACCCGCATCATGAATATGGCATGTATCAAGACAGATGGACAGCCGTTCATTATGTACGACCTTTTCAATCATCGAGGCAATTTCCTCGAAGCTGCGGCCCATCTCCGTTCCTTTACCAGCCATGGTCTCCAACGCAATATGCACTTCCGTTTCGTTCGTACCGCCGAGCACTTCATTTAGTCCATCTGCAATACGCTGAATACCGTATTCAGCATCCTTGTCCGTAAACGCGCCAGGGTGCAGCACAATATGCTTAACTCCAAAGGCATGTGTCCGGCGAATCTCCTCTTTAAGGAAATCAACTGCTAACTGATACGTACTTTCCTTATAAGAACCCAAGTTAATAATATAAGGTGCATGGACAACGATCTCCTCGACACCGTTTGCCTCCATAGCAGCCCGGCCTTCCAGAGGATATAACTCTTCAATCGGCTTGCGGCGTGTATTCTGCGGCGCTCCGGTATATATCATAAATGAACTGGAGCCGTACTCGTTCGCTTCATTGGCCGCGCTCAATAAACCTTGAGGCGAGCAGGACACATGAGAGCCTATTTTCAGCATGCGACTTCCCTCTTTCCTTCACGAATTAAACCTTATTCTATCGTGATTAAGAAAATAAATCTAGGCAAGTCCCCGGCACCTCTTTTTAGCTTCGCAAAACTTTGGAAATGAAGTATAATTTAAGCCAAAGAGAAGTTGTGACAATAATCATTGCCGAGGTGAAATGAGCATGTACATCAGAATAGGATTCACCTGGTTATCCGTCTCACCAAGCAACTGGTTTATGAACTCTATCGCTTTCTGGACCTTTTTACTTCTGGGCTCCATGTGCATCGGCGGTTACTTCATGTTCCGCAAATTCCTCAAGGTGCTCCCCAAGGCAGACGGTAAATCCAAGCTCGACTGGCAAAATTACTGGGTAGAGCGTAGCAGACCGTTATGGAGTAATGAGTCCAAAGCTTTTCTTGACCAGCTTGTCCAGCCTGTTCCCGGACCCTTTCGGGATATCGCCAAGCATTCCATCGCAGCCGAAATCGGAAAAATCGCCGTAGAGAGCCATGCACCGGAAGTCACACGTGATCACTGCATTAAAGGATATATTGCTGCCACGCCAAGACGCGACAGCCGGTTTCTGGTCAGCTTTCTGGAGAAGAACGGGATTGACTATTCCCCTTACCGTCATTTATTGAAGTAAATGTCTTAATAGCCATCCCCAAGGAGGAGTCATACCTTGAAATATGCTATATGCGGAGGATCAGGTTTTATCGGCAGGAGCTTAACTGAATACTGGTTGCATGCCGGTCATGAAGTGCTCATCATCGGCAGAACTATTCCTGTCTCCAAGAACAACCACCCCAAGCTGCAATACTCCACCTGGGACATTCTTAAAACAAATCCTGCTCAGGCTGAAGGCTGTGATGCCCTAGTTAATCTTGCAGGCTCTTCCTTGAGTCAACGGTGGTCAGCATCCGGAAAAAAAGCCATTATGAATTCCAGACTTGTAACCGTTGCCGCAGCAGCCGAGTTCTTGAAATCCTTAAAAGAGAAACCGCCCGTTGTCATCCAATCCTCCGCGGTTGCCATATACGGCACATCTCTCACAGATACCTTTGATGAATCTTCTCCGGCCCGTGTCATGGACTTCCCTTCTTCGGTTGTGAAAGAGTGGGAAGACGCCGCCGACCATGCATACAAGAATGTGCGTCTCGTCAAACTGCGTACAGGTGTTGTATTGGGCAACAAAAGTGGTGCTTTCCCCAAAATGAAACTCCCTTATCTGCTGGGTATTGGCGGCAATATCGGCAGCGGCAAGCAATGGCTGTCCTGGATTCACCTTGATGATATCATCGCCTTAATCGACTTCTGTATTGCTAGTCCAGAGGTATCAGGCCCGGTGAATGCTACAGCTCCGTCACCCGTTACCAATGAAGAATTCGGCAGAATGATCGGAAAAGTATACCATCGGCCTCACTGGCTGCCACTGCCTTCTTTTGCTATGAGAGCCGTGCTTGGAGAACTGTCTGAGATTCTACTTAAAGGACAACGCGTACTTCCTGACAAGGCGCTGGAGCATGGATTTACATTCGCCTATTCTGAACTTCAGAGAGCTTTGGAACAATTAAAATCAGAATAAAATTCATGCTGAACGAAAGATATAATTTCCTTTCACGATAGTGAAGACATCCCCGTCCTCCAGCAGGTATTCCTTATAAGGCACCATAGGTTCTCCCTTCAATAGGGTCCCGTTTCGCGAGTCCAGATCCTTGAGGATATATCCTTCCTTACCTTTCGATATTTCCGCATGGACCCTGGACACACCCTCCGATTGCTCAATATACTGCGCCACCTCTTCGGATCGTCCAATAATAAAGCTGGAACGATTCAATTCGATTTTCTCTGAATTTCCCGCTGCACCTTCTCCGCTTCTCTCCAGATAAGGAGTAGGTTCCTGCTGATGAATACCGACCTGCCCCTTAGCCAATGAAGGCTCCTCCCGAACGAGCAGCGCTGTCGGTGCAACAGGTACCGGAGTTCTGTCTGACCCTCTGCTCTTCTCCTCTAATGGCTCAGGTATACCCGATCGGAAGTCTGCTGCGGATACTGCGGGCGTGGAAATCCGCTTATCTACTGGATCAGCACTATTGCTGACCAAACTGAGATAATTCCGGACAGTGTCCGCAGTCGAGTAATCTATTTTTGCTGCCCCGGTTGACATAGACATCCCTGTTTCGGCTGCAATACGCTTACTTCCGGTACGGGTAATATCCGCCTTCCCTTCCTCTTTCAGGCCAATATCTCCCAGTCCCTTGTTCTGTGCAGACTTGCCACTCCCCAACCCTATCACTCCTTTCCAAATCAAAAGGACCAGAATAGCGGAACTGGCAGTAATTGCTGCACATAGAATCAAAGTGATCTGCTGCGGATGATTCAAATAAATAAATTTCCATAGTAGTGCATCACCCAGTAGACATGCCAGTGCAACATAAGTCTTCATACTCGAAGATTGGACGGTCGGGTCAACCTCTTCCTTAGTGCTCTCATCGGCATTTTGTTCATTTCGAAGGCCGGAATATCCGTTCATCCAAAGCGGGAATGATTCCTTATCCTCTAACTGAACAGGTAGCATACTGCGTTTATACGGCACAGTAGGTTGCTGCTCCCTGTTTGGCTCTGACTTATAAGGAGTAACCATCGATTGCTCCATCAACGGTACAGCTATTGCATATGGCGTTCTCTCCTCATCCGTAGCTTTATTGAAGCCCCCACTCCCCGTAAGGAGTTCGGCAAGCAACTCCTTAAGCCCCGTTGATGAGAAGCTTTCTTCCGAACAGTAGTACAACAGTCTCTGGACTCCGTCTCCCTTGAGCTCCGTAACCGAGGCCATCAGCGCCATGATTAGTGACTTTAAGCTTTCACCCGGCTTGACAGAAGAAGCCACACCCTCAAGTGGGATATACGTCAAAAAAACTTTGCCATACTGCAAGGACCCATCGATAAAAATATAATCCTCATGAAGTGCGTATTGCTCCGGCTGAAGCATATGCAGTTTGCCTTCCTCTATCCCCTGTGCAATTTGCAGCAATAACCCAAACAAGGTGTCCATACTAAGCTTTTCACTTTTCAGGAGATTAGAAAGCCTTTTTTTACCGGAGACCGCATATTCAAGTGTAACCATCAAATCAATTTCTTTTAGATAGAGCCGCAAATGATGAGGAATGTTCACAGCAGAGATCATTCGTAGCTGTATTCTGTTAAGCCTGCCGGAGGGCAAGCCCCCTGGCTCATCAAAAACCATGTACAACCCATCCCGCTGGACAAAATCACAGGTTAATCCGAACAAAATTCCACCTCCGTGCTAAAGATATAGGTACGCACACAAGAAACCGGGCACAACCGCCAGCATAAAAGGAAACCGCAGCATTTCCGATTCCCCTCCCCGCAGAATCTTCGGATTACGAAGTGCAATAAATCCGGCAAGCCGGCTTGCCGTTCTGCGGAAACGGGTAAATCCCTCTCGCCTGCGAACAACAATAACAAAGCCGATGATAGCCGCGAACAGTGTGGAGTATATAATGACCTGAGTTGTAAAAAGTAGTCCTGTCCATGCTCCTACCCCGGCAAAAAGCTTCACGTCTCCTGCACCAACCGCTCCGATCATATGCATAAGCAGTAAAATAATAAATCCGCCTGCGGCACCTGCTCCCGCAAAGATTAAGCCCTGCCAGCCAGCCATAACAGCTTGCACAGATAGCCCAGTGAGCAGCGCTGATACCGATATCCAGTTAGGTATTCTCATACTTCTAATGTCCGTTGCAAATGCAGCAGCTAGAAACAATGCACAGCCCCAAAATGTCCATTCATTCATCTGCAGAATTCCCCTTCCAATTGTCGTTAACAACCGTGAAGGGGACCTCTAGGGTCTGGCCGTCATCGGTCTCAGTCACAAAAGACCAAACTCCAGGTGTCGTATTGCTGCCAATCTTCCATTCCCATTTAATGTAGCCATCAGAATCCGCCTGGACCCAGCCCAAATGTTTAGCTGTGCTTTTACCGGATTTATAGAGCACGGATAAATAGGCCGATGAATTAGGTGGAATCTTAGCACGGACTACTCCCTTTTTACCGGCTATACCGGGACTTGGTTTCTCCAGGATTTCAATCGCATTTTGATTCTCATCATCATCTTGATCGGAGCCGCTGCCTCCTTCTCCGGTATCACCAATCCACACTCTTTCAATAGCCTTCGATTCCAGTACAAGCCCCTTGTTCAGGAATGGAATCTTCATCGGCAGTTCATAGCTGACCTCCAATCCGAAATAAGGCCGTCCCCCGGACTTCAGATCCGGAACTATAATGTTGGATACATGAATGTGTTCGTAATTCAAGAAATCAGATGACAGATACGGTTTCAGCATCGGCTTTACTGCCAAATCCAGAACACTTTCCGAGGCTTCCGCCTGAAGTTCCTGAAGTGGTCCTTCTCCCTTAGACAATGCCGCTTTGACCCATTCATCAAGAGGCTCCGGGAGTGACGAGACATAGCTCTCACTCCAGTCCGTCAGCGATAGGCGAGGCACCCCCCAGGTCAGAGAAGAATCTTGCCCTTCTGCTTCTCCGGTGGACGCTGCCGTGTTCGAAGATTCCGTTCCCCCTCCTGCCTGACCCTGTTCAGAAGTGCCGTTCCACTTTTGGACAGCCAATGCTGCAGGATACATATGAGAAGATACAACCTTGACTGTATCTGAAACAGTGGCTTGCAGCGCCGTGGAATACAGGGTCATTTGCACAATGGAGATCAGGAACAGAACAAACAGCAGGAACAGTGGCAATACCATTGCCGCTTCAACCGTCATACTGCCTTCAGAGTTCCCCTTCGTTGTTCTCCTGTTCCCGCAGAACTTCATGATTTTCACAATCCTTCCGACCTAATACGAAAAGTTGACGCTGAACTCTTTTACATAAGCATTTCCTTTTATATCCCCATCCGGATTTCCGCTATAGTTCAAGGCTTTAATAACCCCGGGCAAGAACCACAGGGACATTCCAAATGTGGTCTCCGAGGTAACCGCTGTAAACTTCTCCGAAGGATCGACTCCTGTGTTCAGCCGGATAAGCGCAAGCATGCGGGATAATGCTCGTTCACCACTTCCATGCAGTACCATAAACAACCGCAGATGATCACGGTAGGTAAGCTGGGCAGGCACATACTTGGAGAGCGGCAATGAGCCCTTTTGACTAAGCAGCAGCATGTCTTCTATAGCTTTCTCAATGCCGTATAGAAGCGCAGCCGCAGTAACAGCCAGTGGATTACCCAGACTTGCCCGTTCAATAAAGCCCTCCATGGTTCTCACAGCCAGCCGCATCGCGAAGATTTCACCGTACGCCGCTGCTATATTTCCAGCAGGATTATGAAACCCATAGAGAATGTATTCCATCTCCTGACTGTGAGGGTCCAGTTGATCTGCCAATTGCTGAACAGTATCACCACCACCGCCCCCAGCTAATGAGACTAACCCTGTAACATCAAAATGTTGAAAATACAGCGCTGAATATTCCGTCTGAAAAAGCCTGTCCCGCGCTCCTCCCATAATACTGCCCATCGCCCCGTAGATTCCGTCCATATCATCCATGGCTGAATTCCCGGCCTCATAGGGGTCATCCGAAGTTGAACCTCCAGCTTCCACCTCTTCTTCAACTGCAGCATTCAAACTGATATTATCCTCATAATATTGACGCAAGGCGTCATAACGTTCCATAGATTCTTCAGCCTGCCCGCCCAGACTACGTATCTTATCCAGCATGTCCATGGCTTCGCCAAGCTTCACTTTGCTCTGTTTCTCCGTTGCCTTACGTTCCTCATCTGAGGTGCGCCGGCTTTCAATAGCTTCTGCATCCTTAGCTATAAGGACCCCTTGCTTGCCATAGTCTTGTATGTATGAAGAAGTCATGCGTGCGGCACTTAATACTGAGCTGTTTATTCTGAAATAATCAGCACCAAGACCTGAAGCAGAACCAAGAGCTGCCGGAAGTCCTGATACTTCCTTATCCAAATCCAGATAAGCGCGTCCCTGCAACGATAGTCCCTGCTCCAGGTTAGTGATCTCAGAGGGGGATAATAGTAAGCTCTCCGCCTGCTTACGAAGATCCGGAATACCCGCGGTTCCCGTATCTCCTGGAGGATCGGGAGTATCCCAGTTACCAGCCGATTCATAGCCCGGGTCAATTCCCTCTTGCTTCGCCTGTTCCACAATAACCTTCATCGATTCATTCAGCCTTTGAGCCTCCTGAAGTGCGGTTCGTGCATCTTCCATCAATCCGTTATGCTTCCCTCTGTATACAACACTTGCAACTTGAATAGAAGAGATAACTTCCGCGGACTGCCGTAGATAGGCTGATATTTGATAGCTGTATCTGGGATATTCCCCTTCCTCCAAATTCATATCCTCATTCGTTTTGTTCACATAATCATTGTATTGTGCAGCTATATCTGCCGAGTTTGAAACACTTCCAAGTGATTGCGGCGAAATCGTCGATCCGGGCGGATCCATGATTAATTGGAGTAGGCCCCGCCCCTGATTAGCGGCCTCCCTGCGCCGTTTAAGCATTTGGTCCAGTTCTGCTTCACGCTGGTCATAAAGCGGCTGCAGTTGGCCGAATAATTCTGTCGTGCGCGAAGCTTCTCCCATAGCGTTTGAGATAGGTTTGAATTTCCCGGCAAGCTCCAAAGCGAAATCAACTGGAGCCTTATATTTCATATCCTCATTAATCTGCTGGCGGAACACTTCGTATCTCCCAAGAGGCGATCGCCATTGGAGGGACGAAGAATCCAGGTCCAGCGGAAGGATATTAAAGCTGTCGCTTCGCCCGCTTACCTGCAGATTTTCACTGAGAACCTTAGCGAGCAGCATATCGGCGTCACTATCTCCAAAGGCAAACAAACCATAGTCGTTCATCAGCTCCCTATCATACGCAGACATAACCGACCGGATACCTGCCCTGACGAGACGTTCTCCCTGTGTATTAGCTGCAGCAATTCTCGCATAATCAATGAGTACAGCAGCGAACAGGAAAATAAATGCCAGAATCATAATTAAAAAGACGGAAACGGAGCCTCCGGTATGCCTGCCTTTTGTATGTCTGTGATTATTACGATAGTTCCTGTCGTTATACAGAGAGTCCAGCGATCTTCTCATTCAAGTCTCCCTTTCTTCCTACTACATCAGAATATCCGCTGGAGGATTATTTCTTTTTCAGCTTTCCAACAATGTCGGAAGCATCCTTCTGCTTCATTGCACCCTGCGTTTCTTCACTTCCGTTCCCGGAGGCGGATTTCCCCTGGAACTTAGCCCCAAAGTAACGCATCAGTTCAATCGTCCGTATAAACTCTACAGGTTCCACGATCAATGACTGGGCTTCTACCTTTGGCTCCCCGCCGTCTGTAAGGATTTCATCGAGAATAGGAAGCTTCAGCAGTTGCCCGAGCTCAGCGTTAATTCTTCGGCCGGATAGTTCATACTTAAAGCTCAACTCACCTGGCATGTTATCCGGGACCCTCATTCCTGCATGACCAAGCTTATTCTCAGCTAAATCTCCTTCCGCAGCCTCCAAGGGCAAAGCAACTACGGCGCTTCCGTTCTCTTCCCCCCATCCAAACAATGATGCCAGAAGGTGATCTTCCCCTATCCGCCAGTAAAGCGAGTCATGTTGACCGTTTGTAAAAGAGCCGTCTATCTGCTTGTGGCTGTTGTCCCAATTGAAGGCTGCTCTTTCTGCAGTAGCAGAAGCAATCTGAAACAGGATAGATTTCTGATAACTGTATAGGCAAAAGAAAAGCAGCAGCATGGAGATCATCATAATGATAGGCAACAGTAACGAAGCTTCAACAGTGAAACTTCCTTCATCATTCCGTGGACTATTCAAATACTTCCTGACTCTTCTCACCGGCAGTGGAGACTAAATCTTTCACCACTTTGGTAATCTCAGTTCTGAAGACCAATACCACAGCAATCAGCACTGCAATAATCAGAATCATCTCCAGAGTCCCCAGTCCTTCTTCATCTTTCCAAAATCTCTTCGCGCTGTTCACAAATGTTGACATCATATCATTCAGCCTCCTACATATTTAACATCATGATTGCCGGTGTTCCCACCAGCACGATAACGATTAGAAAGATAACCACCATAGGAAATACCAGCTTCGCAGAGGCTTGTTCCCCGCGTGTCCGGCTAATCGCCTTCCGCTTCTCCCACAGCACCCTGGATAAATCCCGCAGCGAGAGAGCAAAGTCACCTCCGCCTCTGCGGTAGTTCAGAAGCACCGTTGTCGTGAACAAAGATACCTCTTGAACTGCACAGCGTTTGCTAAAGTTCTCAAAAGCCTGCTGAAAGGAGTACCCGCTCTCCGATTCTCCGATCATCATCTGCAGTTCACGGTATAGAGGGTGCGGCGCACTACCAGCTCTATTGCCGCTTGCGCAACAACGCACGAGCGCCTGTTGGACAGTTTCACCTGCACCTACCAGGAGGACGATACTGCTTAGAAGCTCCGGAAGCTCCAAAATGATCTCCTGCTCCCTTTGCGCCACTTTTTTATGCAGATCACTGATTAGAGCCACCGGCAGCGCCGCAGCAAGCAGCATACCCAGTACCCAGCCAAAGCTTTCTCCGCTTGCCAAGGTTATGACACAGCCGCCAGCCAGCATCAACCAGCTATAACTAAGCATCTCACCGAGGAACAGCAATGTGCGTTCCGCACCATTACGCATTCCCTGGCTTTTTTGCAATGAACGCCGGATTTTAAATATAACGGAAGGAAGATACCTAGTTATCCGGCTGTACTCAACAAGCAGTAGAAGAGGTTCACCCAACTTGCGAAGCCTAAGCCCCTCAATAGGCAGCCCTCGCAGATTAGCATATCTGTTGCCGCTCTTCACCCGCAGCACAATCCATCCACCTATTAATAACAGGAGGACGATACTACACACCCAATTCATGAGTTCCCCCTTCACAGCGGAATGTCCATAATTCTGGTTATCCAGAGATAACAGAGAAATAACCCGGCGAGAGCCAGCGTTGATATGACAAACCCCATCCCCGTATACATTGGCGCCATATAATCTCCAGAGGTCAAATTCATAAACAATATCATGGCAAGCGGGGATACCAGGAGTGCATTGGCTTCGAATTTCTTCTGGGCTATGGTTACTGCGATTTCCTGCTGGATATCCAGCTTCTCACCGATCACAGTAGATGTGCGACGCACAACCTCCACCAAATCTCCACCGGTTCGCTTGCAGACAGTGAACACATCCGCAAAACGTTTAATATCCTCCATCCCTGCACGCCTGCTGAAATCCTGCAAAGCTTCCTCAATAGGTTGTGCGTATTCCAAACGGGCACAAATAATGTTCAGCTCGGCAATCATATCGCTTCGGCCATCCGGATCCAGCATGTGTAAATCCTGAACTGCCTCCCGAAAGGCATTCTCCACGGATCTCCCTGCAGATAGCGACGAAGACAAGGAGAATAGGGTCTGTTTAAAATGGAGATTCAGCGCAGATCGGCGCCTTCTCAGTAAGTAATCCCTTAAAAGCCGCGGAGCGTATATACAACCCGGGACCGGCAGAAGTGAGAGCAGCAACTGATGGTAAAATAAATATCCCACTCCGTACAGCAACATCGTACCGATCGCAATAGCCAACGTTTTTTGAATCAGAGTCAATTCATAGTCCCTGTAATCTGGCAGAGTATAAGCTTTCTCTACTTTATTCATGTCCTTCAACCTTCCCGGAAGCATTCTCGAAGACATCCAACGGTTGAGAAGTAATCCCGGCCATTCTCAGTTTCATAGTATGCAGCAGCGGATTCCCGCAGGGCTCCAGTCCTCCTAGAACTTTCTCAGCCTGACTACCCGTTTCACGGAATTCATACAATGGATTGAGCTGAACCTCACCGTTGTGAAGTCCGGCAACCTCACTGATCTCCACGACCCGGCGCGAGCGGTCTCTCAGTCTTGCTAAATGAACAAAAATATCAATCGCAGACCCAATCTGCTGCCTGACCACCGCGACTGGTAAGTCTGCACCACTTAGAACCATGGTCTCTAGACGGCTCAGCATATCCTTCGCACTGTTCGAATGTCCGGTTGATAAGGATCCGTCATGCCCTGTATTCATCGCCTGCAGCATGTCCAGACACTCCGCACCCCTCACCTCACCCACCACAATCCGATTGGGCCTCATCCGTAGTGAAGACCGGATCAGATCACGAATCGTGATCTCCCCTTTTCCTTCCGTATTGACGTTTCTTGTCTCCAGCGAAACCAGGTTAGGAACAGTCACAATTTGCAGCTCAGCCGAGTCCTCCACCGTAATGACCCGCTCCTGGGAAGGAATGAACTGGGACAAGGCATTAAGAAATGTAGTCTTTCCCGAGCCTGTACCTCCACTGATAAAAATATTGTATTTGGCGGCAACCAGAATTTGCAGTAACTCTGCCGCTTCCTCACTTAGTGCTCCCCGCCGCACTAAATCCCTCATCGTCATCGGCGATTCCGGGAATTTGCGGATCGTCATGGCCGGTCCTTTAAGCGAAACTGGCGGTAAAACTACGTTCACCCGGGAGCCATCTTTCAGTCTGGCATCAACGATCGGGGAAGACTCATTAACAACCCTGTTGACACCAGAGACGATGGTTTGAATAATATCTTCCAATCGGCTTGAGGACTCAAAGGCCAGCGGCAGCCGGCGGATGTGCCCTTCTTCTTCAATAAAAATATCGTTATAACTGTTGATCATAATTTCCGTAATGGCGGGATTATCCACCAGCGGCTGCAGGATATCCAGACCCCGGAAGGAATCAAATAATCGTCTTACGAGATCGCGTTTCTCTTGAGCCGTCAGATGCCGCAGACTTTCTCGGGCAAAAATCGTCTGCTCGATATACGCGATTAGCTCCTGATTGCCTACTGAGGATGTAACATCCAGACCTTCGCGGATTTCACTCCGTAGTCTTCTGAATAGCTCCTCATTCATTGCCGTTCACCCTAGCGAGTACCTGCGGCAACACAGGATCCAACATTCCTTTACACAGCAGGAGAATTTCTTTCTGATATGCCGGTGAGTTCAGACATAACCCGCTATGGTTGGGCAGGCTCCAGGATGGCATATGAGGCAGGACACTACTAATATGCATACCATCAGGGGGTGGCCTGTCCACTGCTGATTCCATAGAACCGTTAAGAATAAACCGGATTTTATTCATCAGGCCGGGTGCAATTTCAGAATAAGGGGCATTGTAATGGGTTAACCATTTGAGTGCCTTATTCATGCCCGTATCATCGCCCGGGAGAATCCACAATACGACGTCGCTGGATTGCAGAACGGCTTCCGTCCGTTCCACGCCTAGGCTTCCCGTATCCACGATCACAATGTCATATGACCTTCGGGAAGACAGGAGTTTAAGCAAATCCAGCGTGTCCCTCTTGTTCATTTGCAGCATTTCCTTCACATTGCTTACAGGTTTGAATGCATCACACTGCAGCTCATCATGCCTAATCGCATAGCTGTGTACCTCACCCTTCACCTCTGTGCCATGATCCCGGGCCACCTGAATTTCGTATAGTAATCTTTCCAGGGCTGGCGCGCTTCCCCCGGTTGCCCGGAGATACAGACCGCTGCTGTCCACGTCTTCCAGATTGAGATAAAAGACGGATAATCCCATGCTCCCCAGCTGTTTAGCCATATTTAGGGAGACTATGGTTTTCCCGCTGCTTCCGCTGCCCGAGACCACACCTATAAGCAGCGTCCCACTCGTTGCAGAAGCAGAAGCCGCAGGCCGCTGAACTTCACACATTTGCAGGATGGATGACAGCAGAGTAGGCAATGCCTGATACTTGGCAATCACTTGTCCACCAGCAAGATTCTTGCTAATCCTTCCTGTCATCTCCCCTTCTTCAGCAAGCAGAGCCCATGGAACCGCACTTCTCGCTTCTACAAGCCAGGTCTCAATAAATGCTGCATCACCGACCACAGCACAGGGAACCTCTTCCCCTTTCATGTACTCCATAAACACATCCATACGACTGAATGCCGTAATCTGCAGCAACTCTCTGTATTCGCTGTGATGGACATAATCCAGAAGCGGCCCGATGTATTGGCTTTCACGCACAGCAAGCACAATCCTTACCGCCATGAACTTCCTCCTCTCAAAAAAGGCAGCAAAAAAAGCACCGTCAATAACCGTGAGAACGGTTATATAACGGTGCTTCCGCTACAATTCCTATAATTTACAGCTATAGTAGCATATATATAACAGACCATCAATACTAATTTTCGCACACTATAGAAATCTCCGCCGCAATTCCTCTGTAGGCAGCAGACATTGCTCGTCACGGCCAAACCAGCGGTAGCGGTTCCGGGCTATATACCGGTATACACTGTTGCGGATCTGGGGCGGAATCAGGATGAACGTATACGCCGCCGGCCACGGGAACCGGAGTCTACGGGCAATACGAAGAACGGCTGTCGATTCGGTATAATACTTCCCGTGCTCCAGAAGTATTACCGTGTTCAGATGCTCGCTGTGCTCCATTAGATTACCGGCCTTCAGCAGCCCCTGCGCCTTCTCGTCTTGAAGTGAGACGAACATGAAGCGAGCCTTGGGATCACGCGGAATAATGAACCGCACGAGGCCCTGGCACAGATGGCATACGCCATCGATGAACACGACCGATTTATCTGCGACTCTGTCCATCGTAGTCATTCCTATGGTGTCCCTGTTCTGCTCACTTTTCATGCTGTTCACCACCTCTCGTGATAGCTACAGTATATCCAAATAAGTAAACAAAACAAAAACGCGGGAATGCTCCCGCGCCATCATCGTTCCGTCCATGTTGTTATTTACCGTTAATGTAATTACTCGGCAGTTGCCTTCTCAATCCACTGGTCACCGATCATTTGGCCTTCGAACTCCGGAGTAAATGCTTCCATGCATTTGCAGATGAAGTCTTTGCGGCAGATCGGACAAGGTGTCTTCAGGAGACGGCTGATGTTCGTCATTTTCCATTCCGGAAACCGACTATAAAACGCGCGGCACTCCGTTCCATCAGCAAGCTTGATAATGAACTCGAATAACCCTTCTTTATCATTGCTGCTGGCTTTAGTAACATTCGTAATCGTCGGTTTGTAAGACATCTTCATCACCCATTATTTAAATTTTTGGTTATTTATTGCACACGCGGCATATTGAGATACTTAGACATATTAAAGAATTTTAGGGGGGATGTCAACCAAAGTACGCTCTGGAGACCCATTTATTGCTCATTTCCTCGCGCATTCTCTCTACCCGGCTCATTATTGCCATGAATACGAAGTGTTACCCGTTTTTTGTGAATTAAATGTTTAACTCCCGACTTAAATAGTGTACAATTAATTTGTTATAAATATATGTTCGGAAATTTAAAGGAGGTACAACTATGAGCATTTATGATTTGAAGGCCAACACCCTTCGCGGAGAAGAGGAGTCGCTATCCAAATACAAAGGCAAAGTACTGCTCGTCGTCAACACAGCCAGCAATTGCGGGTTCACCCCACAGTATAAGGGCCTGCAGAAAGTATATGAGAAATTCAAAGACCGCGGGTTCGAGGTACTTGGGTTTCCAAGCAACCAATTCGCCAATCAGGAGCCGGGCGGCAGTGACGAAATATCTGAATTCTGCGAGATCAATTACGGCGTGACCTTTCCGCTCTATGAGAAAATTGATGTGAACGGCAAGCAAGCACATCCGGTATTTCAATATTTGAGCAAGGAAGCACCCGGCATTCTCGGGACCCGAAAAGTAAAATGGAACTTCACCAAGTTCCTCGTGGATCAGGAAGGACGGGTTCTGAAGCGCTTCTCCCCTAAAACAACGCCTGAGCAGATCGAAGAGCACATCAACAAGCTGCTGAGTTAATCACGAATACACAAAAGGATACCCGCAATTACAGTGGCATTCACTGTAGATGCAGGTATCCTTTTTTTTACAGAAAAACGAAATATTATTAAGTTAAGAAGAGGACCGAGATCATGGCGAGCAGCGCAGGCAAGGCCTGGACATAAAGAATCGATTTCTTGGCCGTGAGACTGCCTACGATCCCCGCAATCAGCACGCAGGAGAGAAAGAACAGCTGAATGTTCCGCCCAACCGCCTGATCCCCATACAAGAGACCCCAGATCAGACCCGCAGCGAGAAACCCGTTGTAGAGACCTTGATTAAACGCCAGCGATTTAGAGTCCTTGGCCACCTGCTCCGTCAAACCGAACGTCTTCATCCCCTTGGGCGTGGACCACATGAACATCTCCAGATACACGATATAAATATGTATAGCGGCAACGATACTGACCAGAATAATGCTGATGACCATTTTATCCCTCCACCTTCAGTTGTACTTGAGATTATAGCATTCTTTTGAAAAAACAAAAAAGCCTTGCATGAGCAAGACTTTTCTGAATATGCGGTAGAGAGGACTCGAACCTCCACGAGCATACGCCCACTACCCCCTCAAGATAGCGTGTCTGCCATTCCACCACTACCGCATGTTGAGAGTTAAAACTAATTGTAAGGACGTTGTTTGAGGCCAACATTGATTATTATAAATCCACTTTACACAAAAGTAAAGATAGCCTAATCAGAATTTTCTTCCATCTTCTTTCGTCTCCGGTATTCGGCAAAGGCCAGATATTCCTTGATAAAATTCTTCTCCTCAGGAAGCAATGAGTCACTGTGGCAATCCAGTTGCCGCAACTGTTCAAAAAAATAATCCGCTCTGCTCTCCCGCACAACATCAGGCGCATTTTTACCAAGGATCAGCCAGTCCAGGCTAACGTCAAAAAAAGCCCCAATCTCAATCAGCTTATGGGTACCCGGAGTCGACTTCCCCCTCTTCCAGTCCCCCATATTCCCTGTACTGATGCCGAGTTGTTCGCAGAACGATTTCTTGGTGATGCCTTTTTGTTCAATCAAGTACTCGATACGCCCGTAAATGGACTGCATATGCGACCGCCTTCCAAATAACATAAAACTCGTATTTACGCTATTTTATATTGAAAAATGACGTAAAAAAGTATATAATTAACTATTATGTATTATCCATTATATCATATGCCCCTGATGGAAATAAGAGGTGACTCAGTTGAACAGCAAACGGCCAATAACACCTTTTGGATGGGCGATTAAGCAGCGTCTGGCAGAGAGGCATCTGGATCAGAAGTTATTTTGTAAAATCTACGGAATTCCGCCTTATCGTCTATCGAACCTGATTCACGGAACACGCAGGGCCCAGCACTATCGGAGCCTCGTCGAAGAAATACTGGATCTGCCCCCATCTTAAAGTTCCACTCTGAAGTACTGTGAGGAGCGATAGCCATTGCGAGAACAACAGACACCTTCTATTTATTCAGCTCTCGACGATCTGTATCGTCATACGGTGGTTATCGACAGCCAAGGATACATTCTCTTCGCCAATGCAGCATGGAATGCCTATAACGCCAGACTGGGGCTCTCAGCACGTATAGACTGGACTGGGATGAATTACTTCGAGGTTATGGAGACAATACTCCTGAACCCCCATCTGCTTGCAACTGCACGAAAGGCCCTGTATTCAATAGCCTCCGGTAAACATCTGGTCTACAGTATTGAAATTCCTCTTGAACCAGTTCCAGGGGACAGTGGCGGCTTAGTACGATTAGAGGCTTTTCCGCTAATAGGCTCTGCTAATTCAACCGGCCATTCCGTCGTTATTTGTCACGAGCTCATACAGGAATCTGCATACCACTCCGTCAATACACAACATCACGTCAACTCGAATCATCACATTAACTCACAACATCACGTTAACATGCAACATCACATTAACCCACAACATCACGTCATCCCTCTGCGTAAGCAACAGACATTCCTGCCCATTTGCGCTTCCTGCAAATCCATCCGTGATGATCGGGAGCAGTGGGTACGGATTGAGAAGTTCATGCAGCAGCAGTTGTCCGTCCAGCTCACCCATGACATCTGCCCGGAATGCATCAGACAGCTCTATCCACAATATGCCCATGTTTTGAATGGGACTCTAGGCTGTTAACCCTGATTATAATTAAAAAAGGTAAGAAAACCTCTGCTGAGCAAAGGATTTCTTACCTTCTTTGTGCAATGCGGTAGAGAGGACTCGAACCTCCACGAGCATACGCCCACTACCCCCTCAAGATAGCGTGTCTGCCATTCCACCACTACCGCATATGGTGACCCGTAGGGGATTCGAACCCCTGTTACCTCCGTGAAAGGGAGGTGTCTTAACCCCTTGACCAACGGGCCATACACTAAAACTCTATGTTCTTTTCACAACAAAAATGAGTATATCAAACCTTTATTAATCTTGCAAGCTTTTTTTATAGAGGATAATATTTCGCTAATGCAAACAGGACCTCTCTTGGCTTTTACCCGCTGAGAGGCTCCCCTGTCGCATCCCAACCTGATTCATTCCGCATCCTTTTCCGATGCCAGCATCAACACCTCAATGCCGTCCGCAGCCTCATATCCCAGGCTATCTGCCACCGCATAATTGGTAACATGACCGGCAGCCACATTAATTCCACGGGACAATGCAGTATTATGGACAGCCGCCTGTATAATACCGTGATTGGCTATCTGTAAGGCATAGGGCATCGTGACATTCGTAAGTGCCAGTGTCGAGGTCCGCGCCACTGCCCCCGGCATATTAGCCACAGCGTAATGCACCACACCGTGCTTCACATAGGTCGGATTAGCATGAGTGGTAATCCGGTCGATCGTCTCTATGGAACCCCCTTGATCGATGGCAACATCGACGATCACCGAGCCTTCACCCATCTGCTTCACCATATATTCCTTGACTAGCTTCGGTGCACGGGCACCCGGGATGAGCACAGCACCAATTAGCAGGTCCGCCTTACTGACAGCTTGCTCAATATGATATGGATCGGACATAACCGTATTGACACGTCCACCAAAAATATCATCCAAAACCCGCAGCCGGCTGGCGCTCAAATCCAGCACCGTAACCCGCGCTCCCATCCCGAGAGCTATCTTAGCCGCATTCGTACCAACAATTCCTCCGCCTATAATGACAACCTCGGCAGATTTCACCCCTGGCACACCGCCAAGCAAGATTCCTTTACCTCCGTGCGGTTTCTCCAGTAGAGCAGCACCGATCTGTACAGCCATACGTCCGGCTACCTCGCTCATCGGAATTAGCAGCGGCAATGATCCGTCCTCTAATTGAATGGTCTCATACCCGACTGCCGTAACGCCGCTTTCTACAAGCGCTCTGGTCAAGCCTGCTTCGGGCGCCAGATGCAGATAAGTGAATAAGATCAAACCTTGACGAAAGAAAGGGTACTCTTCAAAAAGAGGTTCCTTCACTTTCATGATCATGTGTGACCGCCCCCACACCTCAGAAGCTAAAGGGACGAGCTCAGCCCCTCTGTCCATATATTCCTTATCCTCAAAGCCGCTGCCTGCACCAGCCGATTGTTCCACTACAACCTGGTGCCCAGCTTTAATTAAGGTTTGAACACCAGCAGGGGTAATCGCCACACGGTTCTCATTATTCTTGATCTCCTTCGGTACGCCGATAATCATGTCCTCTCCTCCTCTGGTGTGAATATCTCATGCGTCACTCGGAATAACATATCGGACGAAAATAAGCAAAAACTCCGGAAGCACATGGCTCCCGGAGCTGCGAACCATAGATGGCTCAGATAAATGTAATCCCAGCAGATTAGCCGCTAGCAGTTAATCTACCCATAGGATATGTTATGGATTCACTTTTGTTTCGAACGTTTGTTTACCATCAACGAATTTCAGTACAACCGCCGCTTTTACAGGGTCATGCGTTTCGTTCAAGGTAATTTTACCAGTAGCCAATTGGAGATCTTTGGTTGCTGCCAAGGCATCTTTAATCTTAGCAGGATCTGCTTCACCAGCACGAGTGATAGCGTCAGCAACCAATTTCAGTGCGTCATAACCGAGAGCAGCCATACCATCTGGAACTGCACCGCCATTAGCCGCTTTGTAAGCATCTACGAAAGAAGTAACTTCTTCGGCAGTATCTTCTGGTGAGTAGTGATTGGACATGAACGTGTTGTTCAGTGCCTCTGCACCAGCGATTTCAGCCAATTGCGGGGAATCCCAACCGTCGCCGCCCAGGAATGGAGCAGTGATGCCCATTTCACGTGCTTGCTTCAGGATCTTACCCACTTCTTCGTAGTAACCAGGAAGGTAGATCACATCCGGATTTTGTTCTTTAATACGGGTCAGTACTGCTTTAAAGTCAGAGTCTTTTTGTTGGTAAGACTCTTGGCTCACGATCTGACCGCCATTCTTCACGAAAGTTTCTTCAAAGAACTTTTGGAGACCTTTCGAGTAGTCACTGGAAGTATCGGTGTAGATAACAGCCGTCTTGGCACTCAGTGATTGAGTTGCAAAGTTAGCCATAACTTGACCTTGGAAAGGATCGATAAAGGCTGCGCGGAATACCCATTCATTCACATTGCCGCTGCGCTCGTCAACGGTTACTTTAGGGTTGGTGGCACCAACAGCTACGAGAGGAATCTTCTTCTCTGTTGCTACCGGAACGATACCCAAAGTGTTAGTGGATGTGGAAGCACCGATGATCGTAACAACCTTATCATTGGTAATCAATTTTTGTGCTACTTGCGTGGCTTCTTCAGACTTTGAAGCATTATCGGCAACGATCAATTCGATCTTTTTGCCAAGGATACCGCCTGCATCATTGATTTGCTGAACTGCCAGCTTCGCACCTTTTGATGCGGAGTCGCCGAAAGAAGCTTGACCGCCCGTGAGCTCAAGGTTAGCCCCGATTTTAATCGTGTCACCGCCAGAGTTACCACCGCTAGCGGAATTTCCGCTGCTCTCTGTGTTGTTGTTGCCGCAGCCAGACGCCAATACGGCAGTCAGTACTGTAGACAAAATAATGGCCCCAATTTTCTTCATTCTTCTCCCAGCCTCCCAGATAATATAATATTTTATATGTTGTTTCTGTGATGCCCTTAGGTAGATAAAGCTTTTTAGTGGCCGAGATACGCCATTTTAATCTCTTCGGAATTCGCCAGTTCCTTGGCGTCGCCTTCGAGTACGACTCTGCCAGTCTCCAGTACATACGCACGGTGCGCAATCTTCAGCGCCTGATGCGCATTCTGCTCCACAAGCAGGACGGTCGTTCCTGCCGCATTCACTTCCTGGATAATCTTGAAGATATCCTGTACCAGAAGCGGTGCGAGTCCCATGGACGGTTCATCCAGCAGCAACAACTTGGGATGGCCCATAATGGCGCGGCCCATAGCCAGCATCTGCTGTTCCCCGCCGGAGAGGGTTCCTGCCTGCTGCTTCTTGCGCTCCAGCAGTCGTGGGAACGTCTTATAGACTTTCGCGAAATCGGCAGCCAGGCTGCTGGAATCCTGCAGATACGCGCCAAGCTCCAGATTCTCCTCAACCGACATATTGGCGAACACGCGCCGTCCTTCCGGACAGTGAATCAGCCCTTCTTTGACAATCGCCTGAACGCTTTGATTCGCAATGGATTTCCCCAGAAATTCAACGCTTCCTGTCTTCGGCTTTAGAAGACCTGAAAGCGTCTTGAGCAAGGTTGACTTCCCGGCGCCATTGGCCCCGATCAATGTCACAATCTCTCCCTGGTTAACGTGGATACTGA
>NZ_JBGJZO010000008.1:0-198739 GCF_042610485.1 Paenibacillus oryziterrae | reverse complement strand
TTAAGCTAATGGCTACTACTGCCTTCGCCATTCGGGACTTCAACCCTAGAGATAGCGCCCATGCTGGGCGCACTAAAAAAACAGGACCCGATCATGGGCCCTGCTTCACTTCATGTCTTTTAACGTTCCTGCTCCTCGAGCCGCTCTACCCCAACCGTATGTGTATTGGCCGGACGCGACCCCACCTGAACGGTAGCCATCCCGTTATCCGCATCCACATGCTCAATCCATACCGGTTCTCCATCCAGGTGAACAGGGATTGTCTCTTTCGACTCAAAAATCGATTTGGCGCGTTTAACATCCATAGTTGCAATGTTCCTCCTTGAGCGGTTCCAGGTTATTTAAACTCCTCATGACCTATCGTCTCTTGTGTTGTCCAGGTCCCCTGACAATTCGCCAAGGGTGCGATCAGCATCCAGATCTTCTGCATGTTCCTCCATCTCCGCCTCAGGCCCAGGCATGGTGACGGCCTCCCAATCTACAATATCACCAGGAATATCCTCTCCACCGAGCAGGCCGCTAAGCCGCTGATCCACTTCATCCCCCCGCTCTGAATTTAGCAATGTTGGCATCTTTATTCTTTTACCAACCTTCACAAAAAATGCATCTGCGTAGAAAATGTCCTTTTACCTCATACTATACGAAAAAACAGGAGGTGCCGTTATGCATACCGTCTGGAAAGGGGCGATCAGCTTCGGTCTGGTACATGTTCCGGTCAAAATGTTCTCCGCCACCGAAGACAAGGATATTTCACTGCGCTATATCCATAAAGAGTGTGGAAGCCCGCTATCCTACGTGCGTAAATGCCCAGTATGTGATAAAGAGGTCGCCTGGGAAGAAATCGGCAAGGGCTATGAATATGAGAAAGGGAAGTTTGTTATCTTCGACAAAGAAGAGCTGGAGCAGTTAACGGAGGAGAGCAGCAAAAGCATTACGATTCTGGATTTCGTCGATTTAACTGAAATTGATCCAATGTATTTCCAGAAGACCTACTACCTCTCCCCCGATCAGGCAGGCACGAACGCATACCGCCTGCTTATGGAAGCCATGCGGCAGACGGGAAAAATCGGCATCGCCAAAATATCCATCCGCTCCAAAAGCAGCTTAGCGGCCATCCGGGTGCTCGATGAATGCCTCGCAATTGAAACCATTTATTATCCCGACGAGATCCGCCCGGTATCACAGGTGCCTAACCTGCCCGAAGTCGCTGCCGTGAATGATAAAGAGCTGGATATGGCGAAGCTGCTGATCTCCCAGCTCTCCACTCCGTTTGATCCGGCTAAATATACCGATGACTACCGTCAGCGGATGCTTGACCTGATCTCCCACAAGGTTGCCGGCGAGGAATTCCATATTGCGCCTGCCCGCCAAGAGAACAACGTCATCGATCTCATGGCCGCTCTTCAGGCCAGCATTGAAGCCGTACAGCATATTCCTACCGATCCTGGAACGGCTGCTTTTGGCGGCGGCAGAGCGGCTAAATCCGCTAAAACAGGAGCCAGCAAGAGGGGGACAGCTGCCAAATCCGGCACCAAATCGGCAACTGACAGTGATGCACCAACTCCAGTGATTACTCCGAAGCCGAAGCGCCGTACCGCCAAAAGTAAAGAAACGGTGTCCTAGGAGGAATGGCGATGAAATTCTCGCCTGTTGTTCCCTTTGAACCGGTGATCTCTCAGGATCTTCCGGATGGAGATGCCTGGATTGCCCAGATTAAATGGGACGGTGTGCGCATGCTGGCTTATTATGACGGGACCTCAACCGAGCTGATTAACCGGCGCGGGAACCGCCGTACCCTGCAGTATCCCGAATTAAATGATGTCACGGCTTACTGCAAAGCTGACTCCGTGATTCTGGATGGGGAGATTATCGCCCTTAAACAAGGTAAACCTTCCTTCCATGAGATCATGCAGCGGGACAGTCTGAGAAAAGAACAAGCCATTCAGGCGGCCTTAAGCCGGATTCCTGTCATTTATATGGTGTTTGATATTTTATACTGCAATGGCCATTGGACGGTTGATCAGCCCCTGTCGCAGCGTCAGCTGCTTCTGTCCGAAATGGTAATACCTCATCCGCATGTCCAAGTCGTTCCCAGCTATAACCACCCGGCAGAGCTGCTGAATGCTGCCCGTACGAACGGGTTGGAGGGGATTATCTGTAAAAATCCGAACAGTATGTACGCACCTGGCGGGAAGGACAAACGTTGGCTGAAGTATAAGATCATCTCTGACCTGAACGCAGTAGCAGGGGGATTCACCATCCGTGACGGCAGAATTAATGCCGTGGTACTCGGTCTCTACGACGATGATAACAAGCTGCAGTACATTGGACATGCGGGACCCGGACGTCTAAATTCGGCAGATTGGCGCAAGGTAATCGAACGAGGGGCTGCTCTATCCACGAAGATTTGTCCTTTCGCCACGGCTCCTGCGCGGGGTTCAGGAGTCATCTGGATAGAACCTATGCTGGTGTTTAAAGTGAATTACCTCGAATGGAATGCTTCGGGAACACTCCGCCATCCGGTAATCCAGGCAGAGGTTCAGATACCTCCCGGAGAATGCAGACTCGAAAGGCACTCATTCTGAAGGAAAGGAGCCCGCATATGCCCGTAAAGATAAAAGGCTCCATAACTGTTAACGGCCACTCCATAGCCATCACTAACCCGGACAAGCTGCTCTGGCCGGAAGTGGGGATTACCAAAAAAATCTATCTGGAGAAGCTGGCCGCCCTCTCTCCCTACCTGCTCCGGTATTGCCGTAAGCGGCTGCTGACGGTTATCCGCTACCCACACGGTGTGGACGGGATGTCCTTTTATCAGAAAAATGCTCCTGAACCGCTCCCAACCTACGTTCAGACCAGCGTTCATGAGAACATCGTCTACATAGTGCTGGAGGGTCTGCCTGAACTGCTGTGGCTGGGCAACTCTGCGGCTCTTGAGTTCCACCCTTCTCTCCACTACGTTGGAAGCGACCTCCCGTGTGAATGGATGATTGATCTGGACCCTTCACGCGAGATTGAGCCGCGGATCATGGAGGCGGCCTCTATTGTCGGCAAGGTACTGGGGTCCCTGGGTCTGCAATCTGTTCCGAAGACCTCAGGAGCAACAGGAGTACAGATTATTGTTCCCATCAGGGAAGGCATAACCTTTCAGGATCTGCGGATGATCGGTCACTTTGTCGGACGTTTTGTCACAGAGAAGCATCCCGGTCTCTTTACTTTGGAGCGTCTGAAGAAAAACCGGGGTGATAAAATCTACTTTGATTATCTCCAGCATTTCGGCGGCAAGACGCTGGCTGCACCCTACACCCCCCGCGCCCGCCCGCTCGCAACCGTGTCCACTCCATTAACCTGGGAAGAGGTTGAGAGCGGTGTAACACCTGCGGACTTCCATCTGCTAAATATAGAGCAGCGGCTGCAGCGCGTAGGTGATCTGCTTGAGAAGGTTCCTCCTCAGCCGGTAGAAGATATCATCACCCGGTTAAAATAAATAAGCCCGCAAGCATGGGAATATGCTGCGGGCTTATCGTCGTGCCGTTTACGGAACGAAGGTACTTTATGTGAGAATACGGGACAAAGATGATCTCCGCCGTATTTAATGCTCAGTGCGTTATAATGCTGATGAAACCGCTAATGGATCGCTTTTTTCTTGAAACGGCCGCCTTTGACATCATGAATATTGCCGATTGCGACAAATGCATCCGGATCCCAATCTTCAACGATGGCTTTCAGCTTCGCTTCTTCCAGACGTGTAATCACGACAAAGATCACTTTCTTATCTTCACCCGTGAACCCGCCTTCGCCCTCCAAATAAGTCACTCCGCGTCCAAGCCGCTCGGTCAGCGCTTCTCCGATATCCCGGAATTTATCGCTGATAATCCAGACGGACTTCGATTGATCGAGACCTTCAAGCGTCACATCAATCATCTTGAATGCAATGTAATAAGCAATCAGCGAGAACATGGCATTATTCCAGCCAAACACAAATCCTGCGCCCGATAAAATAAAGAAATTGAAGAACATGACGACTTCACCAACAGAGAAAGGCAGTCTTTTGGACACCAGGATAGCCACAATTTCTGTACCGTCCAGTGATCCTCCGTAACGCACGACCAGTCCTACCCCTACACCGAGGATGACACCGCCGAATACAGCCGCCAGTAGCGGTTCTACAGTCAGTGGCTTAACAGGATGCAGCAGTTGGGTGCCGATGGACATCAGCACGACAGCCATCAAGGTGGATAAGGCAAAGGTTTTGCCGATTTGCTTGTAACCGATAATTAGGAATGGAACATTAAGCAAGGTCAATAAAATACCGAGGGGGATATCAAAAATATCCGATAGCATAATGGAGATACCGGTGATGCCTCCATCAATCAATTGATTCGGGACGAGGAAAATTTCGAGTGCAACGGACATCATGGCCGCTCCAATGATGATCATGATGATCCTTTGGGCTAATTTGGCCGTCCTCACAGCTCCAGACTTTGGCGGCTTGTTGAACTCTCTTTCAGCAACTTTTGTTTGGTTAACAGTCATTAAACTCCCCCTATTACGCAGAATAAGTAACTATACTATTTATTATAACATAACTACACCCCCCATTTCTTATGGATAATGATAACTTTCCTCTCATAGAAGCGGCGAAAGTATATAACACAACTGTTCCTTCAGCCTCATCTTTGCACCGCGCTTCCTGAATACTGTAGGATCGATATATACACTTTCCTCAAGATCTCCCTTGAATTGAGACACAATGTGTTCAATCCGGTCCGGACTAAGCAGCACCGCAGTCAGCTCGAAATTCGAATAGAAGCTCCGCATGTCCAGATTGGCACTCCCGATGGATGCCAGCAGCGAATCGGCAATCAGCACTTTTGCATGCATAAAACCCTTGTGATACCGGTAAAATTTCACTCCCGCATCCTGCAGATTGTCCAAATAGGACAAAGACGCATGATATACCAGCCAACTATCAGGCTTCGCTGGAATAATAATCCGGACATCGACACCACGGAGAACGGCACTTTTTAGCGCACGGCAAATCGCAGAATCGGGAATAAAGTAGGGAGAAGTGATCCATATCCGTTGTTTAGCTGCCCCGATGGCCGCAAATATTACCTCTTGGGAACCATCCACTTCATCATCCGGCCCGCTTGCAACAATCTGCACAGCTTCCCCCCCAGAGCATTTGTGCGGCGGGAACAGCCGTGGGTGGCTGAGTTTTTCACCGGAAGCAAGCCTCCAGTCCTTCAGAAAGGCGAGCTGGATAAAGTAGACGGAATCCCCCTCTAGCCGGATATGCGTATCGCGCCAATACCCCATTTTCGGATCCTCACCCAAATAATCATCACCTACGTTTATGCCTCCCGTGAACCCGATTATTCCATCCACGACAAGTATTTTCCGGTGATTCCGGTAGTTAAACCGGCGGTCCAGAAAGGACAGCAGCGGCGGCAGAAAAAAATGAAACTCCACGCCCCCATGCCTAAGCTCGGCAATGAATCTCCGGCTCAGCTTATGGCTGCCCAGGCCATCACACAGCAGACGCACCTTCACGCCCTGCCGGGCCTTGCGGATCATCACTTCTTTAAACCTTGTCCCAATCTTATCCTCGCGAAAAATATAAAATTCCGCATGAATATGCTCGTTGGCAGTCTCCATCGCTTCCAGCATGGAATCATAGGCCTCTTCGCCGCCGGGAAGGATAAGGCTTTCGTTCCGGGCTGTAATAGGCCCTTCCGATAGCCGTGACAGTAGATGCAGCAATCCCTGCTGCTCCGTAAATTGCGGATTGCCGCTCTCCTCCGCCTTGCTCACAAGAAGACTTCTTTTCTCCACATGGCTTCTAATTTCGCGGAATAGCATTTTTCCTTTGCCCCGGACCTTTTTTGCCTCCCTGTAGTCCCGGCCAAAAAAGTAATAGAATAGCAGCCCCAGCGGGGGGCAGAAACATAGGATAAACAGCCACGCCACAGCTCTTTGCGGCCGCCGATATTCAAAGAACAGAATGAGTACTGCCTGCACAATAAAAAGGCATAAAAGGATAATTACTATTTTCATAACGCCAGCTCCCCCCACTTGCATATTGCTTCGGCATCATTCCTGTAAGACTCTAATACAGGTTTTGCCGTAATACTCCAGCTTTATTCAAACAAACCTTTGTCATGTTCACCAAAGTTATGGAATACATAGAATAATAGGCGACAACGGATGAGCCCTACAAAATCATTAAAGAGCGGCTTACCAAAGCCGCAGGAAGGAGAAGCCATGAAGAGTCAGCACGATCATAATCAGATTACGCTGCTCGTCGTCCGGGATGCGGGACGTCCGGTGAGGCAGCTTCGGATATCGAAGCCCATGGCACTGGCAATACCGGCCGCTGCCGCACTCTCCATCTCCAGTCTGGTCACCTCCATGCATTATCATTCTTCGCAGTCCATCTCCCAGCTTGAAGCTGAAGCCGCCGCGCTCTCACTTCAGAATCTGCAGATGGAAATGCAGGTTGCTGATAAGGATGAAATCCTACAGCAGCTGCAGTTGGAGTTATCCTCACTCTCCGAGGAAGCGGACAACATTAAAAACAAACTGAAAGATGTAGACAATCTGGAGCAGCAGCTTCAGGATTTAATTAAGCAGCAGAGCGGCACCCCTTCTTCCAAAAGCTTAAAAGAAGGAACAGCTTCAAGTCCTGCCAAAACAAGCGGAGCGGCGAACCTGGTCCCGTCTGCACATGTAGGCGGAGAGTACATCGCAGTGCATGAGAGTGAAACCATCGATTTGGTTCAGGAAACCAAGGATGATTTCGCGGAGATCCGCAGCCTCCTGGATGAGATGGTGAGCAGCATACCACTTACGATTACGGAGGCACAGAAGGTATCCTCGCTTCAAGCCCGCAAGTTGCTTGCCGAGCAAGCAAAGCTGGCTCCAGCGGTAATCTGGCCTACACGTTCCAAGATCATTACCTCGAGTTTCGGCTATCGCACCGATCCCTTCGAGGGATCTTCTGCCTTCCATGCCGGTATTGATATTGCCGGTAACACAGGAGACCCTGTACTTGCCGCTAAAGCCGGCGTAGTCATCGCCGCTGAGCAGCAGGGGGCCCGTGGGAAATACATCATCCTGAAGCATGAAGACGGGCTGGAGACCTGGTACATGCATCTCTGCAGTATGAATGTCTCACCCGGTGACAAGGTCAAGAAGGGAGCAAGAATCGGACTCCTCGGGAATACAGGCCGCAGTACCGGCCCGCATCTTCATTTTCAGGTAGTTAAACAGAATAAACCCGTGAATCCGCTTAATTATGTGGATCCGGATTAAAAGGAGGATTTCATGATGTGGAAAAAACGGCAACCACGCAGCACGTTCAAGGGGACAGACTCACTCATCGGTCAAGGCGGAAATTTCGAAGGCAAGGTTAACAGCGACACCAACCTGCGGATTGAGGGGATTTTTAACGGTGAAATTCATTGCAGCGGCACAGTTACTGTCGGTGAGCACGGCACAGTCCGCTCTAGCATTACCGCCGAGGAAGTGATTATCGCCGGTAAGGTGTATGGAAATATCTCAGCAACCCGTCAGATTGTCATGACGAGTACGGGACAGCTTCATGGCAATATCGCTACAGGGGCACTCTCTATTCTGGAAGGCGGTCTGCTGAATGGCTCTGTGGTCATGAAAGAACAACCCGCCTCTCTAAAAGCAGGCGGGCCGGAAACCGAACCGAGTGGGGACAAGAAGGATATTCGTCCCGCCAAACCACTGAGTTCACGGGAAGTAGGATAAGCTGATATTTCCTGAATTAAGCAGCAACATCTCTTTTTCGGAATACAAACCAGGCTAGCAGCATGAAGACAATATAATAAGCTGCCAGTACCGCAACGGAGAACCCCAATGTAGTCCCGCCAAGTCCAGTCTTGTTCACGAGGTACACGCTGAGATCCAGGTGGGTAAAGAGCAAATACTTAGCCCATTCATAACGTTCGGGATTAAAAATGGCGTTAAAGATCGACTTGGTAAACACAAGGAACAACGACAGCCCGATGGCAAGGCTGCTGGTTCGGAAAACTGCAGATAACATAAAGGTTAATGTCAGAATCAGAAACAACTCGATATATCTGCACACAACCAGCATCAGCGAATACCCGGTTATACTCCAGCCCGATGGTGCTGTTGCCAGCTCCGAAGCCGTGCCGGAGAAGAAAATTGCCGATGTTATGTAATTCAGCGCAATCATTAATACTGTAGAGGCCAGACTGAATAGAATCAGCGACAAATATTTGGATAGCAGTATTTTAGACCGGCTCCAAGGGCGGATCAGAAGCAGCTTAATCGTTCCCCAGGAGAATTCGCCCGCTACGGAGTCGGAGGCCACCACAATCGTAAATATCGTATTTAGAATAAATGCCAGGCTCAGGGTAACTTGAAAGGAATCCCATACTCCAAAGTCAGAGGATTGACCACCCGTCAGGTAAAATAGCACCGGCATCAGTACACTGATCCCAGCGAGGATAAACAACATGATCCAGGTACGGACACGCCGGTAGATTTTAATATGCTCGTTTAGAATTAGCGCTGTGAAATCACTCAATACCTTCCCCTCCTGTCATCTCCAAGAATTGATCCTCCAGCGAACGGGTAACCGTGCCGATGGCGTACACCTTGACCCCACCGCTTACCAACCGGGCGTTCAGCTCAGCAATCTCTTCCCTCGTCCCCGAAACGACCAGCCCGCCCTCCTTCAGGATTCCGCCGCCTGCCAGTAGTCTCGCAGCTTCAGGATCATCCACTTCAAAACGGGTCTCTCCCGCAGGCAACACAGCTTCCCCTACGGTTTTGAGCTGCCGGACATCAATGAGCACTCCATTCTGGATGATCGCCACACTGTCGCACATCAGCTCCATCTCAGACAGCAAATGGCTGGAGACAAACACCGTGGTCCCCTCTTCCTGGCACAGACGGCGCAGATAATCGCGCAATTCCCGGATACCCTGCGGGTCTAGCCCGTTCGTCGGTTCATCCAGAATAAGCAGCTTCGGCCGGTGCAGTAATGCCTGGGCTACGCCAAGCCGCTGCCGCATTCCCAGCGAGTAGGTTTTTACTTTATCATGTATCCGATTACTGAGACCTACCAGTTCCACCACTTCATCGATTCTCTCTTTCGTTACGCCCCGGACCATGCGGGCATACTGGCGCAGATTCTGATAACCGGTCAGGAATTTGTACATCTCCGGATTTTCGACGATAGCCCCTACATGGGCAATGGCTTCTTCAAAATGGCTTTTGATACTTTTTCCGCAGATTTGAATATCCCCGCCGCTGATCGAGATCAGCCCGACCATCATACGGATCGTTGTGGTCTTCCCGGCTCCATTGGGCCCCAGAAAGCCAAATACCTGACCGGCTGGAATATCCAAGGTGAGATTGTTAATCAGTGTCTTCGATCCAACCTTTTTGCTTACTCCCTGCAAGCGGGCCACGGGTGTTCCCGTTTCTGGCATGTTCAGCATTCCTCCACTCCCTTTCTTCTCCCGGATATTCTACCACAATTATCCTTTTATCAAAAATAAGAATAGCCTAGGTCNGCGGGCCACGGGTGTTCCCGTTTCTGGCATGTTCAGCATTCCTCCACTCCCTTTCTTCTCCCGGATATTCTACCACAATTATCCTTTTATCAAAAATAAGAATAGCCTAGGTCGTAACTACGGTGAATGTTTGGACTTCCGGCCGCTGTTGTCTCCAGATTTCTTTATTAAAACCGCTGTTCGCGGTTGAAATCCGGAGACAAAGGCGCACGCTCCCGCTCCTCCAGTTCCAAAAATCCCCCTTCGTTACCTTTGCCTCTTCTACATTTTTTTTATGTCTTAAAAAATAAAGGACCCGGCTGCCTCCGTTTCCGGAAGCAAGCCAAGTCCTTTTTCAACAAATGCTCGATAATAATGTTATCCGCCTACACGGGCAAGCTCGCGCATATTGGCTTCGAATGCAGCCATCAGTGCGGCTTCTCCGGTTAATCCGGTATCTTCAACCTTACGGATCTGCTGCATCATACGCTTGTAATCCTTAGGAATGACACGAACAAATTTCGGGAGTACATCCTCCCATTGATCGAGGATACGCTGTCCGGCCAAGCTTCCTGTGTATTCCGCATGTTTGCTAATCAGACCGCGAAGCTCTTGAATCTCTTCCGGCTCCTCCACACGCTCCAGCAGCACCATTTCCAGGTTGCAGCGGCTGACAAAGGTATTGTCAGGATCATACACGTAAGCAATACCGCCAGACATTCCTGCCGCGAAGTTACGTCCGGTTCCGCCGAGAACTACAACGCGTCCACCTGTCATATACTCACAGCCGTGGTCACCCACACCTTCAACAACGACATTCGCTCCGGAATTGCGAACCGCGAAGCGTTCTCCGGCAATACCGCTGATATAGGCTTCACCGCTGGTTGCGCCATACAGCGCCGTGTTGCCGATGATAATGTTATCCTCCGCTGCGAAGGTTGCTTTCGACGACGGTTTAACGATCAGCTTGCCGCCGGAAAGGCCTTTACCCACGTAGTCATTGGAATCGCCTTCTACGGAAATCGTAATTCCCTTCGGCACGAATGCACCCAAGCTTTGTCCGGCCGATCCGGTGAAGTTAAGACGGATGGTATCATCCGGCAATCCGGCAGCACCGTATTTGCGGGTCAGCTCGCTGCCCAGAATCGTTCCGACTGCACGATTCACATTGGTAATCGGCAATTGAGCTTCAACCGCTGTTCCCGATTCGAGAGCCGGAGCCGCAAGACCCAGCAGAGTGCTGACGTCCAGTGTTTCTTCAAGACCGTGGTTCTGGAACTTCGTGCGGTAGCGGGTGCTGCCTTCAGGCAGCTCCGGTGTATGCAGCAAGCTGGACAGATCCACGCCTTTTTTCTTCCAGTGAGTTGACGCTTGTGAAGCATCGAGGCAATCCGTACGGCCGACCATTTCCTGAATGGTGCGGAAGCCCAGACTCGCCATGATCTCGCGCAGATCCTGTGCCACAAAGGTCATAAAGTTGACCACATGCTGTGGATCGCCAGCGAAGTTTCTGCGAAGCTCAGGGTTCTGTGTCGCAACGCCAACCGGACAGGTATCCATCTGACAGACGCGCATCATGATACAGCCTACAGCTACCAGTGGTGCTGTGGCGAAGCCGTATTCCTCGGCTCCAAGCAGAATCGCTACGGCTAAATCACGGCCGTTCAGCATTTTTCCATCGGCCTCGAGCACAACACGGTCACGCAGATTGTTCAGCATCAGCGTCTGGTGTGTTTCGGCCAGACCCAGCTCCCATGGAAGTCCGGCATGACGGATGGAGTTCATCGGCGAAGCGCCCGTACCTCCGTCATAACCGCTGATCAGGATAATATCTGCACGGCCTTTGGCCACACCAGCTGCGATGGTGCCTACACCAACCTCAGATACAAGCTTAACGTTAATATTGGCACGCGGATTGGCATTCTTCAGATCATAGATCAGCTCCGCTAAATCCTCGATAGAGTAAATATCATGATGCGGAGGAGGCGAGATCAAACCTACACCTGCGGTTGAACCGCGTACTTCCGCAACCCAAGGGTATACCTTACGGCCCGGAAGCTGCCCACCTTCACCCGGCTTCGCTCCCTGCGCCATCTTAATCTGGATTTCATCCGCATTCACCAGGTAATTCGAGGTTACGCCGAAACGACCCGATGCTACCTGCTTGATCGCACTGCGGCGGGAATCCCCGTTGGCGTCGGGAATGAAGCGTGCCGGATCTTCTCCGCCTTCACCCGTATTGCTCTTGCCGCCAATCCGGTTCATGCCGATGGCAAGCGTCTCATGGGCTTCTTTACTAATCGAACCAAAGGACATCGCGCCGGTCTTAAAGCGTTTCGTGATCGATTCAACCGGTTCAACCTCTTCCAAAGGAATCGGTTCACGGTCCGACTTGAGCTTCAGCATCGAACGAAGAGTCAAGTGCTTCTCACTCTCACCCTGTACCAAATCCGCATACTTCTTGTACGTATCATAATCCCCGCTCCGCACCGAATGCTGAAGCAGATGAATGGTCTGCGGGTTGAAGAGATGCTCTTCACCGTCGCTTCGCCATTGATACTCGCCGCCGGAATCCAATACTTTATCGTTTCCGTCCTTGTCAGTGAAAGCACGGTTATGTGTAAATAACACTTCTGCAGCAACTTCCTCAAGGCCGATACCGCCAATACGGGATGGTGTCCATGTGAAGTAACGGTCCACAAATTCCGAATTCAGGCCAACGGCTTCGAAGATTTGCGCTCCGCGATAGGAATGAATCGTCGAAATGCCCATCTTGGACAAGATTTTAACAACACTCTTAGTTGCCGCTTTGATATAGTTCTTAACAGCTTTCTCATGCGAAATCCCGCGCAGCAGTCCTTGGCTGATCATATCGTCCAAGCTCTCGAAGGCTAGGTATGGATTGACCGCACTTACACCGTAACCGAGCAGGAGCGCATAATGGTGAACCTCACGCGGTTCGCCGGACTCCAGCAGAATACTAACCTTCGTCCGTGTGCCTTGACGGATCAAATGGTGATGCAGGCTGGCTACAGCCAGGAGCGCCGGAATAGCTGCATTCTCACGGTCAACCCCGCGGTCAGAAAGAATAAGAATGTTGTGTCCTTTGCCGATAACACGGTCAGCAGCCTCGCATAGACGGTCAATCGCAATTCTCAGACCCTCTGCGCCGAGCTCTGCGGGGAACAGAATCGGAATGGACATCGACTTGAACCCGGCACGGCGTACATGGCGCAGCTTCGCGAACTCCTCATTCGAAAGAATAGGAGATTCCAGCGAGATCTGCCGGCAGCTCTCTGGCTCCGGTTTGAGCAGGTTCCGCTCAGGTCCAATCGTCGTTTTCGTTGAAGTTACCAGTTCTTCACGGATAGCATCAATCGGCGGGTTAGTTACCTGCGCGAACATTTGTTTGAAATAATTGTATAGCCGCTGCGGACGGTCCGAGAGCACGGCAAGCGGAGAGTCATACCCCATCGAGCCGACAGCTTCGGCCCCTGTGGATGCCATAGGCTCCAGAACTTTGCGTAAATCCTCAAACGTATATCCGAATGATTGCTGGAGCTGCTGCACATTGTCATGTCTTGGATTCGGCAGTTCAGGCGCATCCGGAAGCTCATCCAGGCTGATCAAATGCTCATCCAGCCATTCGCGGTACGGATTCTCGGCAGCGATGGCCGCCTTCACTTCCTCATCAGAAATAATGCGGCCTTCCTTCGTGTCCACTAGAAGCATACGGCCCGGTCTCAGGCGGTCCTTGTATAGTACATTCTCAGGCGGAATATCCAGTACTCCCGCTTCAGAAGACAGAATGATCAGATCATCTTTGGTTACATAATAACGTGAAGGACGCAGTCCGTTACGGTCAAGTATCGCTCCGATCTGCACACCGTCGGTGAAACCCATGGCAGCCGGTCCATCCCATGGCTCCATAAGGGTACTGTGATATTCATAAAAAGCTTTCTTCTTCTCGTCCATACTATCGTGGTTACTCCAAGGCTCAGGAACCATCATCATAGCGACATGCGGCAGGGAACGGCCGCTCAGGTACAGGAATTCAAACGTATTGTCGAACATCGCTGTATCCGACCCGTCCGGATTGATAACCGGTTTGATCTTGGCAAGATCTTCCCCGAATACTTCACTCTTAAAGAGGGATTGACGGGCATGCATCCAGTTCACATTACCGCGAAGTGTATTGATTTCACCGTTGTGAATCATAAAGCGGTATGGATGCGCTCGCTCCCAGCTCGGGAATGTATTGGTACTGAAACGGGAATGCACCAGTGCAATCGCCGATTCCAGGGTTTCGTTCTGCAGGTCAAGGTAGAATTGTCCTACCTGTTCAGTCGTTAACATTCCTTTATATACAATTTTGCGGCAGGACAAACTTGGAAGATAGAAAGAAATGCCTTCTTCTACGCCGCCGTAACGGATCGCAAGCTCAGCGCGCTTGCGGATTACGAACAATTTACGTTCAAAAGCAAGCTCATCCTTGATTTCAGGGGCGCGTGCGATGAACACCTGGCGAACATAAGGTTTAGCAGCCTTTGCCGTCTTGCCCAGCATCTCATCAAAAGTAGGCACGTCGCGATAGCCGAGTACTTCCTGTCCCTCTTCAGCAATGATCTCGCTCAGCAATGCTTCATGGCGGGCGCGAATTACTTCATTATGAGACAAAAAGATCATGCCGACGCCGTATTGGCCTTGCTCCGGAAGTTCAAATCCCAGGGTCTTCGCCTCTGCCGCAAAGAAACGGTGTGGAATTTGCAGCATAATGCCCGCTCCATCACCGGAATTGGGCTCGGCTCCCTGGCCTCCCCGATGCTCCATGTTAAACAGCATAGTTAAGGCATCTTTTACAATGTCATGGGAAGGCTTGCCTTTGATGTGGGCAACAAACCCCATCCCGCAGGCGTCTTTTTCAAACTGGGGATCGTAAAGTCCCTGTTTAGGGGGCAGTTCAGAATGTCTCATGATATGCAACCTTTCTATTATAAAGTAGACGTTTTCACAAGATATTTACAAATTTTCAGAAATAGGTAGCCTGCACACACTGCATTAAATCCTTAATAATTATTCATTCAGATTCGTTATATCATTTTATCATCGACCTGACATGAGCGCAATTTAAACTTTTTTATGATGTTGATTAACATTTGTTTTTGCGACACAGCTTTAGTGGGCGAAAGCGTAAAAAATCTATAGTATGCATAATTATGCACAAAAAACGAATAAGCTCTTATTCATTGTAAGCGGTTAAATGGATTTTACTTATTCTTTACACTTCACGTAAATCGAATTCACAATCCCAAATAGCACAAAAAGCCTCCGTAAGGAGGCTTTTTGAATGGACCTATACTTTCTGTTTTATCGGATTATACAGTCAAAACTTGTTCACTATTCATAACCACTTCGGTGTCCCGGTCACGGGTCATGAAGTAACCAAAAGTGAGGGCAAGGAATGCCACACCGTAGATGGCCAGCAAGCCGGCATCAGACCACATTGCGCTGTAATCTCCGGTTGAGATGACCGCTTTGAATCCTCTGACACTATAAGTCATAGGCAGCAGCGGATTGAAGAACTTCATCCAGTTCGGAATCAGCTCAAGCGGGAAGGTTCCTGCACTTGTAGTCAATTGGAAAATAAGAACTACAATGACCACGAAACGTCCCGGTTGATCCAGCCAGGTTACAATCGCCTGAATCACCCACATGAAGGCCATGCTGGTAATAAAGGTGAATGCGTAGAAGAGTGGAACATTTTGAACATGAAGCCCAAGTCCATAAAGGAGTACTATCGCTGCGAGCAGAGATTGCAGAACACTCATCATGGAGAACGAAAGTGTCCGGCTAATGAAACGGTTAAATCGGCTAGCGCCAATAACTTCTGAATTACGCATTGGAATAACAAGCGTACAAATTAATGCGCCTACGAACAGGCCGAGCGACAGGAAGTATGGAGCAAACCCGGTTCCGTAATTCGGAACTTCGTTCACCTTATGCTCTTCAATGACTACTGGCTGAGCGAACATTTGCACAAGCGCATCTGTTTTGTTCACCGCACTGGTCTGCCCTGCTGCATCACCAAGCTTGGAAGCCAGTTCACTTGATCCGGATTTCAATTGATCCATGCCGTCCTTCAATTCACCGGCACCAGCTGCCAGTTTCTTCGAACCATCGGCTACTGAACCAATACCGCTACCCAGCTGTTCAACTCCGCCAAGCAGCTTCGATGCACCAGCACCCAGCGCTTTTCCGCCGTCTGCCAGTTTGCTTCCGCCCACTGCAGCTTCGCTCAGTTTCGCACCGAATTGTGTCATGCCTGCGGTAAGCTTGCTTCCGCCTTTCTCAAGTGCTGCTGCGCCTTCAGCCAGCTTCTTCTGGCCTTCAAGCAGTTGTGTACTGCCAGCGTTCAATTGTGCAGCACCATCATGCAGCTGTGTTACACCAGCATCAAGCTGCTGTGAACCTGCATGCAGCTGGGTGGCTCCCAGCGCCAACTGCTGTTGGCTTTGCTGCAGCTGTTCACTGCCTGTTGCAACAGCCTGGCTTGCTGCCAGCAGCTTTTGTACATCCGGGCTTGCTGCCAGCTGAGGATTGGACTTCGCCAGCTGCTGCAGCCCTTGAGCTACCGCTTTGGCACCTTCAGTGACCTTCGTGCTGCCATCTGTAGAAGCTTTAAGTCCAGCTTCCAGCTTCGCGCTGCCGTCAACAACAGATTTCGTGCCGGCTTGCAGCTTTGTTGTACCTTCCACGGCCGAAGCGGTTCCGGCTTGCAGCTGTTCTGTTCCAGCCAGCGTCTGCTGTAGCCCTTGGCTCAGCTGTTTGCTGCCGTCTGCAGTCTGTTGCACACCAGCCTGAAGCTGCTTATGCGCGCCCGATAGCTGGCTTAGCCCACTAGCCAGACTGCTTGTGCCGGATTCCAGTGCTGTAGCACCGTTACTCAGTGCACTCGCACCTTTCGTCAATGGATCAACGCCACTCAGCAGTTTGCCGGTACCATCCTTCAGCAACAGCAGATTATCGTTTAACTTAAGTGCACCATCATCAAGTTTGCCAGCGCCATCAGCAATCTTCGCAGCGCCATCTCCCGCTTCGCCAAGTCCGCTGGAGATTTCAGTGAACTTATCAAATACGGATTCAGTATAAGCTTCAGTCACTTTAGCCGAGATTTTCGCTTTAATGTCTTTCACTGCAGTACCACCGATTTGACCGGCAAGGAAGTTATAACCCTCGTTTGGTTCAAAAATCAGACTGGCCTGCTTCGGTTCAGGGTCCAGCAGAGTCGTAGCGTTCGCTGAGAAATCCTCAGGAACCACAATAGCCATATAATAGGTATTGTCCTTCAGTCCCGCTTCCGCTACCTCACGGGTAACGAAATTCCACTCAAAGCCATCGGTCTTCTTCAATTCATCCACCAGATCATTGCCGGCACTAAGCTGCGAACCTTCATAACTTGCGCCTTTGTCTTCATTAACTACAGCGACCGGCAGCTCATTCATTTTGCCGTACGGGTCCCAGAAAGCCTTCAGGAACAATCCGCTGTACAGTACTGGAATGAAAAGGACAACAAACATCGGGATTAACACTTTAGGATTCTTTATCGCCGCACCGAGATCCTTAAAAAATACGGATAATGATTTCATTCTGGTTCTCTCCTTGTCATATACTCTCTTTATAGATAAATTTTTAGTGAAACAAACTCACTAAATTCAGAAACACGAAGTGACTATTTTCCCCAATCGGTCAATTAATCTCATAAAAAAATGCCTTTCGGCTTTTTTTTATCCGCTCTAGCTTTATTGTGCCAACCCTTCAGCCAAAAACAATTGAAAATAGTTCTTGATTTGCTCTTTATCAAGGGGTGCATGCACTTTATTCAGTTCAGCAGTCAGAACGATGTATAATCTGAACATGACTACCGAGACGATTTTGGGGTCGCAGGGCTTGATCTCTCCCTGACGGATGGCGTGCTCCACCTCATGTTCCAAATATTCCAGCACAACGCTCTCGATTTTATCGAGCCCTTCACCGGCTTGAGGTGTTCCAAATTCACGGCTCTCCTGAGACAGCTTAATGAACAGCTCGTGTTCGCTCCGAAATTCCAGCAGGGCATCCAGCACCCGGTGCAGATTATCAAAAAAGGGCTTATCTCGTCTGATCTCCCGTTCGGCGATATGCTTCATCTCTGTCACTACATCGCGCAGAATCTCATCAAATAACTGCTCCTTATTCGTAAAAAAGGTGTAAATCGTTCCTTTACCCACATTGGCAATCTTCGCGACCTGGTCCATTGTAGTTGCCTTGTAGCCAAATAAAGAAAAAGATTTGGTCGCAGCCTGCAGCACCTGCTGCCTTCGGTCCACCACAGCCACTGTGCACTTCCTTTCTCAAAAAGATCAATGGTATAAGCGTTCTGACCAATTTACTAATCTGGTCACTCGGTCATAAACTACTTTAGCACTTTGTTTTCGTCATTGCAATACCTGGGCAAATCTTTTATTTTTTATTTTTTGCAGTGTTTTAACTTTCTATTTACGTCTTATTTGTATAATGTGAGATGAGTATAGAACTTAATTCGTATATAATAGTAGAGACATCGTAATTTTATTGATAAGGAAAGTAGCAGGTGAACTTATGCGAAAGAAAAGAGTACTGCTGTTTTCGGAAGGCTTCGGTACGGGCCACACAGGGGCAGCCTATGCTCTCGCCGAAGGAATTAAGCTGCTGAATCCGGATGTCCAATGCAGAGTCATCGAGCTGGGTCGGTTCCTTAACCCAACGGTGGGTCCTTGGATTCTTTCCGCTTACCGAAAAACCGTCAGCAGCCAACCGAAACTGGTCGGCATGATGTATAAGACACAATATCATAAATCATTGAACCGGTTAACCAAGCTTGCACTGCACCGGATCTTTTATACTCATGCCTCACAGGTTATCGAACAGCTTAAACCCGATTTAATTATCTGCACCCATCCAATCCCGGCCGCTGTCATTTCGAGGCTGAAGCGCCGCGGGCTGAACGTGCCGCTATACACTCTGATTACAGATTATGATGCTCATGGCAGCTGGGTCAACGCCGAGGTGAACCGTTATCTTGTCTCCACTCCTCGGGTCAAGTCGATTCTAACCGGGCGCGGCATCCCATCAGAGTTTGTAACAGTAACCGGCATCCCGGTTCATCCGAAGTTCTGGGAGCGCTCGAACAAGACGCAGCTGCGCAAGGAGCTAGGGCTCGCCGATATTCCGACAGTACTGATCATGGGCGGAGGCTGGGGGCTGATGTTCGGCAAAGACGTCATGGATTCCCTGACAGCCCGAATGGATGATATACAACTGGTCTTCTGTATGGGAAGTAATGAAAAGATGGTAGCTAAAATGCGGGCGAATCCGCTCTTCCATCATCCTAATGTCAAGATCATCGGCTACAGCAGCGAAATTAACAAGCTGATGGATGCCTCTGACCTGCTCATTACCAAGCCAGGCGGTATGACTTGTACCGAAGGCCAGGCCAAAGGTATACCCATGCTCTTCTACAAGGCGATCCCCGGGCAGGAAGAGAAGAACTGCCAGTACTTTGTAGAGCTCGGACTCGCCGAAGTACTGGATTCATCCGTCGTAGATAAATGGTATCGGCTATTGCTTCGTGAGTACACGTCTCTTGAGGAACAGCGGAAACGGCGGTTGTCACCGGAACGCTACCAGCCGCGAAATTGCGCTGCTACCGTGCTGGAAATGCTCGGTAACCCCGCACCGGCAACAGAACTAAAACCTTCATACACCCCTAGCCGCAGCGAAGAAGCGGTTGTTGTAACCTAAAAACAGGCAGACCCTAATGGTCTGCCTGTTCTCTTATAATTCGATACTCTCACCTGGAACTAATGGGTAACCTTCTATCCCATCCTGGCGCAGCCGGTCGCAGAACGCAGCTCCATCCTGAGCAATATCAGGGAAGGTATTGTAATGCAGCGGAATGATCTTACCTGCTCGCAGCCAGCGGGCTGCAAGCAGCGCATCATCCGGCCCCATCGTCAGCATATCTCCTATTGGCAGGGCAGCTACGTCAATGGCATTTCGCTCTCCGATGAGACGCAGGTCCCCGAACAAGGCAGTATCTCCCGCATGATACAGCGTCTGGTCAGCTATGGTCAGCAGAATTCCTGCAGGCTGCCCCGCATAGATCCAGAATTCTCCTTCCTTAATGGAAGACGAGTGAAAAGCCTGCGTATATTTAACGGTGAATCCGCCAAACGAATGGGACCCGCCGATATTCATATGCTTGACCTTTACTCCCTTCATCCTGCAATATTCCGCCAGCTCGTACACCGCAAAGATAGGGCAATCATTATTCTTCGAGATCGCAAGGGCATCACCAAAGTGGTCAGAATGACCGTGGGTCAGCAGAACGGCATTTACCTTAATATCATCCGGTGATATTCCTGACGAAGGATTGCCCGATAGAAAGGGATCGATTATTACCTTTGTGTCTGCAGATTCAACTAACAATGCGGAATGTCCGTAGTACGTGATCTTCATGAAGCCACACTCCTCCTCCAATGTTCATATCACTAGTTTACCCTAAATCGGCAAAATGAACTATTTGTAGAAAGTGTGATTCCCTATCGTCTTGGCATAGGTTCTGGAATGATGCACGGTAAGATCCTGGGCAAGTTTGAGAGAAAGGAAAAAATAAGTATCGTCCGAAACCTCTTTTATTCCGGAGAGAGCTGCCTCGACAGCACGAATACTATCCTCGTTTGGCTGTACGCGCTTAAGACGCCCGTTCGCCACAGGACTAAATTGGCTTTTCTGATAAATAACATCCTTGATCGTGTCTGGGAAATTAGCGGACCGCAGACGGTTCAGAACAACGTTGGCAACTGCCACTTTGCCCTGGTACGGTTCGCTCTCTGCCTCTGCCATCACAATTTTCTGTAGCAGAAGCACTTCTTCTTCGGATACAGCGTAGATCCAGGTAGCCTTGCTCTGCTCTTCCTGGTTTAATAGCATGGTCCGTGTGAAGAATAATGTAGTGGGGGATTTTTGCTGAGATGCTGTAATCTTCTGTACTGTCTGATGTACCCCCGCCGCAGCCGTAATCTTGGGCTTCACCGTTGTTGGTGCGGCAGCAAAAGCAGAAGCTGCACTAGCTTTCACGGGTGCTGCTGGGACTTCTTCCTTTATGCTTTCTGTGACTAGCAGCTCTGTCCGGGCTTCCCAGACTGGGATAAACGCCGCTGCTGCTATATTGAGTTTCGTCTGGGCCTTCTGCTTGGTCCTTATATCGCTGACTTCGCCTGCCATCGGCAGATTCCCCTTAAGTCCTGGTGATTGCAGTTTAACCATTTGTACTCTACTCTGCTTCCCTTCCGAGACGGCTCCCGGGTTCATCAGGGTTATCGCTGAGAAGCACACTAATATAACACTAACCAACAGCGCTACATAGCGGCTTTGTTTAAATATCAACATATTATTCCTCCTATTGCCAGCACATTCCTATTCTATGTAACCGAAAATGGGAGGTTTGAATACATTTTTGATGATTTTCTGTAAATATAACAAAGTTACACTACGTCATTCATACTCTTTATCTCTCAAAAAATGTAATGTTCTCAACAATCTCGTACATCGGACTCTTATGCATCCTTGTGGCAAATAAAACGATGCCATCGACGCTCCAGTCCCTGTTGTTGACAACCTCTCCCGATTCCTTATCCATTAGCTGCAGAGCCCGAAGCCGCTCTGCGAAGTGTGGCTGTTCTCCTCTATATTTCCGTGCCAGCGTGATATGCGGGCTGTATTTCCGCTCCTCGCCAGTGAAGCCAAGCGGCAGTGTCGCTGCGCAAACCGCCTGCTGTAATTCATGTAATGAATCCAGATCGCCTCGAACGCCTGCCCAGAGTACGCGGGGCGATGAAGGCACGCCAAAGGTTCCATAATTGGATACACTCAAGCCGAATGGCGATAAGCCGCCTGCCGCTTTCTTGAGTGCTGCGGTAAGGGCAGGAATTTGGGATACTGCCGTATCTCCAAGAAACTGCAGAGTGATATGATAATCCTCTTCATGCGTCCATTTGGCAAAACTCAGTTCACTCTTTAAGTGCCCACATGTATGGCTTAGTGCGGCCCGCTCTTTGGCGGGTATTTTTACTGCCACAAACAATCGTTCTGAATCTTTATCCCGTACATTCCGATCCATCGCAATTTCACCTTTTCCGGTAGATTTGATATCCTTAACACCATAGGCTTTATCATTTCTCATCTATCGCAAATATTTGGAGGAAATCTAAATGACCAAATCGATTGTATGTTTGCAGCCCTTGACTCCCCAGCAGCAGGAGAGTATCACAAGAGCTGCTCCGGATTACACACTTACGGTTACCGATGCGAAGAATCCGGATATGGAGCTGCTCAGCCAAGCAGAAATCGTTATCGGCTGGGCCAAGGGCATCAGCGACACTATGCTCCGAAGCGGCACACCGCTTCGTTGGATACAGACATGGTCTGCTGGTGTAGAAAAGCTTCCACTTGAACGCTTTGAAGAGCAGGGCATCCTTCTGACCAATGCCAGCGGCGTGCATGCTGAGCCGATTACCGCCGTCATCTTCGGGTTTATGCTGATCTTCACACGTAACCTGCACACCGCCATCCGCAATCAGGATGCCGGGATCTGGAATTCCGACAATACCGAAAGTGAGCTGACCGATAAAACAGCTGTTATCGTTGGTACAGGTGCCATCGGAAGAGAAACCGCCAGAATCGCCAAAGCTTTCCGGATGAAGACCATCGGTGTCAGCCGTTCTGGAACGCATCTGGCCGATTTCGATACGATGTATACCACTGACCAATTAAAGGAAGCCGTGAGACACGGAAACTTTATTATAAACACACTTCCTTTAACTGACAAGACTCGGGAGTTGTTTGATAAGTCGATATTCGCTGCATGCAGGCCGGGCGGCTATTATATTAATATCGGACGGGGAGCCACTACGAGCACGGAAGATCTAATGGATGCACTAAATAGCGGACACCTTTCCGGTGCCGGACTGGATGTATTTGAGACTGAGCCTCTACCAGCCGATCACCCTCTCTGGACCATGAAACAAGTAGTGATTACTCCCCATTGTGCAGGGGCTACGGACCGGTACGCCGACCGTGTCGTAGACATCTTCTTAGACAACCTGAAGTCCTACCAGTCAACGGGAGCTCCTTCACGCAATATTGTAGATTACAGCCGTGGGTACTAGCCCTTCCCTAGAAGGCAACCCTTTATTCTACAAACACATAAAAAGCCCCGGAGTGGCATTTACGTTATCGTAAATACGCTTCCGGAGGCTTTTCATTGTTGGGCAGATTCAGGTTTACACCTGAAATCGGGACACGGATGCCTTAAGCTCTTCGGACAACGTTTGTAAATATTCCATACCCTCAGCGACTTCGCCCGTAGCACTCATCTGCTGATGGGCTGAAGCTGAAGTCTCCTCCACCGCTGCGGCTGATTGCTGTGATAACGCCGAGATATGATGACTGAATTCGTTCATGGATTCACTGGAAAGTGTCATCCGCTGCAGGTCGTTCCCTACTTCGCCAATCGTCTCCGCCATAATACTAACGGATTTATTAATCTCCTCCAGCGCTTCACCCGTCTCTTTGATCTGTCTACTGCCTTCCTCCGTCTTGCGGACTCCATCCTGCAGATGGTTAACTACCGCTTTAGAATCATGCTGTATGCCCTGGGTTATACCCGTTATTTCATCAACGGTACGCTGAACATCCTCCGAGAGCTTCCGCACTTCCGTGGCGACAACCGCGAAACCACGTCCGCTCTCTCCTGCTCTCGCTGCTTCTATTGCAGCGTTGATGGCCAGCAAATGCGTCTGTTCGGAGATGGAACGGATAGAACCGACCAGCCGGAAAATCCCTTCGTTCTTGCGGTTAAGCTCCGCAAGTGTATCCATAGACCGTGAGACCACTTCCGAAATTTCTTCCATCTGTGAAACGGAGCTCTCCATCAGCTCGCTTCCCCGGTCGCCTTTCAGCAATACTTGTTCTGAATGATGTGCAAGCTTGTTACCTCTGCCTGCTGCCGCTTCAATCTGAGCATTAAGTTCTTCCAGCGCCTTCGAAGCATCTGCGGCCGCTTCAGCCTGGCTGCTTGCACCTTGAGCCAATTCCTCCATCGTGGATGAAATTTGAACGCTGCCTTCTTTGGTCTCCAGAATAGATTGAGCAAGGGTTGCGCTATGACCGCCAATGATCTCTGAGACCTCACGAATCCGGGTAACCATTCCTAGCAGCGATTTATTCATGTCGTTGACGGTCTTCGCGAGCACACCAATTTCGTCTATGTTGCCGATAAGTGTGTCCTCGGAAGTCAGATCTCCAGCAGCAATTTGGCGAATATGTCCCGTCACGGCAATGAGCGGAGTAATCAGCGTATTTCGGATGAAACGGTTAATAAACCAGATCATTACGTTCACCACAATAATCGTAATAATGATCAGAATAATCGAGGAATGAAAAATACTTACGGCACGCTCTCCCTTGGCGGCAGAGTCCGCTTTGCTGAGCTCAACAAGAGCCTTCAAATCGGTTTTCATCGCATTAAATGCGGTAATTCCTTTTGCTGAGACCTCAAGCGCCAGTTCCTTATCACCTGAATCGCTTAACTTCATGGCCTGATTGTTAATGGTCAGGTACTCATCCCATTTACTTCTCATCGCTTGAAATTGCTCCCGGGTTTTGCCGTCACCCATTAGATCGCTATAGCTCTTCATAGCATCGGCAACCAGCCGGATATATTCATCTCTTTCCTTCACGAGCACTCCCTTCTCCGCGGAGTCCGTACTTTGGATATGCTGCATGCTTATTGACATGATATGCTCTGTGTTATAGTTCACCTCATGAATATCTTCCAGTGCAGGCATTGTGTTCTCTACAATATCCGATGTATTGTTCTGCATTCCGTTCGCTTGAAGTAGTGATACCGACCCCATGACGAGCACCAAAAACGCCAGTACAGCATAACCCGCACCAATTTTACCTCCAATGCTTTCAGTCCGTCCCTTAAATATATCTTTAATCTTTTCTTTGGTTAGTCCACTAGTTACACGCTTAAACCATGATCTTGCTTTCAAATTAATGCCTCCCTCTGAGATATCGTAAACTTACAAACGCTTACATTCATTACATTCTATTTTCATAGTTGAGCAAATAAAAAGACGCCCCTCCTATATTTCGGCAGGGAACGCCTTTTACTTTACTCGGAATTTTTTGCCATCTACTAATCCAAATCGTATATTGAGCCTACCTTTAATCCGTACAGTTCATTGTAGATCTTTTCAGCAAAAGCATCTGTCATCCCGGCAATATAGTCAATGACCATATGCTCCCAGGTCCAGATCGGCCTCGCCTGCCGCTGGTCCTTCTCAAAACGCTGCAGCCAATCCGTCGGGATAATGGCTTTGGAGGTGTCCGGATCGAGAAATGCCTTCCAGAGGCGATGCAGAATCCATTCACTTCTTTTTTGCAGCCGCTGTACGCGTAGATCCCGGATCATCGTCACCCATGCAAAGCTCTTGAGTACACTCACAGTACGGAGCATATCCTCATCTTCTTTACCTTCTTTGATGAAAGTAACCTTCTTCCAATCCCCATCCGGTATGACGCCAAGACTAGCCACAAACGTACTTACCCAGTAGGCCTTAACCTCGCGGCGGGTACGGGAGTAATCATTTTCACATGTAGGCATCTTCTCCATCCATACGCGAAGGAATGAAGTAAGGACTTCCTCCACTTTGACCCGGATGCTGTCCTCCGACCAGTTCTCCCAGAAGGCATCCTCAAGCGTTGTGATCTTCTCAACGATCAGCCGCAGGATATACGGGTCATGCATGAAATGTTCATGCACTTCGATTTTGCCGGCTTTAATGCCATCCTCCAGATCATGTGCGGAATAGGCGATATCATCACAAAGGTCCATAAGCTGGGCTTCCAGCGTTTTTTTGCCCTCGGGGATGCCCCACTGGCTGCGGATCGATGAGATATATTCCCACTCATGCAGGTACATGCCTTTCTTGAGCACCGTCCCCGGAAAAGGGTATTTGTTGATGCCCAGCAGCACCGCATCCGACAGATTCAGTCCGTCGATATTCTCGCGTTTCTCCAGGAACATGATCAGACGGAAGTTGTGGGCGTTGCCTTCGAAATGCTCGTATTTCCGGCGCATGTTCTCATGGATCACCCGCTGCTGCACGGGCTCGGCGCCTGTCAGGAGCGTGGTCTCCTGCGTCTTCGCTTCAATCAGATTATCGAGGATATGATCAAGCACCTCTTCCCCTTTATGTCCAAAAGGCGGATGCCCGAAGTCATGTGCGATAGCCGCACACTCTACGACCTCCGGATCTATCACCAGGCCCGGGTTCTCTGCCTGTCCCGTCTCTATTTCGGGATAAGACCGCAGCAGACTTTTGGCTGCCTCACGGGCAATCTGCGCCACCTCCAGTGAGTGGGTCAGACGCGTACGGTAATAATCACCCGTCCCCGCACCAAAAACCTGTGATTTACCCTGCAGACGGCGGAAGGTCGGCGAATGAATCAGTCGCGAATAATCGCGTTCATAGGCGGCACGTGAAGTTTCTAGGCGGGTAATCTCCGGATACTGCCGGTGTTCTCTTTTCTCAATCAATGTCATATCCGTCACCCTATCTCTATCAATCAGTATTTTGTTATTCATTATAAGTCATTTTCATAAAAAGTTTCACGTTAATTCAAAAATACCGTTTCTCATTGCACAGCGGGATCAATTAAGGTAGTGTTTGGCTTATAAGCTATATGCGCAGATTAATATCGTTACCCCAGGAGGAACGTTATGTCTCAAGAAACATCCTATACCACAGAAGAGATTGCCGGACTACTGAAAATTTCTAAATTGAAGGTATATGATCTGATCAAAAAGGGTGAGCTGCCCTCGTACCGGGTAGGCAAGCAGATGCGGGTCGATGCCTCGGATCTGGAGGCCTATAAGCAGCATTCACGAAACGGGAATGCTGCGGGCAAAAACACTGGTGCTTCACCTGCTTCCAATGTACCTATATCGTCTTTATCCGGGCTGTCTCCGGCAGCTTCACGGCCGGCAGAGTCCCAGCAGCCTGGCAAACAAGCCCGTAATATCGTCATAACCGGCCAGGATATGTCCCTTGATATACTGGCTACGTATCTGGAACGCAGTCTCCCTTCCGACCGGCCACTCCGCTCGTATGCAGGTAGTCTGGACAGCCTGATTGCTATGTATAACGGGGAATCTGATATCGTCAGTACACACCTGCTGGATGGGGATACAGGTGAATACAATCTCCCCTATATCCGCAGACTGCTGGTCGGGTTTCCTTATATTGTGGTACACATGCTGACCCGCAGCGCGGGGTTTTATGTGAAGCAGGGGAATCCTAAAGAACTCGCAGGCTGGGCAGATTTACGGCAGGAAGGACTTACCCTTGTTAACCGGGAACGCGGTTCGGGCGCAAGGGTACTGCTGGATGAGCAGCTTCGCCTGCAAGGAATTTCACCTGGTAACATACAGGGTTATGGGAATGTTGAGAACAGCCATCTGGCCGTTGCGGGCAAGGTAGCCCGGGGCGAAGCCGATGTCGGCATCGGGATTGAAAAGGCCGCCAAAATTGTGGATGGGATTGAATTCATCCCGCTCATTCAGGAGAGCTATGATCTGGTCATGCTGAAGAATCCTGAGAATATGGGGTGGATTCAATCCGTGATTGATATCCTGCATTCATCGGACTTCCGCAGTGAGCTGGGATCGATTTACGGGTACGATCTCAGCGCTTCAGGAAATGTGTTATATGAAACTTAGAAGGGGCTGTCCCATATGCCATGAAATGGCTACTTGGGATGGCTTCTTTTTTTGGGGGGGATCATTGTTACCTCATGGGTGGAGACTCCGTAAACGGACCGCTGTTCCACATCGTACTTATAAAATAAATCCCTCTGGTGCTGCTCCCTGTAACCACGAGTATTTCAGACGCAAACAAGCCGCAATCCGGCATGAGATCTGCCAGAATGCGACTTGTGTTTAACGCTGCTATGAACTGACCCGCTAGGTCTTGGCTGTCACCATGTACGGCGATTGACGAACATCAGCATGATGGCGGAAATAGCGATTATGGAGCAGACCCACATCCAAGCAAGGGTCATATTCCCTCCGTCCACCGCGACATAGATGGCAGTCGGCACGGTTTGTGTCCGTCCGGGAATATTCCCGGCGACCATAATAGTCGCTCCGAACTCACCCAGCCCCCGGGCGAAACCCAAGATGTATCCCGCTGCCAAAGAGCGTCTTGCGAGGGGCAGCGATACATAACGCAGCACCTGCAGCTCGCTGGCGCCCTGGGCACGGGCAGCATCCTCCAAATCCCGCTCCACCTCTTCAAAGCCCGCTTTTACGGTACGGTAGACCAACGGAAACGCTACAACAACTGAGGCAATTACCGCGGCGCCCCAAGTGAACAGTATGGTCTGATCACTCCACTGCTCATATAACCTTCCGATCCAGCTGCGCCGGCCCAGAATAACCAAGAGCACGAAGCCGACGACAGTTGGCGGCAGCACAAGCGGTAGCAGCAGTACAGTCTCCACCAGGCTCCTGCCGGGAAACCTCCGGTGCGCCATCGCCTTTGCCGCAGCAGCAGCTAGAATGAAGACAATAACGCTGGTCACTATGGAGATTTTGAGCGAAAGCCACACCGGGGCCAGAAAATCATTCCAATTTATGTCCATCCCATTCAACCCGCTTAGTTCAATTTGTGTTTAAGGAAGAAGAAATCCGTAGCTTGTAAAAATATCCTGCACTTCTTTGGTTTGAAGATAAGAATAGAATGCCTTCGCCTCATTCTGGTGCTTAGAATCTTTGATGACGCCTGCCGGATAGTTGATCGGCTTATGCACATGCGCACCTACAGTAAGTCCTATCCGCACCTGCTTTGAGGTTAAGGCATCCGTCTTATAGACAAATCCCGCATCGACGTTTCCGGTCTCCACATAAGATAATACCTGACGAACATCTTTGGCAAAGACCAGCTTGCCCTGCAGTGCTTCCCAGACCTTCTTGGCGGTCAAGGCTTGCTGCGCGTATTGACCCGCCGGCACCGATTCTGGCTGGCCTATAGCGATTTTTTTGAAGGTTGAGTCGGTCAACTGCGTGATGGTAGTAATCTTCGATTGGGAGTCGGATGGAACTACAAGAACAAGCTGATTCTTCAGCAACATTTTGTGGTAGGTAATGAATCCGCCGGCAACGAGAGCATCCATTTGTTTATCCCCTGCCGAGAAGAACAGGTCTGCTGGAGCTCCTTGTTCAATCTGCTTTTGAAGTGTACCTGAAGCGCCATAGTTAAATATCAGGTCGATATCCGGATGCTGCTTCTCATACAGAACGGCTATTCTATCCAGACTGTCCTGCAGACTTGCCGCTGCGGATACAATGATCTCTGTTTTCTTGGTTGCAGCTTGAACTTCTTTTACGCTCCCCAGGGAAGGAAATCGTGTAATCAGCACCAACACAACAGCGATCGCAAGCGTACCATACAGAACCTTTTTCAGCATGCTCCATACCTCCCAAGTATGTATTTATATATATTTTGGTGAGATTTTAGCACATCCATCTCCAGTTTACTATATGTTTTGTTATGTTTGTTTATAATTAGTTATAAATAGATATGTTTATCATAAACAAACAGACCAGGCAAGGGAAACCCTCCTGGTCCATTTGTTAATCATATATATTCTTATGGAGTCAGTTCTTATTACCAGCCTACACGAACGATTACGCCTTTAGGGTCACCAATTTCGAGATAGGCTGCTTGCCCGTTAACGTCATCATAAGGGAATCCGTAAGCTAATCCGCTGATGCTGTGGTCATGCCAGAATTTCGCATAATAGTTGGCTGGAGCCGCTTTGTAATAGTTAGATACGATATTCCAGTTGCTGTCGGTGAGAACATGCCGGTTAATGGCAGCTGCCGTTGCCGCATCTGTTAATGCTCCATCGCAGCGGAGAATATCCTGAGTGTTGTAGCTCGAATATCCGGCAAAATAATTCGCGTTCGCACCGCCTGGGGCAAAGGAACCGTAGATTGGGGCTACAATCCGGTATGGCGCTTGCACAGTAGCAAGTGATTTGAAGGCCGTAGGCACTTCATTCTGATATTTAGTGAAGATACCCGCACGGGTTTCAGATTCCAGTTCACCTACAGTCTTATCAAAGTTGCCCGCACGATTCACCAGACGATGCTGGATCGGGAACCCGAAGCCATCGACGCGTGTGGTGTTGCCATGGTAGCCGGTAGCATCAACCGTAAATTCTACGAAGTCAAAATAAATATTACGGTTTGGATCGGTCGCATTATTAATATCCGGTCCCGCAAACCCAGTGTCATAGGTCTTAATGTATAGCGGTGTGCCTACGCTGAGAAACATCCGGCCTGAAGTAATCTTGGGCAGGTTCACCCAGGAAGCCTGATTGACGGTATGATAAATATTCGCGTAGTTAACGCCGTTCTTAGTCAAGTGTCCGGAAGCATCGTTCAGTGCGTTCGAGATGGCAACTAGATTGCCATTCAGATCCAGATAACTCCACTTGCCGTTGGCTGGATTAATACCAAGAACTCCCCAATATACCTGGCTGTCGGAGTATGCTCCGCCCGTTCCATTCATCACCTTCAGGGAGAGCGAACCGCTTGGAGCCGTCGGAATCGAAGATGCAGCTATGGAATAGATAGATCCCCCGGATGGCGGCGGTGTAGGCGTAGGTGTCGGGGTAGTACCCGCTGTATAAGTGAACCAGCCTGTGTCATAAGCCGGTGTGCCATTATTGTAAGTAAAGAAGTAACTGATGGCTGTACCACTGGCTACGCCGGTAACTGCCTGTTCATAACGGGCCTTACTGCTGTTGTAAGTCATGCGGTAATTCAGCTGCGTACCAGAGTTTATTTTGTAATGTACATCAACCCAACTGGTGCTGACACCTGATTTGAACCAGATGGTAGCTGTGGTGCCTGACAGTTCAACTCCCTGGGTGTAATCGGCTGCATGGGCTTTGGTACCAAATAAGGGGATACATGAAATCAGCAGCAAAAGCGCGAGCATGGACATTTTCCATTGTTTTCTCATCGCATTTTCCTCCAATAATAATAATTACTACTTGTAATTATCGGCTGGGCAACGGACAACATGAGTTATGATTTGACTGGGCATCACCACCTCATAAAGGATTAATTGCTCATATCTGCAAATGATTGCGATTACATAAATGAGTATAGTACGGGCCTAAGGGGTTGAGTAGGAGCAGAATTTCGGATTCAGGTTTCCATTTTTCGGGAAATGGCCTTGTTATTACAAAAAAGAGCTAAAAAGCCCCTCAGACGGTTATCCCGCTTGAAGGGCTGCTAGTAATTGGGTTTAGTTCTTCATCCGCGGATCGAGAATGTCACGCAGGCCGTCACCCATCAGGTTGAAACCTAGTACCGTAAGCATAATCGATAAGCCCGGGAACAATACCGTCCAAGGTGCTTTCTGAATGAACTGCCGGGAGTCCGAAAGCATTTTACCCCATTCCGGATCAGGCGGCTGCGCGCCCAGTCCAAGAAACCCGAGTGCGGCTGCTTCAATAATTGCAGTTGCAATTCCCAGTGTTCCCTGCACGATAATCGGCGTCAGACTGTTCGGCAGAATGTGGCTGATCAGGATACGGCTGTTTTTCATTCCGATCGCTCTGGCGGCTGTGACATATTCCTCGGATTTCAGGCTCAGCACTTTGGAACGGACCAAACGTCCATAGGTCGGAATGTTGACGATGGCAATGGCATAAAGCGCATTTTGCAGAGAAGGTCCGAGAATAGCGACAATCGCGATTGCGAGCAGGATGCTCGGGAACGCCAGCAAAATATCGAACATGCGGGAAATCACCATATCTACCCATTTGCCATAGAATCCGGCGAGTACCCCTAGCAGAGTACCTACGACTATGGAACCGATAACGGAGAAGAAACCCACCCACAGAGAGATACGTGCTCCGTAAATTACCCGTGTAAACAGGTCGCGGCCAAGATCATCCGTCCCGAACCAGTGGTCCGATGAAGGCGGCTTAAGCCGGTTGATAAGCTCCTGTTCTTTAAAATCATACGGTGCGATAAACGGCGCCAGGAGAGCGATTAGAATAAAGAATACAATAATACATAGCCCCGCCATGGCCGTCTTATTCTTGCGGAAAGCCTTCCACGCATCGCGCCAAGGACCGGACACCTTCTCTACAGGTACGTTCGGGGGAGTAACATTAATTGATGCCTGTGCCATAGGTTCACCCCTCACTTGTAATTGATGCGCGGATCAACAGCGGCATACAGCAGATCCACAAGCAGATTTATAAACACAAAGATAAATGCGATCACCAGAATCCCCGTCTGGATCACCGGATAGTCACGGGAACTGATTGCTTCAAATATATACCGTCCTACGCCAGGCCAGGCAAAAATCGTCTCCGTCAGTACAGCGCCTCCGAGCAGCGCACCCGTCTGCAGGCCAATAACGGTCAGCACGGGAATCAGCGCATTTTTCAGAGCATGTTTATACACAACGAGAAATTGCGACAATCCTTTTGCCTTTGCTGTACGGATATAGTCGGAATTCATAACCTCCAGCATGCTGGAGCGGGTCATCCGGGCAATAATCGCCATCGGAATCGTCCCGAGCGCTACACTTGGCAGAATAAGATGCTTGATGACGGTCCACAGCTGACTCCATTGTCCCGCCAGTATGGTATCAATAACATATAAATTAGTGATGCTTTCTACCGGATTTCGCTGATCCATCCTTCCTATTGAAGGAAGCCAATGCAGTTTTAAGGAGAAAATCAATTGTTCCATGAGCCCCAGCCAGAAGATTGGCATAGACACCCCGACTAGCGCGATTATCATTGCCGTATAATCAAACCAGGAATTTTGCCTCCATGCACTTAAGATCCCTGCATTTACGCCAATAAAGGTAGCGAAAAGCATACTGGCTGCCGTAAGCTCCAGCGTAGCCGCCAAATAAGGCAGAATTTCTTTGGCAATCGGTGTTTTAGTCCGGATCGAAGTGCCCAGATCTCCCTGGAGCAAATCACCCATATAGTTAAAATACTGCTGCAGCCAAGGTTGATCGAGGCCCAGTTGCTCTCTTAGTGCCTGTTTGGATTGCTCTGTCGCCTTCTGCCCGAGAATGGTCTCTGCCGGGTCTCCGGGAATCGCATGAATAATGGAGAACACGATAATCGTCATTCCGATGAGAACAGGAATAAGCACCATGATACGTTTTAATAAGTAGGAGTTCAAATCGGCTCACCTTCCAAAGGTGTATTGGAAAACATAACTATCTTATAGTAGAACATAACTTACCGCCGCTATTCGCGGCGGCAAGCGGTGTTCCTATTACATTACCTGAATACTATTCGAAGTAAACTTCACTATAGTACTCTGTACCTGTTGGTCCTGGAACATATCCTTTGAGATTTGATTTCGCAGCGAGCAGCGGTGTAGTGTGCACGAGCGGAATCCAAGGTGCATCGGCTTTGATAATTTCTTGTGCTTTTTTATACAGGTCGGAACGTTTCGTTTGATCCGTCTCTTTCTGTGCATCTACCAGAATGGTGTGCAGTTCTTCGTTCGCATAGAAAGCGCGGTTGTTACCAGGAATTGCATCTTTATCTAGCAAGGTGTAGATGAAGTTATCAGGGTCTCCGTTGTCACCTGTCCAGCCAAGCATGAAGATATCATCCTTCTCGCCCGCTTTGGTGTCATCCAGGTAAGTTGCCCATTCCGGAGATTCGATTACAGTCTTCACGCCGATCTTCTCCCAATCCGCTTGAATAGCTTCAGCTACCTTCTTGCCATCAGGCATATATGGACGGGATACTGGCATTGCATACAAGGTTACAGTTTCAGGCAGACCGTTTGGATATCCAGCTTCAGCAAGCAATGCTTTGGCTTTGTCCAGATCGTATTCGTAATCCTGAACGCTGTCGTTGTAGCCCCATAGTGAAGGAGGCATCGGGTTCACTGCTGCTGTTGCTTGACCTGCGAAGAATGCATCAATAATTGCTTGTTTGTTCACAGCATGGTTCAACGCTTGTCTTACTAGGACATTATCAAAAGGTTTCTTCTTAAAGTTGAAGCCCAGGTATGCTACGTTGAACGGAGGACGTTCGATTTTTTGCAGATCAGAGTTGCCTTCCAGGGTGGACAGATCATCAGGGCTCAAATCTTCCATCAAGTCAATTTCGCCGCTTTGCAGAGCATTGAAGCGTGCAGAGTTGTCAGGAATAGAACGCACGATAACTTTGTTCAGCTTAGGAAGTCCTTCTTTCCAGTAACTAGCATTCTTCTCCAGGGTAATGGAATCATTGTGCTTCCACTCTTTGAAGACGAAAGGACCTGTTCCGACTGGCTCATTCTTGAAGTTCTCTTTCTTTTCTTGAATGGCTGTCGGGCTTGCGATACCGAATGAAGTCATTGCAATATTTTGCAGGAATGGAGATTGTGGCTGATTCAGCACGAATTGAACGGTTGTGGCATCCACAGCCTTCACTTCTTTGATGACGCGGCTACCATCCGGGCCGAACATCGAATCGAAATAATCGAAGGAATCTCCTTCAAATTTGAACTCACTGGCCGGATCGCTCCAGCGGGTGAAGTTGAATACTACAGCGTCAGCGTTGAAATCAGTTCCATCATGGAACTTAACGCCCGGGTGCAGCTTGAACGTGTAAGTCAAGCCGTCAGCCGATACTTCCCAGCTGTCCGCCAGGGATGCTTGAACTTCAGAAGTTCCCGGTTTGTACTCCAGCAGGGAATCGAACACCTGATGGGCAATCTTCAAAGATTCACCATCGGTAACAATTGCCGGATCAAGCGATGCGGAGTCTCCGCCACGGCCCACAATAAGTGTATCTTGGGTAGTTGCCGCAGCATCCGGTGAGCTTTCCGGCGCGGTAGTAGCCGCTGCATTTCCCCCTGTGTTTCCTTCTGTGGCCGCGTTATTGTTTCCTCCGCAACCGCTCAGCGCAAATGCTGCGCTCAGCATTAATACCAATGCCAGACTACTCCACTTCTTCATCTCTAGAAAACTCCCTTCTCCCAATAGAAAGTATAAACGCGTTTATATGCAGCTGCGTCAAAGCGCAGCCATAAACCAAGATTAAGTAATTATTGTCTGGCACCAGATTGTTGTTCAGTAGCAAATCCGGCTATACCAGAATACTATGTGTTTCTGTGGCATACAGATGACAAGCCGTCAAATGGCCGGATTCTGTCTCCAAGAGTGGTGGACGGGCATTCCTGCACACATCCATTACCTTAGGGCAGCGTGTATTAAAGGCGCATCCAATCGGTGCATTCGCTGGACTCGGCACTTCTCCTTGGAGAATGATGCGTTCCTTGCGGATATTTGGATTGGGTTCAGGAACAGCGGATAGCAACGCCTGTGTATATGGGTGCTGAGGCTGTGAGTAGAGCTTGTGCTTATCTGTAATCTCCACGATTCTTCCCAGGTACATTACAGCAACCCTGTCGCAAATATGTTTCACGACACTAAGGTCATGGGCAATAAATATGTAAGTCAGACCGAACTCGCGCTGTAAATCCTGCATTAAATTGATGACCTGTGACTGGATGGAGACGTCAAGCGCAGACACCGGTTCATCAGCGATAATTAGCTTGGGCTGAAGCGCCAACGCTCGGGCAATTCCGATACGTTGTCTTTGGCCACCCGAGAACTGGTGCGGGTACCGCTGCAGATGGGCCTTGGACAAACCAACCACATCCGCCAGCCTTTCCACTGCTGCACGGCGCTCTTTGGCATCGCCTACACCATGTACAATCATCGGTTCTTCCAGAATACGCTGGACCGTATTACGCGGATCAAGGGATGAGAACGGGTCCTGGAACACAATTTGCATTTCTCTCCGCCGCTTACGCATTTCTTCTGCGGACAGCTTGGTGATGTCCTGTCCTTCGAACCATATTTCACCTGCTGTGGGTTCAATCAGTCGCAGGAGCGCCCGGCCGGTTGTTGATTTACCGCAGCCGCTTTCTCCCACCAGACCAAAGGTTTCCCCTTTACCAACGGAGAAGGAAATATCATCCACTGCTTTAACGGCACCTTGAGCTTTATTGAAGAAACCTTTGTTAATCGGATAATATTTTTTGAGGTTTTTGACCTCTAGCAGATTCTCACTCATACTGCATCCTCCTGTTGACTTTCATGCAGCCAGCATCTGCAGCTGTGACTGTCTTCCTGAATAGTCAGCTGCGGAATCGACTGCCGGCAAATATCCATCGCATGCTCGCAACGCGGAGCAAAACGGCAGCCCTTCATATCATTGCTGAGAATAGGCACATTACCTGGAATGGAATGCAGCCGTTCACGGGTCTCATCCATTCTTGGTACCGATTCAATCAATCCCCGGGTGTACGGATGCAGCGGGTTGTTGAAGATGTCATATACACTGCCTTCCTCTACTACCTTTCCGGCATACATAACTGCCACCCGGTGACACATCTCTGCGACTACGCCAAGGTCATGGGTGATCAGCATTACCGCTGTTCCTTGATCTTCATTCAGCCTCCGGATCAAATCCAGGATCTGCGCTTGAATGGTTACATCCAAAGCAGTGGTTGGTTCATCGGCTATCAGCAGTTCAGGGCTGCAAGAGATCGACATGGCAATCATAACCCTTTGCCGCATGCCCCCTGATAACTGGTGGGGGTATTCATCAATAATAGCTTCCGGTCTTGGAATGCCGACTTTCCGGAGCATATCGATCGCGTGTTCTCTCGCTTCCTTCTTGTTAAGGCCCCGATGCAGGCGTACCGTTTCTATGATTTGCTGTCCAACGGTAAACAGCGGATTTAGTGAAGTCATGGGTTCCTGAAAAATCATTGATACGGCATCGCCGCGAATCTGGCGCATTTCCTTCTCTTTCATAGGCACGATATCCTTGCCTTTGAAGTAGATATGTCCGCCTACGATTTTACCGGGTGGATTCGGAACAAGCTTAAGAATTGACAAGGAAGTTACACTTTTACCGCAGCCTGATTCTCCTACGATTCCCAGCACTTCTCCGGGATTTACGTAAAGATCAACACCGTCAACAGCAGGCACCTCACCGCGGTCGGTAAAAAAATGGGTATGCAGATCCTCAATTTTCAGAATGGGCTGGATCAAGGTATTACCTCTCTTCTGTTAAAAATCTTCTGTTTAACCTATTCAAATTTGATATTTGAACAAAGGTCAAATGCCTGGAAAGAAAAAGGCTCTGGATTGGAGAGCCACATTAATCTGACATCACATGAAAACATTAATCTGACATCACATGAAAGAAATAACGCTTTAAACGGGCAAAGAAGTTATTTTTAATTACATTACTATATAATGCCGCCTCCGACAAGAAAAATTTATCCATATACGCATAAAACATATAAATATAGTTGGTTTTATTATTAAAAAAAGACTGCGCTATTTATACAGCGACAGCCATTTCTCCATACGGTAACGCATAAATTCCCTGTAATATACCGGCTCCATAATTTCGGCTTCATCCGCAAAGCAGGTAATCCAGCGAATAAATTGCCTATCCTCTTCAGGTCTAACTTCAAAATGAAGAAAGCGGCCCTGACGATCAATTTTAACCGGCTGAATAGCCATTTCTTCATTTGAAATGTTATCCAGTGTAGACTTGGAGAATTTGACTTTAAATTCAACCTGCAGGCTATCCAGATCCAGTGACCACTTTTTCTTCAAAAAAGCCTGTAGATCGAAATGCTCTTTGGTAAAGCCCCGGCTTTGGGGTTTCAAGTTTGAGAATCCATTTAAATGAAAGGTTCGAATCAGACCAAAACGATGGCAATAGCCGATCAGATGGAACTGGTTCTCTAACGGTACGAGATAATAAGGGTCAATTAATGTCCCGTATTCTTCATAAGCATTTTTATTATAGTCCACCCGTATACTATGCTGTTTTAGAACAGCTTCCAAAATTTCAGTCAGAAATGGCGGCTGCTCCTGCTGATAGCCGGATTTATCGCTCCATCCGAAACCTGCTTCCTTATTGGCGGTCTCCATCTTTTCTTCCTTGTCGGCTTTCGTCTTATATCCTGCTGCCATCACTTTTTCATAAGCGTCCTCAAAGTTCTCCGGCAGTAGATGCTTAATATCTTCCATAATACTTCCGATGTGCGAGAAAGCTGCTGCTTCCTCATCTGACCAATCCAAGGGGTGAAGGGCAAAATTACCGATAAAGGTGTACCCTTTACCATGTCCCAAATGGGTAATTGGTATATGCATAGCGCTGAGAGCTTCCATATCCCTGTATATCGTTCTCTCGCTGGTGCCGCAGCGTTCCGCCAGCTCACGGGCCAGAATCCCTGGTTTGGCTTGAATTAGCGTGATCATGCGCATCAGCCTAATTAACCGGTCTGTCATGTTCAGTTCCCCTTGACTTAGTAAAATAGGCTTATATTTTCAGTGATATAGAACTAGATAACCGAACTATTTTACTATATTTACAGCTAATACGTAACGCACTTTGTCATATTTCCGAATAATAAGTAGGATAAAAGTCACACATATGTATAGATGGTCTACTTCACAGCGCAGTCATGGTAACTTAGGTTGGTGTAAGATTTGTACAGAGGAAATACCTCAGCTTCAATCATTCTATACATGCTTTCTGCTTCCTTAAGCAGCTGTGCATCCCCTGACCTGACGGCTAGGAGCAGAAGCTTGTCCGCCTGACGCCTTATAATCACCTGTGCTTCACCAGACTTTCCTTGGCTCCGGAGTAATTCTGCGCTTTCATAGACCTCTTCAATCTTGAGCAGTTCAAGATGTTTCTCTACATAAAAACAGCAGGATTCCTGCAGAAATCCGGTGTGGCGGACGGATTGAAGACTGCATTTCTGCATCGGAAGCTCACGCATACGCTGAGACGAGGGCTGCTTGTATGCCCACTGCAACCACACGGCTTCATGTATGCCTACAGGAGCCGATTGGATCGAGAATTCAAGCGCAACATCTTTCCGTTGTCCTGCATAGATTTTGCCCAGAGGCAGAAGTAGAGACCGGTCACCTCCATACCACTTACGGCAACCGTGCAATCCTGTCAGTTGCATGTGTGGCTCAAGCCAAATTCTCAACTCAATATCGCACGCAGCTACTTTATGAGTTCTCGATTCCGTCTCCAGGGAAGCAGCACCGCGCCATTCGACCAGCAAAACGATATTTTGCGCTCCACCTGCAAATATATGATCTTGACTCCATGTACAGAGCGGTTGTAAACTTGCTTGCATATTCCCACCTCTTTCTTCATTTGGTCTTCTATTATTTAATGTACCAATAATGGTCGACAACTCCATGTCATGGAATATATGTTCGGTTTGATAAAATCGACAAAAAAAGAGCCCATCCGCAAAAGAAAAGCGTGCCGCCCCTGAAAGTTAGTCCACAAAGTAAAAATTCCCGACTTCTCTCCCCAATCTTCTGTCAGTTTCGACTACAAATATTTCCTCTAATAGTTCCAGATGAATATTCCAAGCGTCACAATCATGTATCTTCTCAAAGAATCCTTACCGCCTTAGGAACTTTTGCGGCCTGCTGTCGGACGCTGTCAGGCTATGATAAAATAGAAGAAATACTAGCACATACTAGGCGGTGAATATAGATGAAACAACAACATATTTATACCCGGCTTCTGTACTCGGTTATCCTGCTGTTTGGACTTTCGGCAGCACTGTCCTCCCCTTCCGCCCAAGCTAATTATTTCACCGATATATATAATGGTCTTCAGGAATTCTCAGAGCTTCCCGGTGAGGTTAACCAACTCCAGGAGAGCTACCGTCAGACGACTGAAGAACTGGAGAAAACGAAGGACGAGCTCGGCCAGACGATAGATGAGCTTGATGTCGCTAAAGATCAATTGGGCCAGACGCTGGATGAGATGGAGACCTACAGGGCCCAAAACGCTGCACTCATGGAGCAGAACCGGCAACTAACACAGGTAGTCGACCAGCTCAGAGATGACCGTGAAGCCAGAGAGAATTATCTGCATCGGATTAAAATTACCATTTTCACAGGGCTTGGCTTAGTTCTGGGCTATTTTGTCCTCATTCGTCTCATCCGTTTCGGTATGCGGCACCGTTCCAGAAGAGGAGACCATCTAAGATAATACGGATACCGGCAGCCAAACATGGCATATGACAAGGGGGGATACAAATGAACGTCGATGTCCAGGATGAGGGCGAAAGCGGAAGCGGGCAAGCAGTGGCTTTTACCATTGGTGATCGTGAAGAGGTGCATGTACTGCATCCGCAGCAGATTATTGCTTATCAGGGCCCTTCTTCAGGGCGTGCCGACAGATTTATGGATGTGAAAGGAATGTACCGCAAGCGGAAGCTCATCCGGGCGGATATGACCGGTCCCTGCCGTTTTGTAGCTGCGCTGCCACCGGGATACAGAATCAAAACCTTTCAGTTTGACGGTAAAAGCGACCTGCTGTATGATTTCAAGCATTTATTCTATTACAGCAAAGGAATTACAATGCAGACCCGGGTTCTTAGCATGAAGAACATGGTGGTCACCCGTGATGTTATAAAAGTGAAGTTCTCCGGCAGAGGCAGCATCGGAATCCTTACGGAAGGAACCGTCTGTGAAGCGGAGCTGCACCCCATGGATCCAATCTATGTGGATGCGGGCAGCGTCATTGCCTATCCCGAGAATGCGAACCTGGAGCTCACCGTGTACGGCAACCATCTGGCAAGCCAGCATATGAGCTATCACTGGAAAATGACGGGCCATGGACCTGTTCTTTTTCAAGCAGGGCGGCAGAACAGACGTTTTGAGCGGGACATGAGCGATGATGACGGAATTATCAAACGGTTTCTGCGAGAGGTCCTTCCTTTTGGCGGGGTATTCATTAAATAATAAGTATGAACATAAATCAGGGCTCTGCCATAAGTCTGTTATCGACTTATGGCAGAGCCCCTTTTAATTTAAGCCAAGTATGCGTTCAGCATCCAGGAGTGTTTCTCTACACTGCTGCGGATTCCAATCAGCAGGTCAGCGGTAGGCTGGTCACTAAGTTCTTCAGCTTGCGCGATTGCTGCCTTCAATTCTTCAGCAACAAGAGCGAAATCCTTCACCAATTGACCGACCATTTCCTTAGCATCTTCCCCGCCGCGTCCTTCCTGTATTTCGGAAAGTGCCAAATATTCTTTCATCGTGGAAGCCGGACGTCCACCAATGGCCAAAAGCCGTTCTGCCAACTCATCTACATAACCTGCAGCTTCATTGTATAGTTCTTCAAATTTAGTGTGGAGAGTGAAGAAGTGGGTTCCGCCCACATACCAGTGATAGTGATGCAGTTTGACTCCAAGTACAGTCCAGTTCGCTGTCTGGCGGTTCAGCGCCGCGTGCAGTTCAGTTCCGCTTTTCAATTGTGTAGTCATTATAAACCCTCCTATTGGAATAGTGTACCGTTATTGTATTTAGACTCATTCTAAATCTATATATAATTTAACACAATTTAGACGATAATGCAAACGATTCTGTTGAGTGTTGCGTAGATATTAGCACAGCTTTCCATAATATGCTTGTTATGTGCATCACACTTCTAACCGAGCGGAGGGGAATGCGCCGCCTTACCCGGATCATTATGAAACAGAGCTCTCATCTCCTCACGCTTACTTTTTGGACTTAGTATATACACGACGTCTCCTGGTTCTATCACTGTATTTCCGTGCGGTGTTACAATCTCATTCTTGCGGATAATCGCGGTGAACAAAATATCATTCGGTAGCTCCAGATTTGAAATCTGCATACCGGTGACCGGCATATATTTCTCTATGCGAATATGATTGAATTCTGAATCGGTCTGACCGAGGGCTACCAGCTCCATGAGTGACATTTGCGCAACTCCTGTACTAACGAGCTTCAGCCGGGACGCCAGTGGAGAAATCGTAGTCCCCTGAATCACCGCCGAAGTTAGTACCACAAAAAATACTACATTAAAAAAGAGCCTTCCCTCGGGCAGTTCCGCCAGCAGCGGATAGGTAGCAAGAACGATGGGAACCGCTCCGCGCAGACCGGCCCAGGATATCAGTGTCTTTTCGCGGAAGGAGAATTTGGCAAACAGCAGGCTGACGTAGACCCCAATTGGCCGAGCAACCAGCATTAGTATGACAGACAGCAGCACCCCCTGCCATGCGATGTCCACCAGCTCCTGCGGAAAAACAAGCAGACCGAGTAAGATAAACATAGCAATCTGCATCATCCAGGCAAAGGCATGGTTGAAATTCATAATCGTCCGGTGATACACCATCTCCGAGTTGCCCATGACTAGACCCAGAACATAGACAGCCAGCAGTCCACTGCTGTGTATTTGTGCGGATAATCCGTATGTCAGAACGGCACAGCCGATGGCCATCACGGGATATAGACCCGAAGAATCCAGATTAATCCGATTCGTAAGTGCTACTGCCAGCTTCCCTGCTACAAACCCCAGCAACAGACCCATTCCCATCTCCCAGACAAAGGAAATGACAAGAGAACCTATCGCCGTATCCGGCTGCTGAATCCACGTGATAAGCGATACCGTCAAGAATACCGCCATCGGGTCATTGCTCCCGGACTCCGCCTCCAGAGTGGATGTCAGGCGTTTATCAATATTTTTGCCGCCGAGTACGGAGAATACGGCCGCAGCATCTGTCGAACCGACGATGGCACCGAACAACAGACTTTCTGCCCAGGGAACATCCAGGATCAATCTGGCGAAGAGACCTACAATAACAGTAGTCAGGAGAACCCCTATTGTGGCTAAGGATAAGGCCGGCGCCATAACCGGACGGATTTCTTTAAAACTCGTCTGCATGCCGCCCTCGAATAAAATAACAATGAGCGCGAAAATGCCGGCCAGCTGGGTCAGCGAAGCATCATTGAAATAGACAAAATGGCTGAGAATCATCCCTGCTGCGATAAAAAGCACAAGGGCAGGCATACCGAACCGCGAGGAAAACTTCGTGGATAATACTCCAATCAGCATCAGCACAGCCAACAGTAATATAACATTATCCGCAAAATGGGTCATTCGCATCCCCCTTCACAGGCTTCAATTCCTGTTATTACCCAAAATAGTATGTCAATGCGTCAGCGGAATATACGAGACTCTGCGGAAAATCCAGCTCTACTTCAGCGGATAACATCTATAAGCAGCACAACTCCCCGTTCGCTTCTAGCGCACGGGGAGTCTCAGAAAAGTTATTCTCTTGAGTAGATCTGCATCTCCTGGATAGACCAATAGTTCCCTCCAGAGCCGGTCTGTACGATCCTCACGTATCTGGCTTTCACTTGTGGGAATGTGATGAAAGTCTTCGTCAGCTGTCCCTTGCCGGTAGCAACCCGCCTCCAGCTTGAGGCATCATCCGAGACATACACTTCATAACCGCGGGGATAGTCATAGGATGAGAGAGAATAGTCCAAATTAATGGCTTCTATATTATGTGCGTTGCCGAGATCTATTTGAAACGTTTCACCTGAGGCCTGATGTTTGCCGGTATCCCATCTCGTACGCCGGTCACCATCGATTGCGTTATCCGGATTCGAATTCTCAATGTTCACGCTGGAGGAGGCTTTCCACTCTGTCCGGTCAAGCGGAACTAGACCGGTCGCCGTAATCTTTACCGTATCCGATAACAGAGTAGAACCTGTTACCCGCACAGCATAGGTAAATACTTTACCCTCCTCCAGATTCCCATCCGTGTATTGCGTGTCATGTACGTTCGATGCGATCACATTCAATGATCCCCCGGAGCCATTGTCCCGGAGTACTTCATAGCTCACACCCGGTGCTTCCAGCCAGTTCAGGCGGACGGACGGTCCCTTGGCTGCAGAAGCCTGCAGGTTCAGAGGAGCAGACGGCTTCAATTCAGATGAAGGCTGCAGAATATATTGAACGGCTTCACCAGGCGCCAATGTTTCGGTAAACGACAGACTTGGTTTGGCGTTTTTTCCGGTAACATACGTTCTCGCATCTTCATAAGTATCTCCATTGCCAAAGCGTTCACCTTCATACAGTGTTTTTTTCGGCATGATGATATTTACGCTGACAGTCTGCTGCGTATCTTCGAAATTGACGAAATTGACCAGTATTTTGTTTGAGGTGGCTCCGGTACCCGCCAGCGGAGCTAAAGTCGAAGTATCCACCGCTCTCACATATACAAGCTTATCAGCCAAAGCCGCCTTGTTCGTAACCTGATAGGTTAGGGGGGCTCCGTGTGTTGCATAAGCCAAAGATAGCCGTCTCATAATGCTGACACGTGAATCTTCCTTGCCGGAGGTATAATAAATCTCCGTTTTAGCCGGATCATGATCCTCCAGATTGAAATTGTATTTAAACAAACTGAAGTCCTTAAAGAAAGCGGCATGCTGCACAAACATATCCGCATAACCGATATGTGCCCGCATAATCCGGTCAAAGACTGCCGCCTTCCTTTCGGTTGCCCCGTACTGCGGTGCGTCTGTATGGCTATCGGAGGTACCAAACTCGGTGGTAAGCATTTGTTTCTCAAGCCCATCCGCTGCTCCGCCAAATGTCTTCAAATTCTCCGTAAAACTTCCGCCGTTGGTGAACGTATAGGATTCCCCATAGGAATGCCCATTGGTCAGATCCGTTACCTTCTCCAACTCCAGCCGCTGCTCCGGATCCCGCTCCCATCCGTCTGGATCTCCGCATTGGCGTACGCTTCCCTTTTGATTACCGCAGGAATGCTCCTTGAATTCCGGCCAGTAGGCCCAGCCGGGAGCGACAGTCTTCAGATGGGGAGCAATCTTCTTCCCCTCTGTATTCAGCCATTTCGCAATAGCCAAATTCACTGCTTTGGAGCGGTTAAAGAGCCCCGGCTCATTGTCGACTTCATAATACTGGAAATAGGGGCTATAGGTGCGGAAATAATCGGTCAGCTTCTTCACGGCATCTGCCGGTAGAGAACCGTCACTATTCAGCTTAATATCTCCCGTATATAAATATAGGGCAACCGCCTGCGTGTTGTACTCTTTAAGCACCTCGTAGTATTCCTTCATATTAGAGCATGATCTTCCGACATCACTGGCACAACTGGTGCGCATGATATTTCCGCTGTAAGCGATACCCAGCCATTTGAGGATATACGGTAGATGGGTTACTGCACCCTCATCAAAATAAAACTGCTTATTATTGAGCGCGGTACCGGTTAAGGTATAGGAGCCATGTATAGGCTCCTCAGCCGGAACATTTAAAGCAACCAGACTAAGATCATCCCATGTCCACCATAAGAATTGCTCTTCCGCGGAGGAACAATACAAGCATTTAGCTGTCTGAAGCTTCAGCTCATTGATTCCAGTCTTCAACTGTTCTTTAGGGATATAGAGCTCATAAGTTTTGCGGAAAATGTAATCATTATTCGTTCCCGCAACTCCGGCAATTTGGATGATCCCCGACAGCTGCCGATTGGAGAACACGCTCATCTGGGGGACGGATTTGTAGGCATCAAGGATGCTAACGCTGAACATCACCCCGTTAGCCGGTATTTTATCGAGTGAATATGAAATACGAAGCTCCGGTTTCTCTGCCCCGTTCAGTCCGGAGGGAACACTGCCTGCTGCGGCTGATCCCGTTCCTGCGGTGATAGCGTCTTTAGCCTTGGAGGATTTAGGTGCTGCGAACTCCGCAGAAGAACCGTCATGCCTTCCAAGCTGCCAGATCATCTTACCTGCCGGTATCACCGTTCTCACGGTCTGGGGAGCGGACATCCGGGCCATATCTACCTGTACTTCCGTTTCTTTGACTTCGTCTGATCCAAAAACGGAGGTATAAAGCAGAAACAAGAGGGCTAATGCAGTCATTTTCAATATAAATAGGATATATTTGTTCTTCTTCATATCTCTCATTTCGTTGCCTCGCTTTCTTCAGGAATAACCCGGAGTTAGGCTTGTGATCAAGGCACGAATATAACATTCTGAGGAACGGCCTTCTTCTGGCGCGGACTCTCCCACATCAGGGTGAGGCTTGCATCGCCGTGGTTCTCGTAATACTCCACTTTTATATCATATAGAGTTCCGGCGGTGAGAGTAATACTGCCTTTCTGGGTCACGCCGCTTTGCTTCTTCCAGCTGTTAATGATCAGCTCATTACCAACCCAGACACGGACACCATCATCCGAAGAAGCATAAAAAGTATATTTTTCACTGTATAACGGTTTGATCTTACCTTTAAATCTTATCGAGAAGGAATCCTTGCCAAGGCCAGTAACAGGGGCATCTCCATGCCAATTGAAGGCCAGCTTGCTCTCATTGCGGACCAGTACAGGCTCTCCCGCCAAGTTTGTATTGTTGAAATACTCCGCTTTGAGACTGAAACGGGATGCTGTATTCTCCCCGCCCGTCTTTGTACCTGTCTTGCTTATATACTCTTCACGAGACATGATATAGCTGCTGCTCATAAAGCTCTTAATGGCGGAAGAACTGTTATTTTCTGTGAGCATCTTCCCCCATGTCATTATATATACCCATTTATTCTGACTTTGGGACATTATTGCAGGATCGGGAAGCTCACCGCTCTCTCCAATACCAATCGGCTTGCCATCCGCCAGTGCTAACAGACTGTCATAATGGCTCTGTTTATAATCATTGTTGTAAATATCAGCAGCGAGAATATCCACTTTATCTGCTCCCGGATAATACGGCAGATAAGGGTCGGCCCATTCATTAGGTGCGTTTGGGTTCCACGACCATAATAGATTGTTCAGATGATGCGTATTCACAAAACGGTCGTACATGATGTTCCACAGAGCGGTGAAGTTACTCTTCTTCCCCCACCAGAACCAGCCGCCATTCATCTCATGGTAAGGTCTCCAGATTACCGGCACCCCTGCATCCCGGAGTTGCTTAAGATATGACGCCACTTCATCCAGATCCTCTATGAGCTGCTTGTATTGCTTCGTCCCTGGAGTGACGATTTGGTTAAAATCCTGCTGGCTAAGCTCCCTCGATACGTTAGACCAGGATGAGGCGGTTCCCGGTATATTCTGATGAAAGGTGATGGCCACAATGCCGCCTTCTTTATGCCACTCTATAGCGCTGTCGACCACTTCCTGGCGCTGTACTGCAATGGTCTTGGCGTTCTGGTTATTAATCGCACCCAACTCATAACCGTGCAATCCGGGATATTGGCCGCTGGTCTTCTTTATTTGGTCGATATACTCGTCAGGCGTCTCCAAATAATCATGTTGTCCGGCAATCATACCTTTGCCGCTAAGTTCAACCAGCTCATCAAGCAGTTCCCGGGCTTCCGGCGATGCCGAAGGGTTGACGGGTCTATTATCAATCATGACAATCGGAAGGCTACGCGCTTCTCCTCTGGGACCTATGGAAAGAATCAAAATCAGCGGCAAAATTACAATATAGAGTCCGGCCTTGCGGTAAGTGTTCAATGTAATCTTCCTTTCGGTAGCCAAGTACCTTCCCGGTTCTGTAGATAACAAATTCGCATGGCGGGAAGGCCATTCTTTGCCACATGAGGACTATAGCTCAGTAGCCCTGCTCATGAGCAGGGCTAACTAAGCTCGACTGTAAAGAATTCTTACCCCATACCAAGATCCGGGGAGAAGGCTGTCGATGATTCATTTAGTTCATTGATTAAGGTTCGTTACCCGCTAAACACCGGGTAGAAAAAGCGCACTTGCAGGAACCGTTCCTTTTAGTTGGCTTGGGCTCTCCCACATCAAACGCACTCTGGCATCTCCCTGGTTCTCGTAGTACTCCACCTTGATATCGTACAGCTGTCCGGCTTTTAAGGTAATTGTCCCCATGCGCTCCGTTCCGCTCTGCTTCACCCAGCTGTCTATCACAGCCTTACCATCAATCCAGACTCGGATACCGTCGTCTGAATTAGTATATATGTTGTAAGTTTCGCTAAATAACGGTTTGATCTTGCCACTCCAACGGACGGAGAAGAAATCAACTCCGATTTTGGCATCCGGTGATGTCAGGCGCCAGTTCATATCCAATGCAGCGTCATCACGGATCAATACCGGTGTACCCGAAAGCTGCATATTGCCGAAATACTCTCCACGCAGACCATTTCCCGTTACCGGTATTACACTTACTACATCCTGATTAAACACAGGCGTTGGCGTTGGCGTTGGCGTTGGCGTCGGTGTTGGTGTTGGTGTTGGTGTTGGTGTTGGTGTTGGTGTTGGTGTTGGTGTTGGTGTTGGTGTTGGTGTTGGTGTTGGTGTTGGTGTTGGTGTTGGTGTTGGTGTTGGTGTTGGTGTTGGTGTTGGTGTTGCCAATACAACTGCTGTAGAAGCTAAAAATAGTGCACTGGAGGGAACCGTCCCTTTCAGTTGGCTTGGGCTTTCCCACATCAGAAGCACACGCGCATCGCCTTCATTTTCGTAGTACTCAATTTTGATATCATACAGCTGTCCGGCAACCAGATTAATACTTCCCATACGTTCGGTTCCGCTTTGTTTAATCCAGCTGTCAATCACAAGCTTGCCGTCAACCCATACCCGGATGCCGTCATCCGAATTGGTGTAAATATTATAAGTTTCACTGTACAGAGGCTTGATCTTACCGCTCCAGCGTACAGAGAAATAATTGATGCCAAGTTTACTGTCCGGTGCAGTGAGACGCCAGTTAAAATTAATGTTTGTATCGTCCCGGATCAGGGCAGGTGTGCCCGAAAGATTCATATTCGAAAAATATTGGCCTTGCAGGCCATTTTTGACCGGCATCATAAGGCCGCTTACCGGTGTTGGCGTTGTTGTAGGTGTCGGCGTTGGTGTTGGTGAAGCTGTTGGTATTGCTCCGGTAATATATTCATCTCTTGTGAGGGTAAAGTCATTATTCATAAAGTTCTTAATCGTGTCGGTGGTATTCTTCTCGTATAGCAGCTTACCCCAGTTCATCATGAAGGACCATTTGCTCTGCGTTTTGAGAACGGTCGTGGTACTAGGCATTTCACCATTCTCCCCGATTGCGATCGGTTTACCTGCGGCAAGACTGAGCAGACTGTCGTAATACGTTTGCTTGAAATCATTATCGTAGATGTCTGCAGCCAGGATATCCACTTTATCGGCACCCGGATAAGTCAGTGCGTACGGGTCAGCCCAGGCATTCGGTGCATTCGGGCTCCAAACCCACAGCAGGTTATTAAGCTGATGAACGTTCACGAAACGGTCGTACATAATGTTCCAGAGCGCGGAGAAATTTGTCTTTTTCCCCCACCAGAACCAGCCGCCGTTCATTTCATGATACGGTCTCCACAGGACTGGTACTCCTGCATCGCGCAGGCTTTTCAAGGATACTGCCACTTTATCCAGCTCTGCAATCAGGCTGTTGTACTCGGCTGTTCCTGGAGTTACATATTTATTGAAATCGGCCTGACTCAGGCTCATGGAGACATTGGACCAATCATACGTTGTTCCCGGCAGATTCTCATGGAACGTCATTGCCACGATTCCGCCGTTCTTATACCAGTTGATCGCACTGTTCACCACATTCTGGCGTTGCGAAGCAACTGTGCTTGCCGATTGGCCGCTAATTGCACCCAGTTCATATCCATGCAGTGCCGCATATTTACCGCTTGTTGCCAGTAGCTTGTTGCTGAATTCATCCGGACTCTCCAGATAGTCGTGCTGGCCTGTAATGATCCCCTTTCCAGAAATATCGGACAGATATTTCAGCAGCTTGGCAGCTCCGGCAGAAGCACCTGGATTAACCGGAGTACCTGCAGATGAGGCAGCACTTACAGTCAATGACGAGAAACCAAGACTAAATGGAATGGCCGTCACAAGCAAAATTGCAGACAACAGTGCACACAGCAAACGATACGTACGGTAAGCTTTCAAAATACATCTCCCTTTCGGTAGCCAGGCTGCCATTCTTGCGAAAGGCCCTATAGCTTTGCGTCCCTGTCTTTCGGCAGGTTTGCCTTTGTCGTATTGGAAGGAATGATCCCCCTTACCGTACTATCGTCGCTATTTAATTTTAGTTTAGGGCATTAATAAAAATAATTTGATAAATAAGTCTTAAGACCTGTTTCTAGCCCCCTAAATCTGGGGTAAATAGTTAGTTTGTGCTATGAAATAAACTGTTGAAGTTCTATGTCTTCCCACTCCAAAGTAATACGGATATTGTCTTCTTCCACCAGCTCTGAGCCGGTCTGCACTTCAATAAATTCAACATCGGTTAGCGCAAGAATGGCATGTTTGGTGCCTTCAGGAATGCGTACGACATCACCCGCACGCACATTATGCATCTTCTCATTCAGTACGATGCTCGCTTCTCCACTGATAATCGTCCAGATCTCACTGCGCTTGTGGTGGAGCTGGTAGCTGATGTTTTTGCCTTCGTTGATAAAAATCCGTTTCGTGAGCACTTCATTGCCCTCGTCATATTTGATGTAATCAATGACCCGGTAATGACCCCAGCGGCGTTCCTCATACATCGGCCGTTGTTCAAAGGACTTTAACACCTCCTTGATTCGCGGGCTTTCAGATTTATGGGTAACCAGAATTCCATCAGGACTTGCTGCTATAATTAAATCTTTGGCTCCAATCACCGTAATCGGAATATCCAGCTCGTTAATCAGCGAAGTGCCTTCCGAATCGGCTGTTACAAACCCTTTCCCCACATGGTTGCTGGCCATTTCTTCCGTCAGCGTATTCCATGTCCCCAGGTCCTTCCAGAATCCGTCATACGGCTGAACCACGATGTTATCTTCTTTTTCCACCACTTCATAATCAAAGCTGATGCTTGCCAGCAGTTTATACTGCTTCTGCATTTCCTCGTAGCCGAGTGGAAGTCCCTTGCGCTGTAAAATGTCCAGCAGATATCCCAGACGGAAAGCGAATACGCCACAGTTCCAAAGCGCGCTGCGCTTGATAAGTTCTTCCGCCTGCTTGCGTTCCGGTTTCTCCTGGAAATGACTTACTCTGAGGAATCCATTCTCCCCTGCAGTTTCCGTTGTCGGGATAATATATCCGTATTTCTCGGAGGCGTGCTCCGGAATAACCCCCATCAGCGCCAGATTGGCTCCGCTCTCCTCCATCGTCTGTTCCAGCTTGGCAACATGGTCAAAAAAGGAGGCTTCTACATAAGGATCAACCGGCAGGATCGCCACAATCTCCGAAGGCAGCACGCCTGCTACCGAATATAAATACGCAGCGGTAAGCGCAATGGCCGGAAAAGTGTCGCGTCGCTCCGGCTCAACAATGATCGGCACGTCGCCTCCCAGCTGGCTTTGAATCATCTCCACCTGTCCGCGCCCAGTTGCAAGGTACGAGGAGTCTGCAAGACCGGTTTCTTCAAGCTGTCTCCAGACCCGCTGAACCATGGATTCCGGCTCGCCCTGCGGGCTTTCCAGTACACGAAGAAATTGCTTCGAACGCGAATCATTGGACAAAGGCCACAACCGTTTTCCTGAACCGCCTGACAATAGTACCAGTTTCATAAGTGAACCCTCCTCAAATGAATGTGTGAAGCGTGAGCGTGTAGTAATTCGACTTTTGAAAAAAAGACTGTTATGAAAGTGGACTGCGATGAATGTTTGGACTTTCGATCGCTGTTGTCCTCAGATTTCCTGATTTGAACCGCCTCGCGGTTGAAATCTGAGGACAAAGGCGAACGCTGCGCTTCTACAGTTCCAAAATTCCTCTCCGTCCTCCCCATAACAGGGGATTTGAAAAGCATCGCATCACTTCGCTCGCTGGGGTAAGGCAAGAGATTCGCTTCGGGCTGCTGCGCCGAAGCGGGTGACCCGGCGTGGAAGTTACTTCGATCGGATGATTCCGCCGGCGCATCATCTTTCACGCCTTCCGCAAGGTTCTCAGTCAAATGAAGTGTACTTTTACACTTTATTTCTGCATCTCCGGGGCATTTGGCTAGATGAACGGCACTTATGCCGTTTATTTCGATGCAACTCCGGCGGAATGGACTATAACAAAAAGGTCAGCGTCGCCCGCCTTGCAGGCGCGGGTTAGACCGCGCCGGCAACGCTCGGCGAGTAGCCGCTGAGCCCGCCCATCTGCGGGCGGCCGACAGAGTGGTACTCAAGGCCGGTTCCCTCGATTTGTGCTTTGGAGTATAGGTTGCGGCCGTCGATCAGAACCGGCTTGCGCATCTTTCTGGCCAGACGGTGCAGGTCGATGTCCTTGAACAAACTCCAGTCTGTCAGCAGGCACAATGCGTCACTGCCTTCCGCGGCTTCCTCTGCCAAGGTGCACCAGCGGAGCTGCGGATGATCATATTGCTTCCGGAAGTTGTCGGCGGCAATGGGATCATAGAGCTTGACGATAGCACCTTCAGCTACTAGTGCCTCTACGATTTCCCGGGCTGGAGCTTCGCGCACATCATCCGTGTTCGGCTTGAAGGCGAGGCCCCAAATGCCGATAACTGCACCGCGCAGGCTTCCTAAGGACTCATGCAGCTTGGAGATAATCATGAAACGTTGGCCTTTATTGACCTCGACTACGGATTCCAAAAGCTTGAACTCATAATCGACGTTACCGGCGATCTGGATCAGCGCATTGGTATCTTTCGGGAAACAGGAGCCGCCGTAACCAATGCCAGCCTGGAGAAAGGATGAGCCGATTCTGCGGTCCATTCCCATCCCTTGCGCGACCTCGGTTACATCAGCTCCCACTTTTTCGCAAATATTAGCAATCTCGTTAATGAACGAAATTTTGGTTGCCAGAAACGCATTCGATGCGTATTTGATCATCTCCGCGCTGCGGATATCGGTCACGAATACATTCTCGGTGAACCCTTGATGCAGCTTCCTCATTACCGGCTCCAGGCTGGGATTGTCTATCCCGATTACGATTCTGTCCGGATGCAGTGTATCGCTGATCGCCGAACCTTCCCGGAGGAATTCCGGTGCGGATACGATGTCAAATGAGTGCTCCGTATGGGAAGCTATCATTTTACGGATCTTCTCATTCGTGCCAACCGGAACGGTGGACTTTGTCATGATAATTTTATAGCCGTCCATCGCCTGGCCGATTTCAGCTGCCGCTCCCTCAATATACTGAAGGTTGGCTTCACCGTTTGGCAGGGAAGGCGTCCCTACCGCAAGAATAATGATGTCCGAACGCCGTACCGATTCTTTAAGGTTGGAGGAGAAGGATAAGCGCCCCTCGCGCAGATTGGCTTCAATAAGTGCCTCAATGCCCGGTTCATAGATGGGGGATTCCATCGCCTTCAGCTTGTTGATCTTTTCCTCATCTTTATCAACACAAATGACATGATTTCCATTAAGCGTAAAGCACACGCCAGAGACTAGACCGACATAACCGGTACCGATGACTGCAAGCTTCATACCCTCATCCTCCTTTTAGAAAGTTAACGTATGCCTGTTCGACATATTGCTTGAAATTGATCATGAACGACTGCTCATCGAATTTTTGCGCATGACGTGTAATTTGGCCAATGTCCCACGAGTAAGACTCCACTCGCTTGATGGCTTCCAGTAGATCGTCAACCTCCTGATGTTCAAAAAAAACACCGTTGACGTAAGGAATAATGGTATCTAACGCTCCGCCGGCCTGATAAGCGATGACTGGTCTTCCCGCCGCATTCGCCTCCAGTGGAGTGATGCCGAAATCCTCTTCACCGGGGAAAATAAGGGCCCGGCACTGTGCCATAAGCCCAGTAACCTGTTCATCCTCCAGCCTGCCCAGGAAGGACACATTCCCTTTAGCCATACCTTCCAGGCGCTTGCGGTCCGGACCATCACCGACAATGTAGAGCTTCAGACCGTTGCGGTTAAAGGCTTCTACTGCCAGGTCAATTCTTTTGTAAGAAACGAGCCTGGAGACGATCAGGTAGTAATCACCAATGGAGGCTGAACTGGTAAATCGTGCCGTGTTGATCGGCGGAAAAATAATATCGGCGTCCCGGTGATAATAATTCCGGATCCTTGTCTTCACCACGGAGGAATTGGCCACGAACTGGTTCACATTCTTGGAAGTCCGCTGATCCCAGTTCTTAAGCTGCTGCATATAGATTTTCAGCAGTCTTTTGAACAACCCCGAGTTGGACTGCCGTTCCATGTAGGTGTCATAGTCCCATGCGAACCTCATTGGAGTGTGGCAGTAGCAGAGGTGAAAGGTAGACTCAGGAACTTGGATGCTTTTCATAAAAGCACTGCTGGAGCTCAACACGATGTCATAACCTCGAAAGTCCAAGTCACGGATAGCCATCGGATAAAGCGGCAGCATCCCTTTGAAATTGGTCTTCACGCCCGGTACCTTTTGCAGCCAGGAGGTCCGGATATCCGCATCTTTGAGATTATCAGTCAGGCCGCTGCCGTTAAAAACGGTTGTGAAGATTGGAGCTTCCGGGTACATATGGTGGAAGACCTCCACCACTCTTTCCGCTCCGCCCATTTGGATTAAGTAATCGTGCGCTATCGCAATTTTCATGTGAATCATCCTCAAAGTTTTATGGAGCAGCAGCATCGTTATTCAAACGGAATAGGGAAGCTCTTGCCAGTGACCGAAATAGTCAGATACCAGCCAGCAAGCCCTTGTAGTAATCGACGATGTCCCTGACCGTATTCTCTATTACAAAATGCTCCTTCACCCGCTTCACACCATTGTCGGCCATCCTTCTTCTCTCCTCAGGGTGATCCAGCATCCAGCGTATGGATTCTGCGAGCAGCCCGGGGTCACCCGGCTGAATCAGCAATCCCGTCTCACCCGGCACCACAATTTCGACTGGTCCACCCTCATTCGAAGCAATGACCGGAAGCCCGGCTGCCATGCCTTCAACAATAACCTGACCAAACGGTTCAGGTGTTATCGAGGTGTGGATCAGCAAATCAGCTTTGTTCATGAGTCCTTGTATATCATCCACGTGTCCCAGAAGGCTCACATTCGATAATTCATTGTTCTCGATCGTCTGAATCAGTTCTTTCTTGTACTCGTCTTCACCGAACAGCGCATCCCCGGCCAGCCAGAATTTCACGCGCGGATCATGCCGGAATTCCTTCGCGGCTTCAAGCAGAACATGCTGGCCCTTCCACTGCGCCAGCCTGCCGACCAGCAATACATTGAATTCAGGCTGATCCCGTCTGCCGATTCCTCCGCCAATGGCTTTAGCGAATGCGGAGTAGACCACAAGCGTTTTTTTGGTTCGGGGCAGTTCCAGTGCATTTAGCGTGGAGCGGGAATTGGCAATGACTCCGTTCGGCAACAGCCGCGATAGGAGCCGGATGGCTTTGGCTACTACCGGTTTTAAATAAGGAGCTCCGATATGGTCACGGATATGCCAGATGAGTGGTATTCCCGCTTTTTTTGCGGCAATGGCTCCGTATAGCGCAGACTTTAATGAGTTGGTGTGCACGCAGTCCACTTGCTCTTCCTTCAGCAGCGGAGCAAGCCTTCGGCCGTAAGAGAGCAATTTAAGTGCCGCACCGGGAGCTCCCAGGTTAACGGTATTGCGGCCGCGCGAGCGTACACTTTCATCGAGAGGAATAATGCGGACATCAATGCCTTTCTCCCGCAAGCGTTCCGCCAGTACGCCTTCTTCCGCAAGAATGACCAGCGGATGAATCTCATCACCAATGTTGGTCAATAGGTTAAACAAGGCGACTTCGCCGCCACTCCATCTGGCGGTGTGGTCAATATAAGCTACCCTCAGCATCCTGCCGCCACCTCCTTTCCGAGTGCTTCCCGGAACACAGCCTCTACTCCGTCTGCCACATGCTCCCATGTATATCTCTCAAGCACATGGTTCCGGCATTCCTCCCGGCTGGGAAGCAGCTTACGGTTGCTCAGCATATGGATAACTCCATCAGCGATGTCCTCGCTGGTAGAACCCTTGAACAGAAGCTCCGGACGAAAGCTTTGCAGGATCTCCTTGTTCCCCCCGACCGGTGTGGCCATGACCGGAAGTCCACTGGAGAGAGCCTCAACGGTGATGAGACCAAATCCTTCAAGCGCCTGCGACGGAACCACGAAGAGGTCAGCCGCCTGGTAGTACGCTGTCAACTCATGATCCGGAATATAACCGAGCAGTCTCACTTTATTGCTGAGGCCGTAATCAGCGATTTTCTCCTCCAGCTCTCCCCGCAGCGGACCTTTGCCGCCGATCAGGAGGATCGCATGGGGGAAGCGCTCTGCTACCTGCTTCCAAGCTTCCAGAAGTTGCAGTAGTCCCATCCGGTTGACCAGTCTTCGCACGGTCAGTACGGTGGTCGCTCCTTCCGGAAGGTTCAGCGTTCTGCGGATCGCAAGCCGGTTGGTTGCCGGAACAAATCTGTCCACGTTGGCCGCTCCCGGGATGACGATAATTTTATGAAGCGGTACTCCATGCAATTCATGCAGAATATCCCGGAACGTTTCACTGAGTACGATGAACTTATCCGCCAGTTTGTAGGCTCTTCGCTCAATCGATTTCGCTATCGTTGTCTTGACCCTGTGCTTAATGCCTTGGCCTTCGATCTTCATCTCTTCATTCCAGGGTCCATGGAAGGTCATTACGACAGGAATTCCCCGTTTCTTGGCTTCCATGGCCGGGCCGATACCGTAGGGTGCAAAGTGGGTATACAGGATATCAATCCGTCCGCTGCCTTCTCCCATCAGATCCGCCGCCTTGCGCTGGAAAGCATCCTTACGCTTCCAGATTCCGTCTTTAGGATCACCTGCGTTGTGAATGATCAGTTCCTTTGGGGTGGATGGTGTCTCTTGGCTGCAGATCAGCGCGTGCACCCGATTGTGTAAGGAGAGCTGCTCACAGACGGATTTGAAATACGTATTCAGTCCGCCTGGCTGGAGGGACGGCCAGCTTAGCCCAGTCGTCATAATGTTCATTCCGTCACTGTACGGCATAGCTTCTCTCCCCCTCTTTCTCCTTCTTGGCCTGCCCCGCCGCATTATGCGAGGCCAACCTATTCTTGCTTGTAAGCTCATAATGCTTGAAGCCGACCATGAATTCATACATCACCCAGAAGACAGATACTGCGAAGCCGGATAACCCTTTTTTGAATAAGCCATGCAGAAAGTATTTCTGCAGAAAACGCGCAGGCGGCCGGAGCAGCAGATGAGAAATCCGAAACGGCTTGCCGCTCGCATAAGCGGTTTCTGCCTCAAGATCGGTGTACTTGTTGAAGCGGGCCACATGATCATTGATGCTGCGGAAGCCCTGATGCCAAAGCACACCCTTCAGTTGTACCGTCCGGTCCTCTTCCACTTCAGGCATTTCATGTACCAGACTGTTGCGGATACCGTATTGTCTCCGGTTGTATAGCCGAACCAGATATTCACCGCGGTCCAGCCATCTGCCAAGGAAATCACCAATCCGGTAGAGGGAATAGGCAACCGTTATATCCGTTAATCCACGCTTGCGCTCAAGAAGGTCCGCAGCCAGTTCGTCACTGACCACTTCGTCAGTATCAATCAGAAAGACCCAGTCATGGACGGCGCGTTCCACCCCGTATTCCCTTTGCTTTGCGTATCCGGGCCACGGGTTGACGAATACCCGGCAATTCAGACTTTTGGCGAGCTGCACTGTCCCGTCTGTACTTCCCCCGTCAATAACCACAATCTCATCGGCAAAAGCTCTGCAGGACTGAATCGCATTCGCTATCCGAATCTCGTCATCCTGCGCTATGATGACCACTGATATCGGGTAACTGCCGGAGCCGCCAAGCACGCTTGTTTCTGAATCCATGATGTTCCCTCCTTTGGCTGTGCAGATTTCTTACAGGCTTTCATCCATGGGCTTTTTGCGGATGTAGGAATTCATTGTCGTCTTCATCCATCCTATATCCTGACTGTTAATCAGCAGGCGGGGGATCTTCACCTTCAGGTTAAATCTGATGTTCAGAATGATAAATCCGAACCGTAATACCGATGAGCTCAGCATCGCAATACCCGCTCCCATAAGACCAAACTTCGGAACCAGCAGGAACAGCAGCGGTATAACCAGAATCAAGCCAACTCCTTGAAGAATTGAGACAAACTTTGGTTTACCCAGCGCCATGAATGCCTGAGCCAGAATGATGGTCCCGCCGCTGATCGTTACTTCTAACAACAGAAGCCGGAAGACAGTAAGTGCAGTATTGAAATCCTTGCCGTACAGCAGTGGAATAACAAAAGGTGCAACGAGCATCAGTACTAGCGAACCCAGAAGGGTGAAGGTGGTGCTGATCCTAAAAGCTCTGAACGTAAGACTGATTGCTTCCTCTTTGGACAGCTCGGAAGCCTTGGGGAACAGTACCACGATGATTGAATTTGAGAAAAAATTGACCATCCGCGACAGGCTTACTGCTACGGCATATAGCCCCAGGTCAGCGGGTCTCAGGAGCCCGGCAATTACGATCTGATCGATATAATAGGAGAACTGGCCGAGAAGATCATTGCCGTAGGAACCAAGTCCGTAGGTAAAGAGTTTCTTGAACTGCACGTATTTACTGTGCATCTTGCCTTTGTAGGTGCGGAGCAACAGGATCGTCATCCATATAAAGAGCGGCACCGAAGGTACAAGATAGGCAAGTGCGGTTGTAAAAGGGTTAATGGTTCCGGTCAGGATCAATATCCCGATGAATGCCAGTGTCAGAAGAGGGATCAAATACCGGAGAAAGTTGAATTTCTTGTAATCCCCCCTGAACTGAAAGGCAGCATTGTTGACCTGCGACACAACGATCAGGGGACACAAGATCATCGACCATTGGGCGAATAGCACAACCTCCGGGCTGAAGGACTTCAGCCAGTAAGGCAGAACCACAATACCAATGATCATTGCAAGTACACCAAAGCCTAATCCAATCAGCAGGGCCATCCGGTAGAGGATGCCTGCATCCTCCGGGTTCTTCTTGGCATTGTAGATCAGCGCCGAAGGAATCCCAAAACTAAGGCTGAACGCCAGAAATTGTGACCAGTTCGCCATAGCTGTCTGCTCGCCCCTGCCTGACGGACCAAGATAGCGGGCGGTCAGCACACCGGTCAACATGTTGATCAGAAGAATCAATATGCTGACGAACATGGTCTTAACGGCTGCTGAGCTGTTGCCCTTGCTTCTGGTGAAATGCCGGAGAGAAGACCAGACCGAGTTAATGGGAAATGATTTTGCGTTCAATTGCTGCATGTTTGGTTCCCTTCTTTCTGCTGTCGATAACCTCTTTGGCGCTGAGGCCAAGGCCTATCAGCATCCAGATTAAGTATCCTTTTAGTCCGGGAAATCCATTATCTGAAATGAGACTTGCGATCGCCCCGGTCCAGGTTGCCAGCGCCAGCCGGGCATACGGCTGATGGCTGTCTTTGCGTGTCACTCTGACAAATATCTGTTTAACGACTGCACCCAGTCCGCTGAAGAACAGGACCGCTCCGGCAACACCGAAGGTTAGCAGCAGGGCGATGAAGCCGTTATCCATGACTCCGTATTCGCCAAGCTCCCCGCCGTTACCAATCTTTGTCCCTTGCCCTACACTGCCGATCCCTTGACCTACGGGGTTTGCAGCGACCATCGGCAGCATGTTCTGCCATAAACCCAGCCGTTCATTGTAGGAGTGATCCTCCTGCACAGAGGTCAGCGTCTCCATCCGGGCCACAAGTCCCTCGGCTCCCGGAAGTTTAGGTACGATCCAGAAGAGCGCACACCCGACAAATGCAACTTGGAGCAGTGTCTTCCATTTACCTTTAGATGGAGATGAACCGATGTAGACCAGCAGCATAACCAGCAGCACCAGCCAAGCCGAACGCACCAGCGTGGTGAGAAGACAAACCACGACGAGCAGTACACCTATCCAGCGCAGCGTGCCCTGCCACTTCTTCTCCAGGATCATAGGCACTAACGCGAAGACCAGGAAGGTTGCGGCAGGTCCCGGTGAATTCAGTGTGGAGAACACTCTGATCTCCAGCGGATACGGAGTTCCAATGGACATCATATCCGCATGATTCATCCAGAAAGCATCCCATGGCGGAACCGTTAAATATTGAACAATTCCGTATATGGATACAAGCACTGCGATGTTCGCGTATGAATACAGCAGACGGTCAATATCTTTTGCGGAATATTGCGTTACTGCAAAGTACGGGATAAGCAGCAGCGGAACGATATAGTTGGCCAGATCGTATACCGAGCCCATTCCGTTCTTAGCCAGACCAATCAGGGTTCCGTAGGCCAACGCAGCCGCAAACAGCAGGATAATTCGGCTCCAGGAGCGTTTAATCCGGTGAATCTCCCGCAGAACCGGTATGGCCAGCGTAGCTCCAGTCAACAGTGGCGCGAGACTGAGCAAGGATACCGAATGATACACACCTTCCGTCCAGTCGGAAATCCGGCGAAGCTCTGGGGCAATGGCCCAGACCAGCAGGGTGTAGGAGACGAGCAGCCGCGGTTTAAGCAATGCGAGCAGGAAGGCGGGAAACAGAATTCCGGATAAAACTACACCTTGCAGGCTGATCGAAGCACTGAGCTTTGCACTGGCGAACCCGATCATAAGCGGAAGCAGGATGCTGATTGCAACTCCTATGCCCATAATTCCCGCCGTTTTAAGGGTTGCCCTGGATGTTAGTGTTTCGCCGTCCCGGCTCAGCATGTTCATACCCTCCTCCGCTTGCGCAGCTCCTTGAGCAGCAGAACCAGGAACTGGGCATCATCGACCAGATATCTCTTCCATAGCCGGCCCGGTTCCTGGCTAAGCCTCCAAAACCATTCCAGTCCGGTTCTCTGCATGAAATCCGGCGCCCGCTTGACCGAACCTGAGAGAAAATCAAACGTCGCGCCTACACCAATAGATATGGGAGCCTGATAGGACGTGTAATGACGGTAGATCCATTTCTCCTGTTTGGGTGCTCCAACGCCGACGAATACAATATCCGGTTGGCTTTCGGTAAGCATTTCGATGATCCGTTTATTCTCTTCCTCATTGTTCTCAAAGCCATAGGATGGTGAGTAGCAGCCTACGACATTGATCTGAGGATAGGCCGCCTTCAGGTTCATCGTCGCTTTCTCCGGTACACCCTCTGCTGAACCCAGAAAGAACAGCCGGTATTTTCTCTGCTCGAAGGCATTGCCCAGACGGCTGAACAAGTCAGCACCGGATACTTTCTGCTTCAGTGGTTTGCCAAGCATCCTTGAAGCCCAGATCAGCGGCATCCCATCCGCGACCACTGCTCCAGCTTCTGAATAAATGGTTTGGAATTCCTTGTCTTTCCTGAGCTTGATGACATGATCGACATTGCAGGTCAGAATATAGGTTTGATTTCTTTCCTGAATCGCCCGGTCAATGTAATCAAGCAGATCCATGAAATCATAGTTATCGAAATTGACATCGAACATATTTACTTGGTTCATCGTATCACTTCTTTTTGTGGGGAATCGGCCTGCTGTGAAGATCGGTACAGACAGTTCAGGTACCAACAGAACGGAATTATGAATTGGACCGTCGACAGCGTATTATCAGAAAAAGAGTAGATTAGAAAGGCTGCAATAAAGAGAACGTAATAGGGTTTGACCGGCGGCGCCAAAGCTCTGTAAATCAGAATAAACACAGCCAGCAGGGACAGCAGCAGTAGTATGGCACCGATGTATCCCCCATCGAAATAAAAGCGGATGTACTCGTTATGAGGAACGACAAACCCTTTATACAGCGTTCCGTCATTCGCTACCGTTACTGCGCCGAGCCCTCTTCCTGTCCAGGGAGAACCCGAGGCTTTATTCAGAAAAAACTCCCAGGCTTCCGCCCGTCCCGACAAATCAATGCCCGTCTCCGTTGATCGTTCAAAGGAACGTTTCTTCAAATTGTCCATCTGCATAAACACTGCGGCTGAAATAACCAGAACCGAGCAGATGAGCGGAATCAGGAAATACGTTTTGCCTTTGAGGTATTGGCGGAGGATATCGAAAAAGTAGTAGAGCAGCATCAGCACAAGGGCCAAGATCGGTCCCCGCGTACCCGTTCCGATCAGGATCAGGAAATTCAAGGCCAGCATCATGTAATAAAAACGTTGGGACTGCGGATTTCGCTTGATTTCGATAAAAGATACTGCGACCCCGATAAAAGCGAGCATCGCCAGATGAGCCGGAATATTCGCACCTTGTATCCGTACGGCCCCCGTAAATTCCACATCCAGCAGATTGTGCAGATGCGCAGCCTGCAGAAGGATCCCAGCCAGTACGCTCACTGCCGGAAGCAGGCAGATCAAGCGGATATGAACTTCTGCGACTTCCTTTTTCCAATTGATCAGGAGAAAAACAAAAGGCAGCGACAACCCGATAAACGCTTTGATGGCAATGGCCGAAGTCATCTGCGGCAGCCATATCGAGAATACAAAGGTAATGAATACCAAGGCCACCATTACCCATAGTGGATGGCTAAGCCGGAACCGCAGTCCGCTTACCAGAATGCATGGAACCAGGAGCGCTACGATCACAAGCTTGTAAAGTGACAGGATTTCAACTCCGAATAAACTACCGGGATAGAGAAAATTGATTGAAATCGCCGTCGTCAGCAGTGCGAAGTAGCTGATCAGCTCGGGGCGTGAAATCGCAACGGCCAGAAGGATAACCATGGATACTGCGAGTACGGTAAGCAGAGGCTCAAATATGACTGCCGTTCCTAGAAGCAGAGGGGACAGAATCAAGAGCATCCCGTACGGCAGAGCGTTCATTTTGGAGGCCCACTGAAAATTAGTCATGTCTTTTCCTCACCCCGCTGCGGATTCCCTCTTCCGGTTCCAAATCATATAAAGCGTTCCACGGATGCTCTCAAGCCGGCATCGGTTCAGAAGCTTGCGCCCCTGGCTTCTCGAGAGAATAGAATCCCCCAGGATATAGATGATCTTGGCAGCTGTTTTGGCAAGCAGCAGCAGATTCCCTTTCAGGCCCCCCTGTTTCATGGCATTGGAGATCCCTTGGCTGTAATACCGTTTCATAATCCAGTCTTCCGTCAACCGGCTCGCCGGTACGAAATGGTCAACCGCCATCAGCGGATGATATAAGATCTTGTGTCCCTGCCTCTGTAATTCCCCGAACAGCCAGGCCTCCTCGCCCGATATCAGGGATTCGCCTTTACGTCCCAGCTCCAGAGGAAACAGGCTAATGTCGAATACAATTTTACGCATCGCCATGTTGGCTCCGCAGGGATGCAGGCGTCCGGGATATTCCTTGATCCTGTTGCCCAGATCGACAATGGTGTAGGGGAGCTCGAATGGCTTGATCAGCCATTCCGGCCGTTTGCTCTCAAAGATCGGGAATATTTTCCCGCCCATTGCCATGACTTCCTCCCTCTGCGTAAAGGTATCCACTATTGTGGTTATCCAAGTTTGGCAAGGGATGGCATCATCATCAAGAAAAGCGATAAGCTGTGACTTGGAGGCCAAAATTCCGGTGTTCCGTGCGGCGGACAGTCCCTGAACCGGCTCCATAATGTAGCGAACGTCGATATCATCTACATGACTTGCAATAAATTCTCTGACCACAGCTTCCGTGTGGTCCGTGGAACGGTTATCCACGATAATGATTTCGGATAATCCGAGATTCTCCAGCGGCACCAGGGACTGCAGCGTTTGGTTAAGCAAGCCGGCCCGATTGTAAGTACAGATGATAATGGAAAGCTTGGGAACGACTCCGTATTCACGCATCGGCATTCACCTAATTCCCATAAAATTAATAAGCGTCCTTCGATCCAAGGAGCATCCAGCCTGTTTTGGCGATTATCTTCAAATCCAGCATCGTGCTGCGGATTTGAATGTAGGTTAAATCTAGCTGCACCATTTCCTCGAACCCGACACTATTTCTCGCATTGACCTGCCAGTATCCGGTACAGCCTGGGGTTACCGTGAGACGCTGCTTATCGTATTCGGTGTATTGTGCCACCTCTTCCGGGAGCGGCGGTCGTGGTCCTACCAGACTCATATGACCCACCAGCACATTCCATAGCTGAGGCAGTTCATCAATGCTTGTCTTGCGCAGGAATTTACCGGTCCGTGTAATCCGGGGGTCATTCTTGATCTTAAACATCGCACCGCTGACTTCGTTCTGGGCCAGCAGGTTTTTCTTCAGCTCTTCGGCATTCGATACCATCGATCTGAATTTATACATCGGGAACATCTTCTCATTCTTGCCCACACGGTTCTGCCGGAAGAACACTTTACCTTTGGGATCTTCCAGCTTGATCAGAATAGCGATTACTACGAATAAGGGCAGCAGCACGAAGAGTCCAAGTGCGGACAACACAACATCAATGATCCGTTTCAGCATCAGGTACGCATCCGCTTGTTTTGAACCTTCCTCGGCATGCAGCATGTAAAGTTTCGGCAGGACGTACTCATAATCTTCCGGCAGTTTTTGCATGCTCATTTCCCCTCATTCCTCCTTAAAATTAAGTGAATCTGGTTCAACCCGTTATTGGTTGCTCCGCCTTCTTCAGGTATTCCGCCATCGCGTCCATCACCGGAAATCTTAAATCCTTGCTCTGTAAGGCAAATTCAAGCGTGGTCAAAATATATCCCAGCCGCTCACCCACATCGTACCTCGTTCCATCGAAGTTGTAGGCGTATACCCGCTCACTCTGATTGAGCTTCTGAATCGCGTCAGTCAGTTGAATCTCGCCTCCGGCACCCTTCTCCTGCAGGTCCAGATACTTGAAGATTTTTGGTGTGAATACATACCGTCCCATGATCGCCAGATTGGAAGGAGCCGTGCCAAGCGGTGGTTTCTCGACAAAATTATTAACCCGGTACAGCCGGCCGTCCTGCAGGTCAGGCTCGATAATCCCGTAGCGGTTGGTAAGTTCGTCGGGAACTTCCTGAACACCGATAACCGAATTCTGAGTTTCCTCATACTGCTCAATTAACTGCTTCAGGCAAGGGGTATTGCCGGTTACAATATCATCACCAAGCATTACGCCAAAGGGTTCATCCCCGATAAATCGTCTGGCGCACCAAACCGCGTGGCCCAGTCCTTTCGGTTCCTTTTGCCGGATGTAATGAATCTCGACCTTGGATGAACGCTGCACTTCTTTCAGCAGCTCCAGCTTCCCATCCTCCAAGAGGCGCGATTCCAGTTCAAAGGCATTATCGAAATGATCCTCAATCGCCCGTTTTCCTTTACCGGTAACAATAATGATGTCCTCGATACCGGAAGCAATCGCTTCTTCCACGATGTATTGAATCGTAGGCTTATTGATAATCGGCAGCATTTCCTTAGGCATTGCTTTAGTTGCGGGAAGAAAGCGCGTTCCTAGCCCGGCTGCGGGGATAATAACCTTTTTGACCTTTTTCATCGCACTTTACCTCCTAAAAGTTTTGATAGCATAAGCTTCATTGGGATACTTCGCAAAACTCGCATCGGAAGCATAAACCAAAGTTTTGATAGCATAAGCTTCATTGGGATACTTCGTAAAACTCGCTTCGGAAGCATAAGCCAAAGTTTTGATAGCATAGACTTCATTGGGCAAGAACTCACTTCGCCTGATTCATGGCGATGCCGAGAATTTTGGAGCCGGCCTGTTCCAGCAGCGCCTTGGCCTTGCGGAGGGCTTCCCGCTTGGATTTGCCGTATCGGGCGACAAGGATCACACCGTCACTATATGGTGCAAGTATCCGGGCATCGCTGTATTCTACGGCGGACGGTGTGTCGATAAGGATGAGTTCATGGCTTGCTCTCAGTTCTTCCAGCAATGCTGCCATCTTCTCATTGCCCAGCAGATCCGGAGGACTTACTTTGGTTATTCCGGCGGGAATTACACTCAGGTTGGCAAGGCTTCCGTAAGCCGCAATATCATCCGATGACTCCATTCCGTTCAGGTAGGCCACAAGACCTTCACTGCCTTCTACTCCGAATATGGCATGTAGACCAGGATTTCTGAGGTTGCAATCAATGACGGCGACCTTCTTGCCGTCCTGGACAAAGGATACTGCCAGATTGGCGAGTAAGGTTGTCTTCCCTTCACCCGTCTCCGCTGAAGTGAAGAGGAGTACAGTCCCTCTTCCGCTGCTTAGAAGTCCAAGGTGCCGGATGTAGGTCCGAAGGGACCGGAACGATTCAGAAATATACGACGAGGGACTGCTGTCTGTGATCAGACTGTTATTCAGCCGTAACATAAGCGCCCTCCTTTACCCTTGATTTGGCCGATTTGCCCATGTCTCGTTTGCGGATCACAGGAATTGTGGCGATTACCGGAAGGCCCAGGTCATGCTCAGCTTCCCTCTCGGTGCGCAGTGTATTATTAAGAGTTTCCATTAGCAAAATGATTCCCAGTGCCGCCATCAACGCTACCACAAAGCTGATAATGAGATTCATTGTGAAACTGCTGTTGGACGGGCTAGGCTGATCAGCCGGATCGGCCGGCGTCAGGAACGTTACATTGTCCAGCTTCATCAGCGAAGGCAAGCTCCGGATGAATGTCTGCGAAACGGCATTTACGATCCCTGCTGCCTGTGCGTAATTCTCGTCCTCTACGCTGATATTAATGACCTGGCTTTTCTCAGAAGAACGGATACTCAGTTTTTGTCTGATCTGCTCCTCCGTTAAGCCAAATTCTGGGTGGGCCGCCACTACATTTTTCATAATCGTCGGTGAGGTGAGGATTTCCTTGTAGCTCTCGATCAGATTGAGACTGAAGTTCAGATTGTTAAGATCATTACCGTCAGGCACGCCCGCAACATTGTTGACTAGCAACTGACCAGAAGCGGAGTAGACCGGCACAACGAAGTTTTTGCTGACGTAGTAGGTTGTTGCACAGGAGATTAAAACAAAGATGGTGATAAGCCACAGCTTCTTTTTAATCAGATTAATGTAATCCAGAATCGTCTTCTCCACTGTAACCCTCCTTCCGTAAAGTTCTGTTCTGAAAACAATCATGAAAGTTTCAGTTATCTTGCTTTTATTCTATCAATGACGGACTTGTCCCACATGGCTCATAGCATCACTTTCCTTTTCACTTTGGAGTAAGGCCTTCTACTCCTTACGGATAGTCCATGGTATACATTAGTACCATATGAAAATATGAAAGCGTACCCATGTAAAATCAGATCAAAACACATAAAAAAGACGACTGCCGCCCTGGGGCAACAGCCGTCTTAAGATAAATAAAAGCCTCTGCGAAATCGCTGAGGCATCACCGTTAAAGCTTATTCGTAAGACATCTCATATTTAGTAAGACCTACCGCATTGGCATACAGTGCAGCTTGTGTACGATCAGCAACCTGCAGCTTAGCCAAGATCTGGCTGACATGCTTCTTCACCGTAAATTCGCTGATGTATAGGCGGGAGGCAATCTCCCGGTTGCATGCTCCCTGTCCAAGCTCGATCAGTACTTCTTTTTCCTTTGGCGTCAATTCATCCGTCGGATTGCTTACATTCATCCGCATTTTATCCTCCATGAGTCCGGGATCATAATATTTACGCCCCTTGTGGACCAGTTGGATCGCAAACAGAAGTTCTTCCGGCAAGGCTTCCTTCAGGACATAGCCATCAACCAGAACCTCCTCCGCTTTCAGGAAATCCTCACGGCTTGCAGAAGATGTGAGCAGAATGAATTTACTTGTAATACCGCTGATGCGAGCCATCTTGATGACATCAAGTCCGGATTCATCAGCTAGTTTCAGATCAATCAATACAAGATCCGGTTGTGTATCCTTCAATACACGTAGCGCTTCGGGGCCATTCGTTGCTTCGCCGGCAAACTCCACATTGGGTTGCATAGAGATGACTGCAGCCAGTCCTCTTCTCACCAAGGGGTGATCATCTACAATGACGATTTTCATTGAACGACCTCCTAAAAGTTTTGCGATGCAAAACTCGTTTCGTAAGCATATGCTTCTAGATTATGCGTTCTTTAATTCGGCCACACCGACAGGTATCGTAATCATAATTCTTGTACCCGCAGCCTCATTGCTGGTTAGCTGGAAATCGCCGCCCAGAGACTGGCTTAAATACTGCATGTTCTTCATACCAAGGCCACCCGTATTGTCCTCTGACTCTATCCACAGCAGGCTGGTATCAAAACCTTTGCCGTCATCGCTGACCGAGAGCTTTATCCATTTCGGCTTCAGAGACAGCTCCACTTCTATCCTCCTGGCAGCGCCATGACGAATGGCATTGCCTGTAGCCTCCGATATAATCCGGAAAAGGGCTTTGTGATAAGGATAGGGAAGGCTGAAATCATCCCCCGTTATTTTAAGTTCGATTTCCACATCGTTAAGTCTCGACAGGCTCTTCAGATGTGATCTGACCATACCAAGCCATGTCGGCCCTCCGCTCTTCTTCGAGCTCAGGCTGTAAATCGTAATCCGCAGCTCTTTGGCGACCTTGGTTGCTGAATCATGGATAAGTTCAATTTGCTCTTCCAGCTGGGACTCCGTCATCTTCTTCCAGGTCTGTTTCAGTGAATGTGTGGCATACACAATACCAAAGAGACTCTGTGATACACTGTCATGCATTTCATCTGCGATCCGGTTCTGCTCGTTAGTGATGATCAGCCGGTTCTCGATTACCCCTAGCTCATGCCGTTCAAGGATAATCGCACTCAGCTCGGAGAGAAACATCAACTGCTGGATATACCATCTCCTGCCTTCGAGTCCTTCCGCCGCATCCAGCCTGACACCAATCAATCCTACAAACCGGGTGCTCATCCGGACAGGCATCAGCAGAAAATCACCGAGTCCCGGTAGGCTTTTAAATACAGGCTCACGCTGAAGCCTCCATTCATGCTCATGCTTTTCCAGCTCCGCGAACAGAAATGCTTCCTCCTGTTGCTGCCAGCCGGTCTGCCGGCTTTCCGGTGCAGGCTCTCCGCTTTTTTTGGCGAACCAGAACAAGGCTCTCTCCAGCTTAGTCAGTTTCACAACATAGTCGGTGATGACTTGCCCAATATTCATGAAATCATGCTGGCTCGATGTTTCCACGATGTTGTAGAGCGATTTGATATGCTCCATCGTTTCATTTGTCCGCGCATTGGCTTCTTCGCGCTGGCGTTTCATCCGCACAACTATTTGCATAATAGTAACCGTAAGTACCAGGGCTAGAAACAGATTGCCGTTATTTAATATTGCTGATGCGAAGGAATTGTGCGGCGAATCCATAAAAAGATACGTGAAAATAACCGTTACTCCCACATATGCAAAGAGTAAATTCCATCCGAAATATAAAGAAAAAGACCCGGCAGCCAGAAGAATGGGGTTAAGTACATAAAGTTTGAACGGACTGTCATATCCACCAGTAAGAAAAGTTAAAAGAACAATACCCGCAATTTCTGTACTCACGACAAGCATTAACATCCGTGGGTTGTTGGAGAGCCTTCGATATGCTAGTACGAATCCTCGAGCGAGGACAAACAGCAATATAATAATCAGGGATTTATAGAGTAGGGAAGGCTCCGTATCTTTCAGGACAAACATTAGCGAAGTGATGGATAAAGAAACAATTCTGTAAAAAGAGAACACCTTGTCTTCCGAAGTTGATCTAATTTTCATCCTACCACCCTATTCTCCAGTTTTGTGGAAAATGCGAGGTTAAGTTGTTCTTTATTAACAGCATCATACATGAGAAAAATCACAATAACAAGTTGACTGTCTGGAAGTGAACGTTTACATAACAAATAAATAACATAAAAACCGTACTTTTTTCAGGTTTTACTGTAAAATGATCCACTTTTCCAAAAAAACAATGTTTTCATGTGAGGTTTGTGTAATAAACGCCGTAAAAAATACCCTGCCCGCTAAGCGGACAGGGTATTTACGGGTGTAAGGTTACTCCGATACGTTATGTATTCCTTTGCAGGTATCTGAAATAACCGATGTATATGAGTATGAAGAATCACAGATACAAATAGGATAACGTTGCCCACTCACAATGTGATAGGCCGTGGACAAAACTCGCAAGGATTGATTTCTCAAATCCGCACTATGGAGACTACGGCATCTAATGCAGTAAAATTCTCTCAATATCATCATCTCCAGCATAATCCTTAAGACCTGCTTATTTTTTGCAAATAATACCTAAATTCTATCACCCGATTCGAAAAAGTGTCAACAAAAAAATGCAAATAACGACAAATACCACTACGAAAGGACGTTAAATGTCGAATATTATATGTTACTCCGGCAGTGCTGCGGGGAAACACCCATAATTCTCTTAAACACGCGTGAGAAATAAAACGTGTCATTATAGTGCAGAAGACTGGAGATTTCTTTAACCTGAAGACTAGTATTCAGCAGCAGGTTCTTCGCTTCCGCCATTTTGAGCCGGTGAACATATTCATGCAGCGGGAATCCGCTGCTTCGGCGAACGAGTCTGCGAAGAGTTGAAAGCGATATATGGTGATTAGCCGCAATCTGCTGCAGGTCAATTTCGCTATATACGGAGGATATCAGTGCCTCGCGGATTCGGGGCATCGGATCATCCTGAAGCAGTCTGTTATTCTTCCGGACATCCAGCGAGCATTCAAGCAGCAGTCCTTCTAATAGTAACGCAGCCCTATCCGCATCTGCCGGCGCACCACCTTCCATCTGTGTGATGATCGCTTCAAAACGGGCGGGGAATTCATCCGGGGAGCCTGCCTGAAATACAGTCCCTCCGGCAATAAGCCCGGACTCCAGCCATTCATTAACCCGGGAACCGCTGAAATTAATATAATATTCATCCCAGCTGCCTCCGGCCGGTGGTCCGAAGTCATATCTGCAGCCGGGTCTGAAAAAGAACAGGCTACCCGCCGTTACCTGCTGCTCCGCACCGTCATTCTCAGCCAGGATTCCGAACCCCGATGCAATAAAAACTACAGCCCAATGCTCGAAAAGCACATTCTGACGGAACAGCGTTCTCCCGGGGAGGTGGCCTACCTGCCCTATCCGGATCGACCGGAGTTTCAGCTTGGAAGCATCTACCTTGGGATCAATAATCCGAATAGGGTAGGGGCTGATCATATAATCCATCAGCTTAGACATGATTTGCATTCCTTCCCTTCATTGCGAGTGATATGTTTAATTGGAAGATGATCATATTCTACATGAATAAGAGGTGTCCCTGCTATGACCAAGTCAAATCCACTGCTGCTCGTGCCCTATCCTCAGCAGCTGTCCCTTTCGCCCGGTTTCTTCAGGATTCCAGCCGGCGGAAGCATTATTGTGGCAAGTCCGGAAGACTCCGCAGCCATTCCCGCCGCCCGGAAACTACAGCAGGCTATGACCAGTAGCCTCAATTTGACGTTACCCTTATCGATCGGCCTCCGCGAAAAAGTTGCAGCAGCCTGTACAATGATCTGCGATCAGGGTCTTCCGGCACAGGCTTATGAGCTTACCGTCACAGAACGTGAGATTTCTGTGACTTACGGCTCTGGGGAGTCTGCCTTCTATGCCATAGCGACACTTAAGCAAATCTTAGCGCAAAGCGGCAGAGATATTCCATGTCTGCATATCCGGGACTGCCCGGACTTCGGGGCCAGAGGCCTAATGCTGGATATCAGCCGGAACAAGATTCCGAAGCAAGAGACGCTCTACCGTGTCATAGATCTGATGTCCGATCTCAAGATGAACCAATTGCAGCTATATATAGAAGGTGTTCCTTTTGCCTATGAATCTTTTCCCGATGTTTGGGCGCTAGAAACACCAATTACAGGCGAAGAAATCCTCCTGCTGGACGCCTACTGTCGGGAACGTTTCATCGACCTTGTGCCTAATCAGAACAGCTTCGGCCATATGGAGGGCTGGCTCACCCGGCCCGAGTTCAACGCTCTGGCGGAAATTCCAGAGGGGTTTATGCTGCCGGAGGGAATGTACGCCCCCGACTTTTATCCAGATGGATTATTTATGCGTCCCGGTACATTCGACACAGAAGATCCGGCAGTACTGAAGCTGCTGGAGCAAATGTATGATGACTTGCTGCCCTATTTCAGCTCGGGGCAATTTAATGTCGGCTGCGACGAAACTTATGAACTGGGTCTTGGTAAAAGCAAGGATCTCGCGGAATCTTTGGGAAAAGGCAGCTTATACCTGTCTTTCCTGCAAAAAATCCACGGGCTGGTCAAGCAGCGCGGCAAAACTATGCAGTTCTGGGGAGATATCATCATCCAATATCCGGAGCTCATTCCCCAGCTTCCCAAGGACATTATTGCAATGGAATGGGGTTACAGCGCGGAACATCCGTTTGAACAGGATACCCTCAAATTCCGTGAAGCGGGCATTCCTTTCTATGTCTGTCCGGGCACGAGCTCATGGAATTCATTGACCGGACGAAGCGACAATATGATAGCCAATCTGCGTAGCGCTGCCGTTCACGGCAAAAATAACGGAGCTATCGGATACCTCATTACCGACTGGGGAGACTTCGGGCATTGGCAGCATCTCCCGGTAAGCTACGCAGGTTTTGTCTATGGAGCTTCGCTGGCCTGGAATGCACAGGCTGACCGCTTAGATGATGTTCCGGCTTACTTAAATAAATTCCTGTTCTCTGATTCCTCAGAAGTCATTGGTCAGCTGCTGCTGGATCTTGGCAATTACTATAAGCTGGAATCCGGCCAATCCCGTCCGAATGATACGGAAATGTCCATGTTGCTGCGAAGCAGTCTCGATAATGTTCTACTTGTTGAGAAGCTTACGGATGAGCATTTCGGAAAGCTCTCAAGCTATATTGCGGACATTGAGGCTCGGCTTAAGGAGGTATCGCTTCACTGTGATGACGGAGAACTTGTACTGAGAGAACTGAAAAGTGGTATACATTTCGTCAAGCATGCCATCAAGCTCGGGATGATCAAACGCCAGCTATCATTGACTCCGGGCAACGCCGACACTGCTGAACTGCAGGCGCAAATCGCTGATCTGGATATTTTGCTCCACAATTACCGCCTGCTATGGACTGAAAGAAACCGCATGGGCGGGCTGGAACAAAGTGTATCCAAGCTGCTTTCTCTCCGCCAGCAATATAAAGACCTGTTAGCATCGTGCCTCACCGAAGCGAATAAATAAGAGCGCAAGACACGTGATCGCAAAGGGCCGTCCCATAGCCATGAAAATGGCTGCTGAGGACGGCCCCTTTGTCTTCGAGTTGTATTGACTTGCGTGGGGTAAGCCTTAATTAATAATCCGGCGACCATATTTGGGTTTCAGAAGTTATCGTTTCTCCCGAAGCCGCAGCCTGATCTATGAGCAGGCCTAAATAATGATCCTGGCTTCCTTCAGCTAAACTGTAGAATGAGGGCCCTCCCTGGACATACTGACTCATTCGTGTAAGACTTTCGGCGATGGCAATTTCGTCCTCGCTGAGTCTGGCCGGAGCATAGTGATTATGGTAGAGCCATTCGCTACCGCACATAATACCTTTTAAATAAAAACCTTCCAGATTCCCTCCGTGTCCAGCGTCCATTCGCTGCATTCTGCTATAGAGGGGGGTGTCAAATGACTCGAGCCACGCCACATCCTCATTCACGATTTCTCCCCGGCTTCCGCGTATCAGCATCCGGTTCTTTCGGAACCAGGAGAAATACTGCTCTCTCGTGAAATCAAACACACCCAGCTTGCCGCCAAAATCCAAGGTGGCGATCGTCTGAGACGAGACCGACTCCTGCTCGGCTGCCGGCGGTCCACTACGGTCAGGGCCATTAATAATTGGAGATCCGAAGCTCTGCCCGCGAATCGTAGCGTTCTCAAATCTGAGATCAAGCAGCTGACGAATCAGACTAATGCCGTGATAACCATGTGCTGCGGATACCTGGGCCTGGCTTATCTCTCCCAGCTTGCCGGAACGGGCGAGCGAGATTCTGGCGGCATGCATCGGCTGGAACAAATATTGCTCGGCGATTTGAACTTTCCCTGAACTTCCCACCTGATTCCATAAGTCTATCAGACCTTGGAGATCTGGCGCGGGCGGTGTTTCTGCGAGCACATAAATTCCCGCTGCCGCAAGTTTAAGAATGTACTCTGTACTGGCTGACTTGCTCATGCAGACCACAGCATAGGCGTATCCGCCTTTTTCGATGAATTCTTCAAGTGTAGTATATACGTTCACGTTCCACACCCGTCTTAATTCCTCCGCTTTCTGAGGATTCCGGATGAACATAGCTCCTACAGCAAATCGGTCCGGAAGCTGGGAAGCAATGCGCAAATAAAATTCGGCCCTCCAGCCTCCGCCAAGTATACCAAATACGATTTTATCCATCCTTACACCCCTTCGTCCGATACGTCCTTAAGCCGCCGCAGCGTCTCCAAGTAAGTTGTTCTTAGTTCTTCATATTGATTCTCCAGCATTTCCCGTTCCCGTCTTTCATGTTCCCCCCGGTTCCCTCTCTCCTTCAGGCTCTCTTCATCCTCATAAATGCGCCACAAATCCGAGAATAGATAATCCTTGATCTCCACTATTTTACCGTCCATGGTGCCACCCCTCCAGAACATTCCTGCAGGGGTCCGCAGCACGGTACGCCCATCCGGTGTCGACGCTTTCTGGCCGGTCCGTACGTTCATTAGCATCTGGCCAAAAGTGTACCATTCCATCAGTATTCCCTCCGTAAGATATCATTGTCAATATAGAAGTGACGGGCTATACTCAGGTCAACAATTCGTTCTATAAATCATGTTGGAGATGACGTCATGGATTGGTTTCATGATTATGAGGCAGAGCTTCGCCAGGTCTTCGATGAATGTAAGCTCACAATTTCACAATTTCCGGAACCGCTGCGCACCCAAGGAGCAGTCTATCTGCAGCAATTCGATGTATTTCAAACCACCAGTCACAAAAATTACATCTGCTACTTATTGCCTTACTGGCTGCGGGAAAGCTGCAGACTCCCTGCCGAAGAATGCCGGCAAATGGCCAAAGGGAACATCTTTATTATGCTGTATTTCTTCATTCAGGACGACATCATGGATAATCCCGGAGGCTCCGCTGCCTCCAGATTACCGCTGGCCAACCTGTTATACCTTGAGTTCCTTAATGTTTATCACGGCTACTTCCCGGCCGATTCACCTTTTTGGACCTATTTTAACCGGTATATAACTGAATGGGCGGAAAGTGTCAGCAATGAAAGCAGCCATGATTATTTCCTGAGTGAGCAGCATATGCTTGCCCGCAAAGCTAGTCCTCTGAAGCTCTCCAGCACAGCTGCGCTGCTGCTGTCCAGCCAAATTTCGTTAGTGCCATTGCTAGAGAACCTCCTTGAGCATGTTCTGCTAACGTTGCAGATGCTAGATGATTATGAAGATTGGCAGGAAGATTTAGAACAGGGGAGCTATAACGGTCTGCTGGCTCTTGCAGAAAGCCAATTATCAGATCGTAAAGTGCGGATAACAACGGAAGAAGTGAGGCATTTTATATTTAATGCGGGAGGTATGAAGCAATACCTAAGGATCGCCCAGGACAACAAGGATCGGCTTCCAGCTCTTGATCTGCCTATCCCTCATCTTCTGGCTTTCCATAATGATCTTGTCGCAAATCTGAAACATATCTCAGAAACCATCGAATACGACAAACAGCTGCTGCAGAATGGCGGACTCTCCTATTGGCTCTCCAAACATATGACAGAATCAGATAAATAATCATAGAATTCAAAAAAATCCTATGCTATATTCAAATGGTAATATTTAACCACTTTGGGAAAGGGTGATTATTGTGTCAGAAGCGATTCTTAGAAATCAAGTGATTCAAAAAGCCTGGGAGGATCCGAGCTTCAAGCAAAGACTATTGACAGATCCGAAAGCAGCCCTCAAGGAAGCATTAGGCGTAATCATTCCCGACAATGTAACATTGAAAGCGGTAGAAGAAGGCAGCCACGAGTTCTACCTGGTTATACCTCCCAGCCCAGCATCAGGTGTACTGAAGATAGACGCCGCCCCCCAAGGTTCTTGGTAAGACCCCTAAATTTATAAGGAGTGGGAATTGTCCGGAACCTCCGCCAATGGCAGGATGGTAATGGATTCAGTTCCCGCTCCTTTTTTGCTGCGGAATTTGATCTCTCCCTCCATCACTTCAATAATGCGAAAAGTAACCATTAAGCCAAGCCCCGTTCCTTTGCTCTTATTGGAGAAGTACGGCTCTCCCAGCCGGATGAGTACTTCAGGATCCATTCCCTCTCCATTGTCGTTGATATGGATATAGACCTTTTCCTCTTTTTTATATCCGGTAATGTGAATTATGCCGTCCTCGGTCACTGCTTCAATGCTGTTCTTGATAATATTAATGAAAGCCTGCTTGAATTTCGAGGAATTGCCTCTAACCCATAGGTCATCTGCTACATCGAGGATCATTTTGCCGCCATTCATATGGCAGAGCGGACGAAGGATACTTTCAATATGTGTGAATTCATCCAGAATATTCAGTGTAGATATTTGTTCAAATTCAGGTTTGGCAAAGGTCAGGAAATCCGTGATAATATTCGAGGCCCGGTCCAGTTCACTCAGAGCCATAATCATATACTCTTTCTCTTCTCCGCTTGATTTCTCGCTTAACAGCTGCAGGAATCCCCGGGTGACTTGAAGGGGGTTGCGAACTTCATGAGCTACGGAGGCTGCCAGCTCGCTGATGATCTCCATTTTCTCGGAACGCTGCAATTCATTATTGAACAATTCCAGCTCCTTGGAGTACTCAACCACCTGCTGATGATCCTGCGCCAGTCTTCGGCCCAGAATAACAATCAGAGACATGATAAAGATAACAAGTGACCACTTCCAGTAGCTAAGGTCATAATTACCGTCCTGGATATAATACCAGATTAACTCCGAAACACCCGTAAGTGCTGCTGCTCCAAAACCAATAGCAAAGATAATTGCATCTTTATTACGCCGGGCCGAAAATATAATGACACAGGCAATGAGAAGAATGAACTGCAGAATCATGAGATAACCCACGATTTTGGTGGATACAAAATAATAGAACTCCACATACCGGTTACCGGAGAGTAAATTAATTACCAGACAGATCATGCAGAATGCCGAATAAGCCACCTGAAACCTGCGGAAGCGCAGAATAATCAGAAATTTACCCGGGCCGAATATTTTTTCGAACAAAAAGGTGAGGGAAGGCAATAAAGACAGCAGTGCCAAATCAAGAAATACAATACTGGCCGATCCCAAACTACTATAGAAGGTGTAGATGAAAGGCGAGTAGGTTATCGACAAGATACCGGTTGAAGCAATGATTACAGCAAGTCCAGTCGAAATCGTAAAATGCTCTCTGCTGAGGAAAAAGGCACAAATAAAAATAGTGAGCGCAACGAAAATAAAGACACTCCCAAGGATGATATCCACTAAACCGTTTTGGATATACTCCCGGATCAGTGAATGATTCTCCCCTATAAGCACCGTATTCTTTATACCTATTCTATCCCTGAGCGTTTCCGTCCATATGTATACAGGTTTACCCGCATCCTCTATGCTTAAAGGTACAAACAGTGAGTAATTATCTTTGATGTAGCCGCGGTTACCTTCAAAAACAAGCCTTTCCTCTACAAAAACCTTAACATGCAGGGCATACAAGGTATCAATGTATATCGCTGGAGAAGACCATTTCATCTCTGGCAGCACCATTCGGGTCCAAGCCGAAGAAATACCTATAGGAAGCGTTGGTGTTCCCTGAGCAGATTCTGAATCCACGTCTATCCACCCGGTTTGATTTTGGATATAAGCGGGAACCTCATTGCCTGCAAATTCGCCTTCCTCACCCCACTTCATCTGCCATTGGCTAATCTCGCCGTGCGGGAATACGGATTCCGCCGAAGCAAAAAGTGAGCCGCACGCCATGAGAAGGAGAAATAGCACAACCGTTATATGAAGACTTCTACCCTTTAAAGTCATCCCAGCACCTCAAATGAAATTTTAAGAACAACATCCTGATTCTCTATTATTTCGATTTATAGCCTGCCCTTACCTTCAAGAAACAAATTTAAATAAATATTCCCAAAGAATCTGTACCTGCAAGAGGCAGCTTGATAACCACTTCTGTTCCCTCATCCGGCTGGCTGTAGAATTGAATGACTCCGCCCATAGCCTCAATGATCCGGAAGGTGACCATAAGACCGAGGCCGGTCCCCTTGGTTTTGTTGGAATAATACGGTTCCCCTAACCGGGCCAATTCACTGCTCTTCATCCCTTCGCCATTATCCGCAATGCTTATTAGCATATTACTGCCGGATTTCCACAGTGTAATGGTGATCAGACCATTCTCCCTCAAGGATTCAATGCTGTTCTTAATAATATTAATAAAAGCTTGTTTCAGCTTTGAGGAATTGCCCTGTGCTTGAAGCCCGTCCTGTAGACTTAGAATAATCTCCGCATTCTGCAGATTAGCCAGTGGAACCAGAACTCCCGCTACATGCCGCAGTTCATCGGAAACATTCACAAGTTCCACCTTCTCCATCTCCGGCTTAGCAAATGTGAGAAAGTCAGTAATAATCGTCGACGCCCGGTCGAGCTCCGTCACAGCAATACTTAAGTACTCCTTCTCCTTTGGAGCGGAACGTTCACCAAGAATCTGCAGGAATCCCCGGGTCACCTGTAGCGGATTTCGAACTTCGTGAGCCACGGAAGCTGCAAGTTCACTGATAATCCCCATTCTCTCCGAGCGCTGTACATCATTGTTAAATTTCTCAAGCTCTTGGGAGTATCGCACGACCTTCTTATGGTTCTTAACGAAATCCCTGGCCATGATGATGATGAGTGTAAGGATAAGAACAACGATTCCCCACTTCCACCAGTGCAGTTCGTTTCTCCATCTCGTCCCATGAAATAAAATGAATTCTAAAAGCGATAAGGTATTAAACACGGTCAGGCCGGAAGCAAAAATATAGGCTTTAACACTTCCTTGCACAGCTTGCCGAAGCGCCATAATTAGCAAAAACAGGAACAGAAGGACTACCAGAACCTCAGCAGCATCCATGGTCATCCATTCGTACAGGCCATCCAGCCGGTAGCTCAAGCATAAATTAAGCACCCCTATGCAGAAGCACACAGCAGTATATCCCAGCAGAACTCTTCGTACATTGGACACTATGCTGCTTTTTTTCCGGCCGATCATATCTTCAAAAAATAAAGTGAACGACAGCAGCATCGTAAATAGGGCCACATCAAATAAATTCTCCATCCATCTGCCGGATACGTCCAGAACAAGCGGAAGGAACGAAGATGAGGTCAACATCAGCACACCGGAGGACAAAATAATGAGCACGAGATAAGATCCGGTTGTGAATAGTTTGTTTTTCATGATAACAGCACATAACGCAAGCACAGCAGACATGAAGATCAAAGAAGCTCCGAGAATGACATCCATGAAATCCTGTCTGACATATTCCGAAAGAAGGCTGTCATAATCACCTGCTGTGATGCTGCCTTCAATACCGGCCGGCCTGCTGCCACTACGGCTCCATATATAAAGCTCTGAATGCGCGCCGCTCTTCATCAGAGGGATCAGGATTTTATTACCTTGAATTGAATCGGTCCCTTGTGCACTGTATATTAAGACATTGTCTTGGAACGCTTTAAACTCTTGACCGAATATTTGTTCAATCAACACCGCGTAATGGTCACCATGCTCCGGTAAAGACAGACGCACCCACATAGCCGATCTCCCTTCCGGTACCATAAGCTTATGTGCATATCCGGCAACCCGGTGCCAGTCGGCTTTAATGTTCAATTCACCGGTAATATCAGGAACTGCGACACTGCTCCATGTCATCTCCCAGTTCGGAAGAACAGAGGTTTCGACTCCTCCCCATTTCATGGTTACACCTAAAGAAACGATTACAGTAAGCAGCAAAGGGATGATCAAGCCTCCTGCTGACTTATATAATGACAACCTCATACTGACACCCCAATGAGTCGTTAGTTAGAATTTAATAGTTCGTATGATTCTTAGTTTCGACAAAATTCGTGATATACCTCCCTTACTTTTGCAAAAGGAGGCGAAATAGGTCGGATTTTCCTCCTCTGTGATTAATTTATTTCTTCCCGGTAGATATTAAGGAGTATATCTTTCTAACTCCGGCAGATTCGCCGTGGTCCAAAAGGGTAAAGGAGAAGTATAGAGAGAACGAGAATCAGCGGGATGCAATCAATCATGAGATTCCTGAAGGAGAAGCAGGCGGTTCATCTGAACAATAACTCAGTACCCCAAAGGAGAGTGCAGAACGATGAGTAATTCATTTAACAAGACGGAAGCAGATTTTGCGTATGAGCGTTATCATAAAATGGGTGGTGTCTCTGAGCTGCAAGATATTCCCCTAGACGATTTGCGCCCCGTTGGCACGATCACATCCCAGAGTATAAGCGATGGCTCCGATGTCTCTACTCAGACTCCGATCGAATCTGCGCTGGTGAGCCATGAACCGATAGGGTCTGCTCCCGTTGATTTTGACGGCACCCCCTATGATGGCACGGATCCCGTATTGGCACATGACAAACATCTTGCAGCCGATATCGGCCTCAGCACTGCCAGCGCCGGGTGGGATGAGCGGGAATTTACAGATCATTCAGCAAGCTACGAAGAGCGAAGTGAGCGTGAGTACAGAGAAGATATACTGGGCAGGACAGCTCCCGAACGGGATGAGCTACTTGATTCTGATGCCGCGGATTTTGCTAGTTTAGCCGGACTGACGGACAGCAGCATTAATTATGCGGATGAAGAAACCGATGCCGATGCAGAGGATCAACCCTTGGAGGATATTCCGGATGCCGATGATATTGAGGCGGACACGCCTGTTGATCCCGCTTCACCGCCGCTAGAAATCATGCATGGCACCGATTTATTGAATGGCTCCCGTTAAAATGGGCATCGTCTATTCATAAATGGTTTATCTGCAAGCCCAAAAAGGTTATCCCATTGATATTCAGCGGAATAACCTTTTTCTTGTGACTATGAACTGAATTAATCCGCTGCCCTAACAGCAGAAACCTTCGCCTCGAGCCTGCTCAGCTTGACAAGTGCAGCCGCAGCCAGAAGCAGCATGCCATTGATGACAAACACCGCACGGATTGGGATGAATCCGCCCAGAAGCCCTCCAATGATCGGACCTGCCATTGTCGCAAGCTGTGAAGCTGACTGATTCAGGCCGAAGGCCCTCCCCCGAAAGCCCCGCTCGGTCACTTGAACAATCATGGCATTCACCGATGGCAGCACCCCTGCATAAAACAAGCCATAGGCAAACCGCAGCAGTGCAAACTGCACATATCCGGTCACAAAAAACTGCAGAATATTACCAATACCTCCTCCGACAAGGCCGATGAACAAAATCCATCCAAAGCCCTTGCGGCTGCCAATCCTGCCCCACTGGGGCGCCATCAGCACTGTAGCAATACCAACCGCGGAGAATACGATCCCTGATCTTAATGAAGCATGGCTCTTATCAATTCCCATATGAAGCAGATAAATCGGAAGCAGCGGCTCCAGAATCATTACGGAAAAGGTGCTGATTCCGGCTAAGGTCAACAGTGTGATAAACGCCCGGTTCCCCCTTGCCTCCCGGATATCATCCCTAACATGTGATCTGGGTGCAGAGCGGTCAAAATTCTGTTCTTTGGCAAAAAATGTTGCGATCAGTGCCGATATGAGCACAATTGCCGAGGAGAACAGAAAGGCGACCCGGTTGCTGGAGTAATAGCTGACGACTCCGCCAATCAATGGACCAATAATACTGCCTGTCGCACCTGACGTGGACATAATACTTAGAGCATAACCCGTTTTGTCCTCCGGCGTGTTGGTCGCCACCATGGCTATAGCAGCCGGCACAAACCCTGCCAGCAATCCCTGAAGGATGCGCACAATCAGGAATACATAGGGATCATGGACAAAATAATTAATTAAATATAGCGCCGCCAGACTGAAGCCTGAACGGATCAGCATCGGTTTACGCCCATATTTATCGGCAAGCGAACCCCAAAAAGGAGAAATCAGCGCACTCGCCAAAAAGGTAACCCCGAAAGCTATGCCTGACCATATTTCCAAATGGTCGACAATTCCCAGCTCATCGCTGAGAAAGATAGACAGGAACGGAATCGAGATCGAATATGCCATACTGCAAAAGAACACGCCTATCCATAAAATGATCAGGTTCCGCTTCCATGAGAAGTTCATATCCCCACGACCTTTCTGCTTGTTCACCTGGAAGCAACTATCATTCTAAACCTCTTTGCAGAATGTGCCAATCCCGGGTTATGATAATCAGGAATCTGAGATTAAGGAATGTAAAGGAGAGAACGAACCTGTGAAATTTACACGAAATATCCGTATTACACTTTTTATGATGATGTGTTTGCTGCTAGTTATCGCGGCAGGCTGCGGGAATAAGCCGCAAGAGAACAACAATACCGCGGGTAACACAGGGAATGCCGTAGCCAGCCCCGCTCCTCAGGATAACGCCGCTTCATCTGGTGAAGGACTGCCTTCGGCGACAGCAAGCCATCCGGTTGTAACCATCGAAATGGACAACGGGGGCATTATTAAAGCCGAGCTATATCCTGAAGTAGCCCCGAATACGGTCAATAATTTCATCTCACTTATCCAAAAGGGATTCTATGACGGAGTAATCTTCCACCGTGTGATTCCGGATATGATGATTCAAGGCGGTGACCCGGATGGTGTGGGTTCAGGTGGCCCCGGCTACAGCATCGCCGGTGAATTCACTGCGAACGGATTCACCAACAACCTGCTCCACACCCCTGGTGTATTATCGATGGCGAGAAGACCTGACGGCAATGACACCGCCGGCTCCCAGTTCTTCATTATGGTTGCCGACTATCCTTCGCTGGATGGACTGTACGCCGCTTTCGGTAAAGTAACTGAAGGGCTGGACGTTGCTGAGGCGATCGTTAATCTGGAACGCGACGACGTAGACCGTCCGCTCCAACCGCCGGTAATGAAGAAAGTCACCGTAGACACCCTTGGTATTACTTATCCTGAACCGGAGAAGGTACAATAACCTGCAGCAAGCCCTTTTCCATCAAGCGTCGTCTTCCTCTTCACGGTGAAAAGCCATGCCGAATGCAAAAAGAGGCACTCTAAGAAGCTACCCTGTTTCAAGACTTTCAAGACAGCGAAAACCGCTACAATCCAAGGAGGAACACCTTGGGCTGTAGCGGTTTCTTTTTGCACAACTATAGAAATCGGGAGACAACAGCGGCCGGAAGCCCAAACATTCACCGTAGTTACAACCTCGCCCAAATGGAAAAACCTTAAGTACAGTTTATCTATAACCGGTTTATCCCCGCACCCGGCTTCTGCTCAGGGTATGATGGCCTTCACGCAGGAAAGTGCTTCGGCTATTCTTAAGCAGTTCAATCCGCTCCAGTGCCAGATGATCTGCGGCTGCGGAAGTCGGAATTCCGCTGGTGCGTGAGATTTCCAGTACACGTGTGATGCTGTCATAGATTTTGCCGACCTGCTTATAGGCCCGGTCCTTATTATAACCCTGCAGCTCATCGGCAATATTGATCACTCCGCCGGCATTAATTACATAGTCTGGTGCATATACAATTCCACGATTATGGAGAGCTTCCCCGTGCCTTGCCTCTTTAAGCTGATTGTTGGCTGCGCCAGCCACCACTCTAGCCTTGATCATCGGTAAAGTATCATCATTAATGGTTGCACCAAGCGCACACGGCGCATAAATATCACAATCTACTCCAATAATTTCACCAGGATCGACGGCTTTGGCACCGTAAGCATCTACAGCACGGCGGACAGCTTCCTTGCTGATATCCGTTACAATCAGCTTGGCCCCCTCTGCATGAAGGTGTCCGCAGAGATGGTACGCCACATTGCCCACACCTTGAACCGCAATTGTTCTACCCTCAAGGGAATCTGTACCGAAGGCTTCTTTGGCCGCAGCTTTCATTCCTTGGTAGACGCCATAAGCCGTAGCTGGGGAGGGATTGCCGGATGATCCGTAGGTTGGTGAGGTTCCCGTAACATAGTCGGTCTCCTGATAGATTATGTTCATATCCTCTTCCGTGGTCCCTACATCTTCTGCGGTGATGTAGCGCCCGTTCAGCCCCTGGACAAACCGCCCAAACGCCCGGAACATTGCTTCATTCTTGTCTCTTTTCGGATTACCGATGATTACCGTCTTGCCCCCGCCCAGATTCAGGCCGGACACGGCATTCTTATACGTCATGCCTTTCGCCAGCCTCAGCGCATCAATGACCGCTTCCTCCTCCGAAGCATACGTCCACATGCGGGTCCCCCCTAACGCAGGGCCCAAGGTAGTGTCATGAATAGCTATGATTGCCTTTAAACCGGATGCCTTGTCCTGACAAAACAAAAGTTCCTCGTAATCATCCCGTTCCATTGCCGCAAATAATTCCATGTTCTCCAATTCTCCTATCTCTTTATCTATATACACGTTATGTTTCATAACAAAGCTATTGCAAACTGCTGTTGATGTCAATGGATTTTGTCCTATTCATGCCGTAAATAGCGAAAGTTCATACAATCCACAACATAAATCTAACCCCCGGTGTCAGAAACCGCCAGAGGTTAGTTGATCCGAAATTCTTTTATTCCCAGTATTGATCCGGCCGGTATTCGATTTCCGACTGGACGGATATCATCAGGCACCCGCGCTCTTCATCATATTCAACCGGATTATCACCAACATAATACCAATGCTTGATTACAGGTCCATTCTCCGGCTCTTCAAAACGGAATACATTCAACTCTAATTTCAATTCCTGTACAGCCATACCCTTGTCTGCAGTTACACCAGAAATGGAGATCACCGTTAGACTGCCCTTTTGATCAAAGGTATAAGATAGCCCTTCCGAGCTGTTCACGAGCATCCGCCCTGTCACCGAGTGTTTGACCAGTACTCTCTCCCGCTGCACCATAGTTCACCCTCCCGTACATGTACTTGAAATCCGACTAAGGCAGATCGACCAGCATGATAAATGCATTCTCCTGCGCTTTCAGCTTTAGCCCGCTAAGTTCTCCGATTCTAGCTGAATCCCCAGGCCGAAGCAGAGTCTCTTCATCAATCCAAAGCTGTCCTGTAATCACATATATAAAAATCCTTCTTCCGGCTTCCTGCCTATAATCCAGTTCCCGTCCAGTGTCCAGCTTGCCTAAATAAATGGTCATATCCTGAGCGATGCCCACAACTTCTTCCGCGCTTTGAGCAGCCACTACAGGCAACAGGCGACCTTCCAGCTTACCAGGATCAAACTGTCCCGTCTCATAAGAAGGAGCCGTTCCGCGTATGCGGGGCATAAACCATAGCTGCAGCAAGCGGACCGGTTCGGAGTCCGAAGGATTATGCTCCGTATGAATCACTCCGTCTCCGGCCGACATCCGCTGAATTCCACCAAATTCCGTTTCGACCACATTACCTAAATTATCCTCATGCCGGAGTCTTCCAGACAGCACAATCGAAACAATCTCCATGTCGCTGTGGGGATGGGCACCAAATCCTCTACCTGGAGAAATCGTATCATCATTGCATACCCGCATGGGACCAAAAGCCGTATTCTCTGGATCATAGTAATCACCAAACGAGAAGATGTGGCTGCCCTTCAACCAGCCGTGATCAAAGCGGTGTGCTTCTTCTGCCGTATAGACACGAATCATGATATCCCCTCCATAGCGTCTTGTAAGCTAAAAATATTGTATCAGAAAGAAAAAGAAAACAAAAAAGGAGCTCCGCCGCCATCATCTGAATGATAGCAACGGAAACTCCTAATGGTTTATAGATAGTCGGCGCACCTTAGTGATTCCTTATAAAGACTAGGCTTCTTACAGCTTGGAGATCGTTTCAGTAAGAACCGGTACGATTTGCGATTTACGGGATACAACACCTTTAAGAATCGCTTTATTATCATCCAGCTTAACATCATAGGCCTGCTCTACAGCTCCTGCTACACGGCCCAGGGCAAGTCCCACCGAATCGTTGTTCAGGATATCGGTAACCACGAACAGGAACAAATCCAGTCCTTTGTCGTCAATGATAGAGGTCAGCGCAGCTTCCAGTTCAGCCTGGCGGGAGAGCACATCGTTCACATCAACTGCATTCACTTGGGCAATCTCCACCTTGTAGGCGCCCATTGTGAATTCTTTAGCATCCAGAGAGATTAATTGAGCAATGCTCTTGTCGCTGAGATCAGCTCCAGCTTTCAGCATTTCAAGTCCATAGCTATCAGCATCCACACCGGCAATTTCAGCCAGCTCACGCGCTGCGGCTACATCCTGCTCTGTGCAGGTCGGTGATTTGAACAGCAGTGAATCGGAGATGATGGCGGACAGCATAAGTCCAGCGGTATCCTTAGGAATAGCCACGCCGTTCTCTTTGTAGAGCTTATTCAGGATGGTTGCTGTGCAGCCCACAGGCTCTGCACGGTAGTATAGCGGGTGAGCCGTTTGGAAATTGGCGATCCGGTGGTGGTCAATAACCTCAACCACACGTACCTGATCAATATCATTCGCACTTTGCTGGCTTTCATTATGGTCAACAAGAATGACCTGTTTCGCTTCGCCTGCCACGGATTCTACCAGACGCGGGGCCGCCACACCGAAATGATCCAGTGCATATTGCGTCTCACCGTTAACTTCTCCAAGACGAACCGGTTCTGCATCCCAGCCCAGTTCTTTCTTGAGTGCAGCATAGGCAATCGCTGAACAAATCGTATCCGTATCCGGATTTTTGTGACCAAAGACCAATGTTTTTTCCATTTCCAATCTCCTTACTGTGTTTTATTGAGAATAATATACCATACATTGATAGGCACCCGCCAGATGAAGCCCTAAGCCTTTAGTTCTGCGCCCAAACCCCTCAGGGTTTCATTCTTTTCGTCTTTGGGAGCGGTTCCGGCTGCTTCTCCCCGTTCAATGCCTCATTATCGGAGAACAGATGCGGATGATCTAATAGCATGCGGGTAAGGATATCCGTGGTCTCCACGGCTGTACATACCATTACCTGAGCATCCCCAAATCTCCCTCTTCTAAGCGCTCCCCCCTGCTCAAGCACATGCTCTACTTTCCAAAAGTGCTGTGACCAGGATAAGCCGCAATGCCTGCGTGAAGGCACCTCAATTTCTTCACCGCCCGGAGTAATCGTATACAGCCGTTCATGCTCGTCCGTCATTCTGCCGGGAATATCGACCCACTCCTCAATACCATGAATGAACGTGTTCCTCCGCAGATCTACGCCGAGCAGGATAATTTCAGCCTTGCGGTCCAGCAGCTTCCCCCACACAGACCCTCTGGCGCAGGGTGTATCCCAGCGTTCATCTCCAGCAGTAAATCCCATGGCGTCCCTGCCCAGGGCAGCAACCGAATGGGTTGGATGCCAGGAACGGATCACACCTGTACGATGACGGAATAATTCTGTTAAGTGCCCCACACAGGACGGCGATTCCACAACCGAGAAACGGGGATTGTCCGCGTTAATATACGACCAGGTGTGCGTAGGAAATATAAGCAGACCATCCTTCATATATTCCGAGAAAGCGTCCAGCACAGTATCCGGTCCGCCTTCGACCTCGCCGATGCTTTTGTAAGAGGAATGCACCAAAACCGTTCCTTTCGGGTTTATCCCCAGCTCTTGCAGATGTTTGATCAGACTTTCCTTGGTGTGCATCGCCGTCCTCCTCATTCTTGAAGATTGTCCATATGAAATAGGGTTCCATGTTCATCATAATAGTCCTTGTGAGGGCTTGCAAATACCCGTTCATTCAACAGGCGTACGAATCTTCACAGTTTCGTGCGTTTTTAGGTTTGATATAAACGAACTAGTGTTCTATCATTTAAGTTGAGTTTGATAATTTTAACAGGGAGCTGAGTTGCGTGGAGAATACTGCTGTCTCTGAAATTGATTTCTTGATTGAAGCCAAAAGGGCAACCTATGCAGGCAAAGGGCCTGAGTTTATGTCATCCCGTCCGTCATCACATGATTTGGTGTATTCGAAGGGGAATCTGAAATATATCGATACCTATCTGGGCTCTGAACAGTTCGCCGGCGAGGAGGCCTTGTGGGAGAACGACCTGCCTTCCTGGGCAATGAACTATGCAGGACGTGTACTGGCTGAAGGCTTCAATGGGGATTTTCTCAAGGAAGCACTGTACCAGGTGCCGCAAGACAAACCGTTTCGCGGTCCCGCCTTCTATGAAAACGGGGCTTATACCTACGCCTGCACCGTGGACGGAGACTTCTCCTGGTTCAGCGGGTATGAGGAAATCTGGCTGAACGGCAGCAGAATCTATGAATGCAGATTCCACGGGGGCAGAATCAAATAAAGGGAACCTTCGTTATGAAAGGCTCCCTTATCTTCGCTTAAGTCTATGATGATGTAATGGCAAGCAGCTCCGATAAATCACGGATCTCATAGGTTGGCTGAAGATTCGATGCATTTACGGCTCCGCGAGGATTATACCAGCAGGTGTCGATACCATAATTGATACCACCTTGGATATCTGAGGTCAGCGAATCACCAACGATCAGGACCTTGTCTTTATCCGTAAGTCCAAGCTTGTTAAATGCGTAGTCAAAAATCCCCTTCTCCGGCTTCTGACAACCCGCTTCCTCGGAAATAATCACTTGCTCGAAGGTATTGCACAGCAACGAGCCCTGTATTCTGGAGGTCTGTACTTCACGAATACCATTTGTAATGATGGCCAGCCTCAATCCATCAAGTTCTCCGCACAATTCTACAGCCCCTGGAATGAGGAAGCTCCCTTCACCCAGATATTTTAGATAAGCTTCACTAAACACCTCCGGCTCCAGTTCAAGCCCTTGGGTGGCAAAAAGCCTGCGGAAACGCTCCACCCGCAGGGCCATGGAGGAGATGAGGCCGAGCTCCAATTCTCTCCACAGCGCCTTGTTGATCTCCTTATACACCACCGTATGTTCGGCCGCTCCGGCCGGGTATCCAAATTGTTCAAAAGCACTATGCAGTGCGTGGCGTTCAGCCATTTCATAATCAAACAATGTATCGTCCGCATCGAATAATATCAATTCGTATTTCATGACTATCCCCTTCCCGCAGTCTATCATTCATAAAATCATTGCCTTGCCAACCATTCATTCAGGCGCCGGTATATACCGACAATTTCATCGATGGGCATACGTACCAGTCCACTGGATGAGGGCGCCACAAATTCACAAACGCCATCCACTACTGTCTCCTGTTGGAATCCCCAGTCCGCTTTCTTGTGGCGGCTGAACTCTGTATATACTCCTTTGCCCACAAAGCAAGCAATCCTTGGGCGATATTGCTCCAGCTTAGTTCTCAGAATCCCCCTACCCTCGCTGTACTCCTCACGGGTTATATCCTCCGCCCCTTTTGTCGGACGCTGCACGATATTGGTGAACCCATATCCCAGCTTAAGCAGCTCCCCGTCTTCGGAAGCATCGTATAGACGAGGAGTAAGTCCTGAACGATGCAGTATCCGCCAGAAATTATTGCGTGGATTAGCATAATGATGCCCCAGCTCCCCGGAGATCGGGCTAGGATTAAAACCGATGAACACAATCTGCAATCCATAATCCAAATGATCCGGCACCTCGTTCATGAGAACTCCTCCTTATTTTTTCAAATTCTAGTATACTAACGATCGGCTCCGTATTCCATAAAGCATCTGCTCTATCAAATACAAAAAGCCGCCACAGTTAAATAACCGGGACAGCTTCCATTCTTCATGTGTTCTATACCTTAATCCCGTTCTACCCTGCTGAGGAAAGCCCGGGTCCGCTCCAGCTTGGGAGCCCCGAAGATTTCTTCCGGTGTACCTGATTCCGCAATCTCGCCGTTATCCATGAAGATAATCCGGTCAGCGACATCACGCGCGAAGCCCATCTCATGCGTCACGATAATCATCGTCATGTTCTCTTCCGCCAATTCCCGGATGACACGCAATACTTCCCCGGTCAGCTCAGGGTCAAGAGCGGAGGTCGGCTCGTCAAAAAGCAGAATATCCGGATTTAGCATCATTGCCCGGGCAATTGCAACCCGCTGCTTCTGTCCACCTGACAACATGGAAGGATACACGTCCGCTTTATCCGCTAACCCTACCTTAGTGAGCAACTCCACGCTTCTTTCGGTAATGATCTTCACGCTCTCCCGTTTCAGTGTCCGTGGAGCCAGCTCCAGATTTCCGCGAACCGTCAGGTGTGGGAACAGATTGAAATGCTGAAACACCATGCCCATGCTTGACGTAATCTTCTTGATATCCGCCCCTGCGGCATATTTACCGTTTCGGACGAGAGGTTGACCGTGAATAAGGATACTCCCTCCGGTAACCTCTTCAAGGTGAACCAGACTGCGCAGCATGGTGCTTTTCCCGGAGCCGGAAGGCCCGATTACGGCCACAACCTCCCCTGGACTTACGGTGAAAGTGACCTTTTTCAGCACATCCAAACTACCAAATGACTTTTGTAACTCGTGAACATCGATCATATTACTCATATATGGACATATCCTTTACTCAAATTTGAATCGTCTCTCCAGCATTTTGAAGAACAAAGTCAGTACCAGAGTCATCAATAGATAAATCACACCTGCTACCACAAACGGCGTCACGGTAAAATCACGGTTCACCGCCGTTTTGGCATAGTTTAAGAGTTCCGGTACAGCAACCGCGTAGAGCAGTGCAGTATCTTTTACCAGAGTGATGGACTCATTCGCTACAGCAGGCAGGGCAACCCTGAACATCTGGGCTAAAATAACCTTGCGCAGCGTCTGCCATTTGCTCAGGCCAAGCACTTTGGCTGCTTCATGCTGGCCTTTATCGATCGAGAGCAGTCCCCCACGAAAAATCTCCGCAAAGTAAGCTCCATAATTCAGAACAAAACCCAGGCATGCCGCCGCGAAACGGTCCATCACCAGATATTGTCCGATTACAGGAATTTGCGGTAGCCCAAAGCAGAAAAATAACAATTGCAGCAGCAGCGGTGTACCCCGCATTACATAAATGTAAGTGTGGGCGATCCATGCCAGCGGCTTGATGAGACTCTTCGCCATCAGTGTAATCAGGAACCCCAGTGGAATCGACAACGCGATAACAATCAGAAACAGCAATGCGGTCGTTCGCGCGCCTTCGAGCATAGGCCCTGCAATTTTAATAATATAATCCAGATTCATTTCTTACCGACTCCTAAGTGATAACAATCTAATTCAGTACCTTGTTCTCGCCAAACCATTTCGTCGAGATCTCTGCAGCTGTTCCGTCACTGTTCAGCTCATCAAGTGCCTTCTGGAGTTCTTCCAGCAGAGCCTCATTCCCTTTTTTAATACCGATACCATACTGTTCCGGAGCAAGCGATTCATCCAACAGTTTGTAGGCATCCGCTTCCTTAGCCATGTAGTATTTCGCCACCACTTCATCAATAACAACGCCGTCCAGGCGTCCGGTCTTCAGATCAGTCAATGCCAGGACGTTGTCCGGGAATTCCACAACATTCGCAATTTGATCTTTGATCGGGCTTGAATTTAAAGCATCTGCTGCGGAAGAAAGACTTTGCAGCCCAATTTCTTTACCAGACAAATCATCCAGCTTAGTAAGTGCCGAATCCGCAGGTACCATCACAACTTGGCTATTCTCCAGATAAGGTTTGGTGAATAACACCTTCTCCTTGCGTTCATCCGTAATTGTATATCCGTTCCAGATCATGTCGATACGGCCGCTGTTCAGCTCCGATTCCTTGGCTGACCAGTCGATGGGCTGGAAAGTTACCGTTTTGCCCATTTTCTCTGCAGCAGCTTTCGCATAATCAATATCAAAACCAACGATTTCATTATTATCATCCCGGAAGCCCATCGGTGCGAATTTGTCGTCTATCCCGATAACCAGCTCGCCGTCGTTGCCGCCGTTTGAGCCGGAGCAGCCTGCAAGCACTGAAATCGCAACCGCCATAATCATAAATAACACCATTAGTCGTTTGTTGTTCATTTCTCTCTTCCCCCTAGTAAAATAACACACACAAAGTATGCTTAGTCCAAACGCTTTAGTTCGCTAATACGTTATCAGAGTACCATGATAACATAGCATGTGAGCATCGTCGATAGATAATTTATAGGAAGCTGTGTCCAAAATTCAAACAATGTGCGTACTCAGTAGACAAAAAGAGACCTTGAGTCTCTACCAGGTAGAAATTCAAGGTCTCTTTCTCTTTTTTATTACAATGTGAACCGTGATACTTTATCGAGCAAATTATCGGCAATAGACTTGGAGTTCTTGGCCACCTTCGCCACTTCCTCGGATTTACGGATAACCTCATTAACCTGGCTTGCAATATGCGATGTTCCTTCAGCACCTTCGCTGGTTGCCTTAGTTACTTCGTCAATCGCCCGGATCATGCTGTTAGTGGATTGAAGCAGTTCTTTGGCTGTATAACTAAAGTCATCGACAAGGCTATCCATCAGACCTGCGTCCCTGCTGTACTGCTCCCCGGATTCAACCAGCATTTCATTGCCGCCGATGACCTGTGAATTAACGAAGCCGAGCAGCTCCTCTGAGCTGGATACCAGCCCTTCCACGGAAAGAATAACCTCGCTGGCGACACTTTGAATTTGCGTTACCGTATTCTTGGAGTGTTCAGCCAGCTTTCTGATTTCGGTAGCTACAACCGCAAAGCCCAGACCCGCTTCCCCGGCTCTTGCAGCTTCAATAGCTGCATTGAGTGCCAGCAAATTGGTCTGATTCGTAATTGACAGAATGGACTCTGTAAGAACACGAACCTGTTCGATCTTCTTAGATTCCTCGATAGCGCTCTTCATCCGTTCTTGAGTCGTGGCATAGATTTCGTGAGCAGCCTGCTTGTTCTTCTCAGCATTCTCCTTTAGATTGAGCGCACGCTGATTCACTTCACCGGCCGAGACAGCCCCTTCCTCAGCTTTCATGGCGATATTTCCAATAGCAGCGCCAATCTCAGTAGAAGTAGCATTCATTTCCTCCATAGAAGCAGCCGTCTCTTCCATACCCGCAGAAATGTATTCGGTCGCTGCCGAAATGCTTGTAATACTCTCATTCAGCTCCATCATACTCTTATCCGTATCCGCTACGAGAACGGAAATATTTGTGCTTGATTCCACAACCTCCTGAATCATCACACGCTGGGCCTTTATCATGCTGTTAAAGCCGTCTGCCACAATTCCGATCTCATCTTTCCTGCGGATAGAAAGTTCGGCTGAAAGATCACCCTTCTCAATTCTCTTCATACTTTCAACCAGCTGCTTCAATGGCCGGGTTATCCCATTAATAAAGAATAAGGACAGCGTTACGCCCAAAACCAGTACAATCAAAATCGACATCATAATCAGATTTGTGATTTTATTAGCGCCTTTGTTGTAATCCTCCATATAAGAGCCGGCAACCACGATCCAGCCCCAATTGTTATCTAGACTCGAGTAGGTAATTTTAGTACCCGTAGCTTCAGAGTTTGGCAGAGTCCAAGTATAGTATGTAAACCCGCCGCCTTTTTGCGCCTTCTCAATCTGATCACGAACTAAGTAGAAATTATTTCCGCTTTTATCAGTGACGTCCCATACATTTTTCCCTTCAAGCGAGGGATGAGCCACTTCAAGACCTTTAGCATCATATATGATGAAATATCCATGTTCCCCAAGGTTAACTTTTTTATTTAGTGTCCGTGTGCCATCGGCATTTTTTTCACCAAGCAAATAGGTTTTAACCTGTTCCTGTGCTTCCTTCTCCGTAATGACACCATTCTTGACATCCGTACTTTTGGCATCAATCAGCATCAGCGCCATATTGACACCGTTCTGCAGAATCGTCTCCCCTTGCTTGTCCAGTTCCTGATTCGCTACAAAATAGCTCGGTATGCCAATTATCAAACAAGACAACAGCAGTAAAACCACGGTAAAGAGGATTAACTTAATTTTGATGGAGGACCCCCGTACAAAAAATCTTTTTTTCATTAATAATTTTCCTCCTGAATTTCGGACTCATAAGGATAAAGAACTTATTGTCCTTGGTATTGCTCCATTCCCGTATACCAGGGTGTCGATTTATGTCATCAAAGGTCGAAGCTTGTTATATTTTATCTTTTTTCCAACAAGGTGTAAAGGAAATGAATTCCTTGTCTCAACGGATATTTTGAGCGATCCCAAAACTTTTTGTAAGCTCTTTCATTTTTATATGTAAAGGTGCAAATTCCATAGTTACCTGCCCGTATACCAGCAAAAAAATAGACCACAGGGTATCTGCGGCCTCCGGGCTATCATCGTTCATCTTTCCAAAAATTCAGCGGATTCATATCTTTCGAAATGATCTGAAATTGATAACCTTCTTTATTCAACGTCTCCAGAATTAACGGCAACACCTTTAGGGTCGTCTTTTGGTCATGCATCAGAATAACCGGGTTAACCTTATTCTTCTGCAGTTTGTAGATTTGATTCATAACATTACTATAAATCTTGTTGCTATCCTCTTTGTACTTCCAATCGAGTGAATCTACATTCCAGTCCCACAGCGCATATCCTTGAAGCAGCACCTTATCTCTGAATATTTTTGTGAAATAGGGTTTACTCCCGTAGGGTGTCCGTATCAGCGTGGTGTGTATCCCGGTCAGTTTGTTAAGAATAACGTTGTCACCATCCATTTCAGCAAGCGCTGCAGACGGAGAAGCGTAGAATTTCTCTTTACGATGTGATATGCCATGAAGTCCCATTCCATCTTGCTCACGGACCATCCGTTTAACCTCGTTTGGATATTTGGTCATATTAGGGCCTAGCATAAAGAAAGTCGCCTTGGCATGATATTCGGATAATATATCAAGCAATTGCCCGGTGGTTGCAGTGGGTCCGTCATCGAAGGTTAGGTATACGGTTTTACCCGGAGGTATTAAGGCTCCTGTATCCTTCGTCACGGGGGGATTGGCAGGACTCTGGACCGGCTTCAATTCATCCTTGAACTGAGCAGCAAACGTATCATCGTCCCACTGAGCAGAAGCATCTGAAACTCTAAGTACATATTGAACAGGTTTATAGGAAACCGTATATCCAAGGTATCCTGCCACTTTGATTGGAATCATCAGTTTACCGTCTCTTTGAAAAAGATCGAGTTGAACTTCAAGCCCTGTTGGAGTAATACTGCTCCCTTGTTCCGGTTTTAATGCTAGCAGCATATGTCCGCTCGATCCTTGAACATCAATGCCGTCTGCCTGACCTGTTAAGGTCCAGGTCAATTCCTGGGCAAGATCCCGAAGCGGCACATAATAACTCCCTTTAACCGGAATGGCTTCGATCTCAGTAAGCTGGTCATTAACTCCCAGTCGCAAAGACGGCGCACCTTCTGCGGTCGCCTCACGGGCAAGCACTACACTTATGATTAATGCACAGAACAATAGCCAAACCTTTTTTCCGCCCATTGGATGAAATCCCCAATCTATGATTTATGCTTCTAATTTATCATAGATCGGGACATTGGAATTTGAGAGATTGTAACCAAGTGTGAAAATCCTGTTACTATCTGCAAAAAATGCCGCCACAATCATAAATAAAGCGCTTTAATCGGCCTTAAAAAGAGCAAATAAATGTGACAATATGAGTAACATTTATATAATTTTGAACAAAACATGAACAAATAAAAATGTCCACAAAACAGCGCCGCTACAGTGATTTAAATCACATCATTGATTAGTCGTAACAATTTGAACACACATATTTAACGCAATTGCCATTTTTAAGGATATTATTAGGAAGTATAGCCAGATTATGTCTTTTGCATTAAGCGTAAGGAATTCTTAGTATAGATATAGATCAATGTTTCCGGAAGCGGGAAACAATAATGGAAGGAAGGAGTTCACACATGAACAAAAAAGGGACATTATCTGCTTTTTTTCTTAGCCTAGTCCTGCTCTTGCCAGGTTGCAGTTCTCTTACTGTCCTGAATCCCAAGGGCCCGGCCGCCCGCACTTTATCCGATACAATCATCCTGTCTATTCTGGTGATGCTCGGTGTCCTTGCGGTTGTCTACATCTTATATATCTTTGTTCTTGTGAAATACCGGGCAAAGAAAAGCAACGAAGATTACATCCCTCCACATGAGGAAGGAAACAAGTGGCTGGAAGCAACATGGATTACGATTCCTATTATTATCGTAGCCTTTCTCTCTTTCATAACGGTCAAGACGACCGGTGCTGTGGAAAATGTTGCAGCGGAATACAAAGATCAGAAGCCAATGGTTATCTATGCCGCCTCCTCCAACTGGAAATGGCATTTCAGTTACCCTGAAGAAGGGATTGAAACCGTCAACTACGTTAATTTCCCAGTGAACCGCGCCGTAGAATTCAGATTATATTCCTTCGGGACAATTACTAGCTTCTGGATTCCGCAGCTGGGCGGACAGAAATACGCAATGAGTGACATGCTCACTACACTTCACCTATCTGCTGATACCGTAGGCTCTTATATCGGTAAGAACTCGAACTTCAGTGGAAAAGGCTTCGCTCACATGGAATTCGAAGCGCTTGTCATGAGCGACAAAGAATATACCGATTGGGTGAAAGAGGTTAAGGAAACCGCACCAGAACTGACCGAGGACAAATTCAAAGGGCTGCTTGCCGCTGATATTCTCGGACGGGAAACCTATTCCTCCACCCACTTGTCCTTTAGTCCTCCTCCAATGGAACACAGCGAGATGGATATGGACATGGACCATGACGGGATGGACATGGATATGGACAACGGAAGCATGGAGCATCAGGACAACAAGGAGATTCATCCTTCTCCTGAACCTTCGAGCGAAACGGAGTTTAATGGTGAGCCTAACCCGGAAGTCGAAGAGCCGCTGCCAAGCTCTCCTGTTGAAGAGCATACTCACAAGAGCAACTAATCTGTTGCCTGATCGAACACCCTGAAAGGAGCCATCCTAATGGATTTGGAAAAATTTAAGGTTCACGGCGAACCCTTGATATATGGAGCCATGGTCAGTATTGCTCTGGCCACCATCGGGATTATCGTTGGATTGACCTACTTCAAGAAATGGGGTTATCTGTGGCGTGAATGGCTGACCACGGTTGACCACAAACGCATTGGGGTCATGTATATCCTCGCAGCGCTGCTTATGCTGTTCCGCGGCGGTATTGACGCGATGATGATGCGGTTGCAGACCGCTGCTCCTGAAATGAAGTTTCTCGATGCACAGCACTATAATGAGGTATTCACCACCCATGGTTTGATCATGATCCTCTTTATGGCGATGCCCTTTATTATCGGACTAATGAACGTAATTGTACCGCTGCAAATCGGCGCACGTGACGTGGCTTTTCCCCGTCTGAACGCCGTCAGCTTCTGGCTCTTCTTCTTCGGCGCCATGCTGCTCAATATCTCGTTTGTCATCGGCGGCTCTCCGGATGCCGGATGGTCTGCCTACTTCCCGCTGGCGAGTCTGGAATTCAGTCCGACAGTCGGTAATAACTATTACTCCCTGGCCCTGCAGATTTCCGGTATCGGAACACTGATCACAGGCGTCAACTTCATCGTAACGATCCTGAAGATGCGCGCACCGGGCATGAAGCTGATGAAGATGCCGATGTTCACCTGGTCCGTGCTGATTACTAACGTTATTATCGTCTTTGCATTCCCTGTGCTTACCGTAGCGCTTGCCCTGATGATGTTCGACCGGATATTCGGGGCCCAATTCTTTACGATGGCTAACGGCGGTATGGATATGCTCTGGGCGAATCTGTTCTGGGTATGGGGACATCCTGAAGTATATATCGTTATCCTGCCGGCCTTCGGTATCTATAGCGAAATTATTGCCACCTTCTCCAAGAAGAACCTGTACGGCTACACCTCTATGGTGTTCAGTATGCTGATTATCTCGCTCTTGTCCTTCCTGGTATGGGCTCACCATTTCTATACGATGGGTCAAGGCGCAATGGTCAACAGCTTCTTCTCCATTACAACCATGGCGATTGCTGTCCCGACAGGGGTCAAAATATTCAACTGGCTGTTCACCCTGCGTAAAGGGCGGATAACCTTCACAACACCTATGCTCTACACCCTGGCCTTTATTCCGATCTTTACGATCGGCGGGGTAACCGGCGTTATGCTGGCCATGGCCAGCGCCGATTACCAGTACCACAACACGATGTTCCTTGTAGCGCATTTCCACTACGTGCTTATTCCCGGTGCTGTATTCGCCGTTATTGCAGGCTTCCATTACTGGTTCCCTAAAGTATTCGGCTTCCGCCTGAATGAGCGTCTAGGCAAACACGCCTTCTGGTGGATCGTAGTATCCTTTAACGTCACTTTCTTCCCGCTGTTCTTCCTGGGACTGATGGGGATGACACGCCGGATGTACACCTACTCCGAAGAGACCGGCTTTGGTCCGCTTAACATGCTGTCCTTCGCTGGGGCAATCGGCCTTTCCATCGGATTTGTTATCCTGGTTTACAATATTTACTGGAGTACCCGGTACATGCCGCGAGACACCACTGGCGATCCATGGGATGGACGTACGCTGGAATGGGCAACGAACAGCCCGATCCCTGCTTACAACTTCGCTGTGGTTCCCAAAGTGCAGACCCGCGATGCATTCTGGTCCGCCAAACATGAGAACCTGCCTCTATACGAAGAGGAGATTACCAAGATTCATATGCCAAGCAACACGGGCAAACCGTTTATCCTGGGTGTGATCTTCTTCGTCTTCGGCTTCTCTCTCGTGTTCAGCTTATGGATTCCGGCGATTGTCTCTGGCCTCGGCATTCTTATTGTGCTCGCGACCATGTCCTTTGACCGGGATCACGGGTTCTATATTCCGGCTGAAGAAGTTATTGCTACAGAAAAGAAACTGCGGGGTGAGACTGTATGAAAATAGATGCGTCCAAGCCGTTGGAATATTCAACAGAAGAGAACAGCAACAAAATTTTTGGCTTCTGGATCTTCCTGGGGGCGGAAATCGCCCTCTTCGCCACATTGTTCACCGTTTACTTTGTTATGGTGACCCGCTTCGCCAGCGGTCCAAGCGGAGCAGAGCTTTTTGAAATCAATCCGGTATTGATCGAAACCTTCCTTCTGCTTACCAGTTCGTTCACGATCGGGCTCGCTGTTCATGCGATGCGTCATGGTTACAAAAAAGCGATGATGGTCTTTATGGGCGCTACCCTGCTCATGGGTCTCGGCTTCTTGGGCATTGAGATCACGGAATTTGTAACTTACGTTAATGAAGGTGCAACCCTTCAAACGAGCGGATTCCTGTCCAGTCTCTTCGTGCTTCTCGGAACGCATGGTGCTCACGTCACCTTCGGTTTCCTCTGGGGAACCGGTATTATGATCCAGCTATGGCGTCAAGGGATTAACCCGGCTACGGCCAATAAATCCTTTATCTTCTCGCTGTACTGGCACTTCCTGGACGTTGTCTGGATATTCATCTTCAGCTTCGTCTACCTGAAAGGACTGATGTGACATGATGAAGCAATTGTTTCCGATTCGCCATGTGATGGGTTATCTGGCCTCTCTGGTCCTTTCAGCCGCTGCGCTTGTCGTGATCTACGGTGATCTGTCACAAGGTTCCAATATGGCCGTCCTGCTGATCACAGCCCTTATCCAGGCCTCCCTGCAGCTGTTCGTCTTCATGCACATCGGGGAGAATGCAGAGACCAAGAAAGAGCTCTATATCAATATCGCTTATGCACTGTTCGTCGGACTGGTAACGATATTCGGTACCCTGTTCATCTTTGTGTGGGGCTGGTATTACTAAGTTAAGAATTCTAAATAAAAAGGTGCTATACGTAACTTCGGTGAATGTTTGGAATTCCGGCCGCTGTTGTCTCCAGATTTCTTGAATTGAACCGCTTCTCGCGGTTGAAATCCGGAGACAAAGGCGGTCGCTACCGCTCCTACATTTCCAAAATTCCCCTTCGATACTTGCACTTTTTATGATCTTCATAACTTTAATCTGTATAGTTGCAAAAGAAGCCTGCCCTCGATTATGGGGCAGGCTTCTTCTTTTGGTTTAAAAAGATGTCAATTATGCTCCGAATCTTATAACTTGAACCGGGCCAGACTCTTCTGCAGTTCTTCTGCCAAGGTGGCGAGGTACTGGGCAGAGCCTGTCATTTCTTCCATGGCAGACAGTTGCTCCTGGCTGGCAGCGCTAGTATCCTGCACACCTTCAGCCCCCGCATTTGAAATCTCGCTGACCTGCTTCATGGCTTCTGTCACACCTTTAGACTCCTGGGAGATATGTTCAATGGCCGTGCGGATCTCCTCTGTCTGTAGCTCAGCGTCCTTAATGGAGGTTTGAATCTCTCCAAAAGCCTTTGAAACCAGCTGGCTTTGGGCAACGCCGTCAGACACCAGTCGTGAACCATGTGCCATCGATTCGAGGGCGCTTTCTGTTTGTCCTTGAATGCGGGTAATGAGATCTGTGATTTGCAGCGAGCTTTTTCCTGTAACTTCTGAAAGCTTGCGGATTTCCCCGGCAACCACAGCAAATCCCCGTCCTTGCTCACCCGCTCTGGCCGCTTCTATGGAGGCGTTCAAAGACAGCAGATTGGTCTGTGTGGCAATTCCATTTATGGTAGACGTAATCGTATTAATCTCTTCGGACAAAGCGGCAAGATTGCCGACAATCACCTGAATTCCGGACACACTAGTGTCAATCTCCTTCATCTGGCCGATGATCTCGCTTACGGCTTCCGCCCCATGGTCCGTAGTTCTGGACACTACAGACATAAGATTAGACATTTCATGGCTGCTACGGTCTGCAGAGGATATATCATCTGACATCGCTTGCACGGCCTCTGAAGTACGGGCGATATTGACAATCTGCTCTTCAAATCCGGAGGCAATTTCACCCGAAGTCTCAGCAATCATCTGGGATGCCGACTTGGTCTGTTCAGCGCTTGCACTCATCTCCTGCGAGGAAGCCGACAGCATTTCAGCACTTTCTGAAATACTGAGCATCATCGTTCGCAGGCTGGCAAGCATAGTATTAAAGGAGCGGTTGATTACACCAATCTCGTCCTTGGAGTTATAGGCTGCTATAACCGTCAGGTCGCCTTCCTCTGCTCTAAGCATTAGGGCTCGCAGCTCTTTCAGAGGTTTGGTAATCAATCTTGTAATAAGGACACTTAGTCCCACGCACAGCACCCACACCACTGAAATGATGATATAGCTTAGGTTCTTGAAATGCTTCGCATCTGCAACACTCTCTGCGTTAAAAGTCTTAGCATTGTCGAGGAGCAATTGCGTCACTTCCTTCAGAAGACCGATCATCTTCTCACGGGATGCGTTAAATGATCCGGAGAATAAAGCGTATGCTTCCTCTTTCTGGTTGTTCTTTCCAAGCTCAATAATCTGCTGGCGCTGTGCCCGGTAGTCCGGAAGATTCGCTGCATATTCATTGATCTTAGCAATCAGTTTAGGATCATTATATGGAATCTGCTTTAACTGGCTAAGCAAATCATTATTCTGCTTAATTTTTTCATTGATATCATCATTAAACTGGACTGCTGCCGCAGCATCCTTGGACAGAAGTTGTTCCAGCAGGAAGGATTCGATCGCGCGGTTATTCGTACGCATTTGGCTAACATAAGAGACCGGCAGCAAATTTTCCTGATATGTCTCCTTCGAACGTTGTTCCATCTTCCCCGTAGTTGAGATCCCCATAACACCGATTCCAATGATCATAACTATTACTGTAATCACTAACACCATCATTTTTTGACTTACTTTTAAATGCTTCACTATATTCCAGCCCCCCGATTATCTCTCTATATATTTATCGGTCATTACGGGCCAATCATTGATGGAAATTGCTAGGTGGTAGTGTGTGAATTTCAGGAATATGAGCATTATTTATGCTGCAGCAGACCATATTTTCTTCGGAATCTCTCTAAGACCTTAATCCAGCTTCCTGCCAGAATGGACAGAAATATCACGTTGGACACGGCATGTGCCAGGTCAAAATAAAAGCTGGATGCATACGTGGCAGCGACAAGCCCCCAACTTAAAGCGTCCGGCAGACTGATGAGCATCCACAGGTTCATGATCCATCCGAACAGAAATCCCCAGATGAAGCCGAACACCAGCAGCCCCGTCCTCTTCCGGAACCAGCGTGTATTTCTAAATAACCCCGCCGTTAGCCCGACCATTCCCCAGGCGAACATTTGCCAAGGCGTCCAGGGACCCTGCCCGAAATAAAGGTTAGAAACCAGCGCGGCTACCGCCCCGATCATAAATCCCGCCTCAGCACCAAACACATAAGCCGATAAGATAACAATAGCAGACACCGGTTTAACACTAGGCAATGCGGCAAAAGGAATACGGCTCACAGCAGCTACAGCGGACAATACAGCGAGCAATACAAGCTCACGGGACTCTATGGGGCGGCGCTCCAGTCTCACGAATAGCGGTAACAGCGACAATACCAGCAGCACCAAACTCAGCAGAAGATAATGGCGGTCCTGCAGTGCAGAGGTTAGAGCCAAAACAGCTATAAACAGTATTGAGGCTATGACAACCGGTAATTTGTAACGTGTCATGGCTTCACGTCCTCCAGAGTCAGTGCTTGCGGAATCCAGTCCCGGACAATACGGTTCACAGCCGTAGTATAGAAATAATTGGCACTGAAAAATACCTCAGGTGGCCCCTCGGCAGTAATGCTGCCGTCAAACAGCATCGCGCAGCGCGTAGCATACTTTGCCGCAAATTCCACGTCATGCGTGACCAGCACTACGGTTGTTCCTTCTTCAATGAATCGGTACAACAGCGCAGCAAGTCTATCCTTGGCTGAAGGATCCAGACCTTTGGTTGGCTCATCCAGCAGCAGGATACCGGGGGCTGGCAGCAGTACCATGGCTAGTGCCAGTTTCTGCTGCTGTCCGCCGCTAATATCCAGCGGATGGCTTCCACGGACATCTTCCAGCCCGAACTGAGACAGCATTCTTGAGATTTCCTGCTCCGCCTTAGGTTCCGTCATACCGGCGTACCTTGCCATATGGAGGAGTTCTTCCTCTACCGTATCATGGCTGAAATACAGCAGCGGATTCTGGGCCAGATATCCGGCAGTCATTCCTTTATCCGCTTTAATCCGCCCGCGCTGCGGTTTCAACAATCCTCCCAGCAGCTGCAGCAATGTAGATTTACCCGCTCCATTGCCGCCAACGACGGCCAGCAATTCATTCCTGTACAACGCAAGCGACAGCTTTTTCAACACTTCGGGTGCGTCTTTTACATAGCGGAAGCTAACCTCAGAGCATTCCAGAACGGAAGGCCGGGAACCTCTTTGAACTTCGTTGTGAGGTATTGAATGACGTTCTATAGATGGATGAAGCAGCTCTTGTCTCCCACGTAACCAGGTTTTCCCCTCCCTAACGGTCAAAGGAACTACGGCATTCAAACTATCGTTCATAGGGTCTAGCGCCAGAAAGAGCCGGGAAGCAGTGGGAAGATAGGAGAAAATCGAAGATTCCCGCTCCTGTCCGGTCAGACGTACGATATCTCCAGGTGATCCGTCCGCCTTCAGTTGCCCCTGCTCCAGCAGCAATACGCGGTCCGCCAGGGGAAACACCTCTTCAAGCCTGTGCTCGCTAATCATAATCGTCATCGACAGCTCTTCATTTAGCTGACGCAAAGTATGTATAAACTCACGGGCCGCAACAGGGTCAAGCTGGGATGTAGGTTCATCGAGCAGGAGCAGCTTGGGCCGCAGCAGCAGCACGGAAGCAAGATTAAGCAGCTGCTTTTGTCCGCCAGATAACTCATGAACCGCCTTATGCAATAAGGGTTCGAGTCCGAATCTTCCAGAAATTTCAGCCAATCTGCTTCTCATGACCACCTGAGAATAACCCAGATTCTCCATGGAGAAGGCTAACTCATGCCATACGGTATCCATCACAATCTGCGCTTCTGGGTTCTGGAATACCATACCTATGTTCGCCGCGGCCTTCTCTTCCGGTAAATCTTGAAATGGTTGCCCTTTGTACCACAGATTTCCGCTACGGGCTCCTACGGGTGCCAGCTCACGTTTGAGGTGCCGCAGGAGCGTGGTTTTGCCGCATCCGGACGGGCCGCAGAGCACAACAAACTCGCCTTCGTTTATAGTGAACGAAAGATCGTGGAGGGAATCTCTTCCCCCATCAGGGTAGCGGAAGGATAATCCTTCTGCCCGTATGATCTCCATAACCACATCTCCTTTCCTTCCAGAATTATGGGGATAACGAGAAAAAGGCATAAACAGCCGTGCATTACCCAATCTTCCCAATGAAAGACCGGCGTCTTAAGACGGGGATAGATCTCCATCATTCCATATCCCACGAGGCTGAACAGGACTATAGCTAAACCGCTGACTCCCATCAGTGCGAGGGCCATCACATCCTGCCGATCTATTGTATAGATACCATAAACGCTGCGCTTTCGAACCCCATAACCTCTTGCTTTCATAGAGTCTGCAGTCTGCAGGGCTTCCTCCAGCGACCAGGTCAAGAGCACCTTGAGCAGTGTCATTCCATCGGCCATCCGCTGCCGCAGCTTGCCTGTGCTAATACTGATGCCTCTGGTCTGCTGGATGATGCTGATTTGTCGCAGACGCCTCTGGAACAATGGCACAAAGCGGATCGCCATGAGGATAAGCAGTGCGCTTTTGGGAGCCAGCCTGCCGAATAAATACATGAATTTATCTGCGGATACATTGTGATTATAGGATGTGAACACAAACATAATCGTCAGCAGCACAAGCATCATCATCAGTCCGTAGAGAACCGCTTCCAATGTGACGGGCTGATCGAGAAAATAAAACAGAATATGCGAGCCCCTATGTGAGAATAAAGGATTCCACACCGCAACCGAGCCCGCAATCAGCAGATAAAAGGGAAGCCCGGACAAGAGTCTTCTCCCCTCGCCCTGCATGAGCAGTAAGACAAGTACACCGGCCAGCTCTGTGAACAGAAATAGCGGATGAAACAAAAGCGCCGTAAAGAGCAGCAAGCCTGCATAATATACGAAGGTTACCGACGGATGCATAGACTGGAAACCGCTCCTGCTCATGGCCCTTTGGCTCCAATATCTTGACCAAGGTCCAGCGTGTAGAGCCATTCTATTTGGTCTCCGGGGTTCACGGGATACGCACCGGCACCTATATCAGGGAATTCTCCATTCACCTTGTACATCCAACCGCTCTCTGCCCCTTTGTCATACTCATACAAGTTATCAATTCCGACAATGTAAGCCAGCGGTCCGGCTCCCTGAAACTCCATTTGGATTTTATTCTTGCGGGTGACCCGTTTCAAAATATCGATCACATTGTCCCCCTTCTTCACTTCGACTTCAGAAGGAGCCAGAATAACACCGGAATCGCTGTCACCAGTGATTGTCAGAGTCGCCATATTGGTCTTCATGCTTTCGGCTGTTGCTGGAGGAGAAGATGGCCTTTCAGGCTTGGATGTGGCTGAAGGCTGAGCCGAAGCCGATGGCGCAGAGGTTGCCGGCTTCGTAGAACTCTGAGCTGCTGAAGCGGGGGCAGATGCTTCTGCTCCTGATGCTTTTGCTGCTTCTGCCGCTTGCGTTGAAGGCTCTGAGCCTACCGAGGCTGGGCTTGAAGGCATTGCCGAAGAGCCTTGCGCAGGCGAACTCACAACAGAACCTGAAGCCGCTTCCCCTGCATCCTGCTGCTGGTCAGAAGCGGGATCACTAACTGTACCGGTCTCCGCCGTATTGGATGCTGATTCAATTTGCTGCTGATTCAGGCGGTTATTGCCGTCCGCCTCTTCCGGATCGTTGGAAGAACAACCTGCAGCGAGTACCGCTGCAAGCACTACTGCGAGAGGCAGCCTCAGCCAATATACAATCCTTTTGGACATATAAATTCACACCTCCTGAAAACGGGAAAGGAACGGGGCGGCAAGTGCCTCCCGTTCCGTAACTATTTACTGTTCAATTACTTTTATACAAGTCCAGCTTCCAATTATGCCGGTTAATTATTTAACTTCAGCCAGTCTTACAGCCACAACCGCAGCCATCTCTCTTGTAACTGCTGTTGCCGGGTCGAAGCTGCCCTTAAAGCCGCTCATAAACCCTTGATCCGTAACGGTATTTACCGAAGCCAGCGCATAACTGCTGATCTGATCTTTATCCTTGAACTGCGCCTTCGGAGCAGAAGCAGTCAGGTTAAAAGCCCGGTCGATCATTACAGCCATATCCTGGCGGGTGATATGACCGTTCGGATTAAACTTGGAGGCCGTTACTCCTTCAAGAATACCGAGTTCCTTCGCCTTCAGCACAGCTCCATAATACCATGCTCCTGCTTTTACGTCGCTGAACGGGGAAGCTTCCGCAGCTGCAGCTGGAGCATTGCCCGTCAATCTAAGCAGCAAGGCCGCAAATTGCGCCCGGGTAATATACTCTTTCGGAGCAAAAGCAAAACCTGTGCTGCTTACCCCGTCCATAATTCCCTGTTTAACCGCGGTTTGAACGGCAACTGTCGCCCATGAAGAGATTAATTTCTGATCCGCAAACACGGGTGATACCAATACACGCTGTGTATACCGCGCTACGCTTGGACTTTTACCTTTACTGTAGCCGGTAACAGTCAGAGAATAGACCCCGCCCTTAACGCCGGCAGTAAATGCAGCTGTTCCATATACGTCTGAAGTGACACTTTGCGCACCCATTTGAACCTTAACCTGGGCTGCCGGAGTAACAACTGCCTTGCCGGTCTCCCAGTCCAGCATTGATTTCTGCACCTTCACTGTAAACGGCTTGCCGGCTGCCAGCTGAGCCGGTGTAACTGTGACGGAATCCACCAGCTGTGTTCCGGTGTCACCATAATACACGGTCAGCTGATCCCCGGACTCCAGAACAAACTCTCCCATCCCTACAGCAGGGAAAATCCATTCTCCCTGGCGGGACACGGCATAATTCCAGCCATCATAGCCGCCGTACAGACCTCCTTTAACACCTTGAATCCCTGATACATAATCACCGTAAGCACTGCTGGTCAGCTCAAGCGTAATTTTCTTGTCTGCTTTCAGCTTCTTTAATGCGTCCAGCGCATTTGCGGATGTTACATCGCCTTCAGCCAGAAGGCCCTGTGGACCTTCAATCACAACGGAAACCTGAACTTCAAGCGGCTGCTTCACCGGCTGCGGGAATGCATAAAACCGGCCTTCGCCTTTAACAAACAGCTGATAAGCCACGAGAGCCTGCAAAGCCTGCTCGGTTGCCAAAGCGTTGTACCCACCCGATAACGTGTGGGCAAATCCGCCATCTGTAGTACGGAAGCTAAGCAGACGATCCATCAGCTGATGACTGTCCTTCGTAAATTTCTGGCCGGCAGGATCCACGTTATTTGAGGTCAGCGCGATAATCGCCTGAGCGACACTCTCGCTGCTCTCCCCGTACCCGCCATGATTCTGCTGCTTATTGGACAGCCAGGAAACTGCACGGTCCACAGCGGCCTTCACTTCAGCTTTATCGAGGTGCGCAGACAAGGCTGTAAGTGTCATCGCCGTTACATCCGGATCACTGTCCCCAGTGGAGAGCGTAAAGCCGCCATCCGTGTTTTGTTTGGAGAGAATATGGCTCACCAGCTTATCTTGATTCCACTGTCCGGCGGCAGGCACGCTATAATGGCCTGAATCCAGTGCGAGCAGACTGTAGATCACTCCGTTAAGACCTTGATTGGTCATTCTGCTGTTATTGTAGATTTTCTCTACAAGATTATACCCGGCCAGATTTGTGGCATCGATGCCGGCTGCTGTTGCGGCGAGCACTCTGCGTGCGTAATCCGTAACATTGGTATATGTGCCTTTTTGAGTCTTCACTTCATTCTGCAGTCCGGTCAGGTAGCTATCCGGAAGAACGCTGCCGCTACGAACCAGAGCAATGGCCTGCCAGTCCGATTGAATTCCACGGCTTAGAACCGCCTGCTTGGCTGCAGTAAGAGCCTCTGCTGCTCCCGTTACTGAAACTGCTGTTGTGGTCTGCTCAGCGGCGGATACTCTGCCGGAAGGCACCAAGGAAGTACCGAGAACTGAAACGACCAGAAGCAATGCCATACTTAACATGAAATGTTTGAAAGATAAGATGCGTTTCATTATTTACCTCTTTTCTAATAGGTTTTTGAGAGCGGGGAAAAGGTTTTTGAGGGCCTTGAAAATAGTTTTGAGGGCCGTAAAAGCGGATGTCGTGCATCTAAGATGACGGCGACCGTCTTTTGGAAAATAAAAAAACCGCCCCTGACGGGCGGTCTCATATACTCATTGCGGGGCCAGACATGCTTCAGGCTTCAAGCCCGGACACGAAAGACCTATAACGCATGCTTCTGATTCTTACCCCCCGAAGAAAAGAAGCTGTCACCAAAAAGGCAGGTTTCCTGGCTTATGCCTCATCACTTCCCTTCGCCTTCCCGTTCCTTTAAGAAACAGTGGCCTATGAAGAGTTGCTCCGCATTTACAGTGGCGGGACCGCGCCGGATTGTGGACCGGACTTCCCTTTTAAGCAGACCCTGCTGGGGGCCCGCACCTCTTTTGATAAATATATATAATTTTAATATCCATAATGATAACTAGTAATCTCCCCTATGTCTATAGGGAAGCTCTTGGGATGCCGTCTTGCAGGTCTTTAATTACAGGGTTAGCTGCTTCTCGTAAGTATGAATCTTGCCCGCAGCGTCAGTGAAGGTTAACGTAACCTCCCACTCTCCTCCCCCGGTAAAATAATCCCCCTTCGCTTCATACATGTACTTGTCAAACCCTTCATAGCCATAGGGGTCAGGGCCTCCTCCAAGTGATTTTAGCTTAATAGATGCAGAGGTACCCTCATCACCGCCAGGAATAAGGACGGCTTCTGCTTCGGTGGGAGCCTCATTTCCTGTAGGCAGCCATACATCCATCCGCAGTGTCTGCCCGGAATTCTCATCGAACTCAATCCTCATAGACATATGAGCCGTATCCCCCATCACATGCCAATAGACCGGAGAGGCAACAAACGATTGGGCTGGAGGGGAAGTACCTGACAACATCCCCGCCAGAATAATAGCAGCAACAGCCAATATAATCTCCAGACGGATGGCTTGTATAAAGCCTCTTGGAATAACATCAACTTCTGCACCGGTTTTCTCAGCGAGCTTCTGATTCATCCTTGGAATCAACACCAATCGGTGTAGAGCGGCAATAACCAGAATCAATAAAGTGATAAGTGATTTAAGCAGAACCAGCTGCCCATATGGACTGTGGATTAGTAGCCCCCAGCTCCCGAGCCTGAATAAGGCCAAGAAGATCCCGCTTACGGCAACAGCAACAACCGACGGTAATGCAATAGCGGAGAAACGAAGGATAAGCTGATTTAGCCGGGAATAGGTTATCCCTGACTTCTCTCTGCCATGTATAACCGCGAGCAGCCCGCCTACACCGCCGAACCAGATAGCAGCAGCGCCGATATGCAGAATTTGGGCGGGGACGGCAAACATTCTGGCCGCATCATCTCCCGCCGCATGGCCTGTCAAAGGAAATAACACGATAAGCATAATAACTGCTGCAACCTTCACCAGAAGTGCTGGAAAGGATGTCCCCCCTGATCCCAGCGCCGCCAATACCAGGAGTCCAGCGGCCGCAGGACGCAGCCATGATGCGGTTCCGGCAAAGGTGTCTGTAATCACATTCAGCCACACTTCCGCATAACTTCCCGTACCCGGACCACCTAGCTCATGGGCTAGTGTACCCGTATGCACTACACCGGAGATAATAAAGATGAGGAAAGCCATAATGTATAGAATTCGCTCATTCCGGAGCGAGAATAAGGCAGGCAGGTTATATTCGCCATTCCCCCAAATTCCATACCGGAACAGGATAAAACCAGTGGCAGTGATTGCTGCCAATATATCTAATACGCGAATGAATTTCTCTAGCGCACCATACGAAACAACACCCTCTTCTGCCAATGCTCCCTTTTCAGATCCCGTATTATTTCCTGCCGCCGCAGTCTGCAAATTGCCCGCAGCTGGCGAAACTGCTGATGGTTCTGCCGTTACCGGATTTGGCGACGCACTGGGTGCGGAGCTGGGTGCAGCACTGGGTGCGGCACTCACCGTTACACCTCCCGCAGTTGTTGTGCCTGAGGTTGTGCCTGTTGTTGTACCTGTTGTTGTGCCTGTTGCAGGCACCTCTGTTGCCGCCGGATCTTCGGCGATAGTGAAACTAAAAGAGCCCTCGGTGACATGGGTATCCGCAGCAAGCACCCGGTAGCTCACGCTATACTCTCCTGCTACCAGATCAGGGATCTGATAGATGAACCAGTTGTCTTTTTCCGTACCCGGCTTGCCGTCAATCTTTCTTCCGGTTTGATCTTTTACCGTGATACTGCTAATGGAGGCATCAAATTTCTCACTATATTGAATTTTGATTTCGGCAGGTGATTGTTTAAGTATGGCATCGGCTGAAGGAATCGTCTGCTTCACCTTGGCGTGGGCACTAACCGGGGACGGGAGCAGAAATACAGCAATCATCAGCAGGATCAAAAGTGGATACATTCGTTGCTTCATCCGATTTACCCTCCTAAGCGGCTTACACAAATTATGATCGAACTTCTCTTTATAACCCCATTATAAGTGACATTTATCACACTTGCTGTGAATTTTATGTGTCCCGCTCCATACAAAAAACACTCCTGAAGCTTCAGGAGTGTCTATACATCGATTATATAATCAATCGGTTGGTTCCGGTGTTGCGCTGTCATCGTCTGCCGAATTTGTGTCGTCAGTAGCCGGTGATGCCGAAGGTGCAGGTGAAGAGGTTGGTGCGGCCGATGGTTCAGCCATTAGTGTGAGTGTGTAACCCTCGGCTTTGATCAGACTTCCTTTGAGAAGAGCGGCTTTAGTTTCAAGTACGACCTCTGCTTGGAAAGGCAAGTTTGGTGTTGCCGGCAATGCCGTAGCAGTCTCCGTAGATGCAGTGTTGCTGCCACCTCCCTGGGCTGAATCAGTCACTGCAACCGAACTAGTCGCTGTAACAGAATCAGTCCCTTCAGCGGAATCAGTCACTGCAGCGGAATCAGTATTCACCGCTGTTTCATCACTCTCCGGAGCAGCACTTGAAGGTGTTTCCGTCACAGTGCAGGACTTCGTCACAGCAGATACCCTATAGGATTCCGAGACACCGCCCGAAGACTCAACGCTTACCTCTTCCGGGTTAAACAATTCACAGTCAGTCGCTACAGCGAACTTGAACAGCAGACTGCTGCCCTCTCCTTCACTTGTACGGGTGTCCAGATATACAGCAGCCATATCAGTAGTTGGCTCTGAGCCTACACCCGCAGTTGGTCCAGGACTTGTCTGCGGCAGAGCTGTATCTTTCCCCCCTGAACCCAGCACATTGATCAGGATAAGTGTAATCAGCAGGATTGAGACTAAGAGCATGCCGGAGATCATCAGTTGAAATCGGCTCCGTTGTATCCACCTTGCCAAGGGTGAGGACAGCTTGGACCGGATTTCACTGTACACATTTTGCAGGGCAGGGCCTGCTGCTGCGACAACATTTTTGCGGAAATCACGATTCTTGAAAGCTTCACGGTCATGGGTCAGGAAGTATTTCATGATCGCCCGGCGATATTCCGGCTGCAGCTTCTTGCTTGAAATCATAAACAGAGGGTTGCCATCCGACCAGGCCAGAAAACGGTACATCGTCTCTTCCTGAAACCCGGGTTTGCTCCGGATCAGCTCGAACAGCGCCGCATAATCCAGCGGACCTCCCTCACGGCTATTGCTGTAATAAAAAGCCAAGGGAAGCCGGTCAAACGGCTCTACCTGATTACTTGCCTTCAGCCACCGCCTGCCGAGTAGCTGTACGTCATCGAGCTCCTGTGGTGTCAGCTCAGCAAACAGCTCGACATCCGGTTTCTCTTCTCCGAACCAGCGGTATGCAGCCCGGAGCACATTGGCTTTACGTTTGCTCACATAATCCAGCGGCGGACTCCATTCCGTCACCCCTGATGGGAAATGTACAAAGGGCAATTCGAGCAGTTGTTCCTGAGTAATATCTTCGAGTGACAAGTTCTGGAGCAAATAACGGTCCGCCGCCGAAGCCATAGTCTGCAGCAGTATCAAGGTTTCCGGAGATACCCCAGAGCCCTTGCGCCGTTCTTTTTCCACTCTTTGCACCGTATCGTGAACAGCAGCTACAGCAGTGACTGCTTCCTTCTCCAGCTTCAGCTTCTCCAGCAGATAGTCTCTCACAGCATCCTTCACAAAAGGCAGCTGCAGTGCTTCCGGCAGGAAGCGGCCCCAATTGACCACAAAGCTCATAATATCCGCGGCCCGTCCTGCTGCTCCAAGCCGTGCTTCCACATAGGGCTCAAACAGCGCACCCCGGAACACCGGCTGCGACAGTAGCCTCGTGAAGAAGGCTCTGCCCAATTCATCATCGCTCTCGATAATGCTGTAAGCCGCCTTGACCACATCATCCTGTCCTGCCGCCTGGCTGTTCAGCATTCCGTTGATGAAATAATCGACGATTTTGCCTTTATAGGTGTGGCCCTTCAGCGAAAAATACGCCTTGAAGCTGTCCATAATGGCCGGAACCAGGATGCCCTTTTGCCGGATAAGATCAAATTCACGGTCAAACCGTTCCAGAAACAAATCATTCAGCCTGACTTTGGAATCAAGCGCACCCTCCGCTTTCAGGTAAGAGAGCAGCCCGCTAAGCACGGAGATTTTATTGTCCTCGTAAAGGGCTTCATTTCCCTGTTCAATTTCATAAAATACCGCCAGTTCATTGTATACGGCAAGCGAGGTGCTGCGTTCTCCGTCCCGGCCCTTCAGCATCTCCCCGGAAAAGGACGCAAAGTCCTCCAGAGATGATACATTCGTATGAAGCGCATTCCAGGCAAAGTCGGCATAGGGCTGGCGTTGCGCTCCAAAGTCAACATTCGCGGTACGTCCGGACGCCAGATCAATAATAAAATCCTTCTCGATGCTGCGGTCACCCGGGCGCAGTGAGCCTTTCTCCACAAAGGTTATATGGATATATTTACGGCTCTTGGGCTCGTTGGCATACGTGATGACACCCAGCCTCCGGCGGAATTCATAGGGAAGCGTGCGGAACAGCACCTCCGTCAGCTCAGCGGCGCGGATAGACAACTCGCTAATCGGCACATCAAGTGTGATATAGATTTTCTTCTTGCCCGCTACAGCAGTCATCACCGCTTGAAGCAGGTTTTTGAACAAGACTTCATCGATGCCGAGCGAGTTCAGCACTGCAGCCGGCTCCCGGCCCCTTGTACTTCTGTCTACTGGAATCTCTGAAAGCTCGGGTAAAACGGCTCCTGGCTCATCCTTCAGCTCACGGGCAAAGTCGGCATGCAGCCAGTCACTGTAGCGGTGTAGGATTTCATCCCCTCTGGACGCCGGAACGATAAAGTTATGGGCGAAAAAAGCGCTCCGCTGTCCAGTGAAATCCGTTGCTTGATAGCTGCTGCTGCCAATAACCGTCTCACCAGTCTCTGTATGGAACAGGTGAAGCGCGGCGGGATACTGCGACTCATCCTTCTCCCCGCGGGACGAAAGCTCCGCCGGAGCATCATAGAGGCAGAAAGGATGCAGTATTTTTTTAATAAAATTATTGTCCAGTCCTTCAGACTTCGCTACAGTGTCAAAGCCTTCGGTGGCACGGTAAATCCCCCGCCGCTCGCGGGTATACATCTGCTGGGTGATCAGCGGGGCTTGCGATCTATTCACTGGCCGTCGCTCCCCTCAATGAAGCCCAGCTTGTGCAACAGCCAGATGAATGGCTCATCCACGCGTATCGGGCTGACGACCCCCTCCACCTTCTGATTCACCGGGTTGCTTCCCAGAGCGGATACGGCAAAATAAGCGGTATTCGAAAAATACACATCCATCGTATCTTTAAACGGACGGTCTACCTTAGAAATGAAGCGGCTGATCTCGCCGTCAATGTTATGGAATTCGTCCAGATTCAGACTTTTGCGGTGCACATAATTGTTGAACACATTGCTGTTGGACTTGATATAGTCGCCGTCATTATCCTTCAGCGAATGGAGCATATCGCTTTTGGTCAGCACTACAGCAGTTGGGATATCCGTTCTGCTCTTCTCCTGATAGGCAATGAAATCCCCGAACATCGTCAGTACCACGTCACGCGGTTCATCATACTGCGAAACCCATTCCCCCGGGCGGTCCCCGAGGTTAATATGGATCTTCTCACGGATGGAACGGATCTGCAGCGGGTCCACCATGAACAGGATGCCTGCCGAATTCTTGATATGCTGTCCATGCAGCCCCAGATAATCCTGATCAACCATCCCTTCCCCCGCCACATCGAAGAACACGAGTGTCAAAGGCGGCTTGTCGTCATTTTTAAAAACAAATTGGAATATAAACGGCTCCTGCATTCTCTCCTTCTGCGTGGAAGCCAGCAAATCTCCCCGTTCAAACAGCGGCTCCTCATACAGCGTGCGGAATTTGCGGCTGATTTCAGCATTCAGCGGCATGCAGGCAGCGTCAAAATGACCGGCAGTCGTATGCTGCAGCGTATGAATCAGCGAGGTCATATACACCGATTTGCCCACCTGCGACGCACCAATGATCGAGATAATATTGCTCGGCACCTTACCTGCGGTAACCGGCAGTTCATTGTGGCAGGAAGGACACAGCCGTCTGCGCGTGAGCACTCCGTACCGGTCCGTAAGCCCAATCAGCACATGATCAGTAATATGATGGTACTCCTCCGGAATATCCGCAGGTCTAATAATGGCCTCAATATCATCCACCGTGTCGAGACCGAACCGCTCCCGGTATTTGTTCAAGGCATCATCCTCGCCGAGCGCATAATTCTCATCATCCTCGCGGCTGTGCATAGCCCGAAACACAACATCCTCAGGGGAGAATTTGCTGAAGCAGTACGGACATACGATATCGTAAAAAAGCGGCCGCGGCTGCGGCTGGTTCTTCTTCATAAAACGGCTGAAAAAAGACATTCCCATTCCTCCCAAAAGTTCTGTGGACCCGCTTTAGTGATGTGCTTCCCCACAAAACCCGTTTCTTCATAACCAACATTCAAGTTCTTCTGCTACTCAGGCAGCAGCTCATAATAAAGCCCATACTTCCGTCCATCTGTGAAAAAGATCCGCACATAGTCATCCTTGCCGATTTCAATGGGCGGTAATATATTGCGTCCGGGGGCGAAATCCTGTACAAACGGAAAAAGAATACCGTCGTCTTTATTCGCGGGATTACCTCCACGCTTTTTGACATAGCATAGAACCTCTCTCGGGACAGGCACTTCTGCCCGGATCGCCATATGTACCGTCTTCGCCTTCTGAAACAATCCCTTTTTCTGCTGGACGGAATAGTAGACCCGGGCTTTGCCTGCACTGACAACGATAGAGTTGGCCCCATCCTGCTGTCTTACCAGTACCGTTTCGCCATTCTCTGTGTGACGTGCATAGATGGTGTAAGATACCAGACCGATATCATCCAGCCGGTCGCGATAGCCGTTGCCCGCCTTGTATTCCTCACGTGTATACAGCTTCAGCCCGGCGGGTGGATGAGTATGGTTCTCCTGTTCTCCAGCGGGGGCCTTAAGAATACAAACCGCCTGCACACCATCGGGCCAGCGCCATCTTAAGGTGCACCACCGGTCCTCCACCCGCGAAGTCACATCACGGATGACAGGCAAGGAGCCTTCATTATCAACTTCGGTGTACCTCATAGCCGCAGCTCCTTTCAAATCAATTAAAACCCTTTGCTGCTGCGGTCTCTACGCGGATTCTGGAAGCGGCCCGAAACCGGCGGCGTAGAGCTGTCGCCGTTCCGTCCCCGGCGGGTGATACGTCCCTCTCCGATAGGAACCACCACCGTGAACAAGGCAATGATCGCCGCAAGCACCAGTACAGCGATCAGACGAATCAGGGCATCAGCAAAGAAATGTCCGCTTAGGCCAAATTCCAGGATAAGGCCGGCAAGCAGGCCCGATACGGCACCACCGAATCCAAAACTTTTCGCCAGATGGCGGTTATCGAATACAATTCCAAGCCCCAATCCAAGAGCTGCCCCAATCAGGAGCAGGGACAGAATCCGGATAGCGGCATAATAAGGACTGTCCGCTGTATTATCACTGCGTTCCGTAAGCAGCGTACGGTCGCCCAGACGGTCATAGATTTGCTGGAAGACGCCTGCCAGGAGATTCGTATCACTTACATCATAATATTGGCCGCCTGTTGTGCCTGCAATATCCTTTAACAGCTCAGAACCGGATGGATCATCCAGCCCGAGACCGATCGTGTTCACTTTAATGCCTTGATCTAAATACTCCTGCAGCTCGCGGGAAGTATCGAATTCACTGAAACCGTCGGACAGCAGAATGACCATAGCACCACGGTCCCCTGTCTTATCCCCGTTAATCACGCTAAGCGCCTGCGAAAGTGCGCCGCTGATATTCGTGCCGCCTTCAGTCGTCTGCAAATTCGCTATCGCTGCCGTGACCTGATTGACTGAGTCAGTCGTTGAAAGCAGCGTTAGCGGCTGGACAATCTGGGCTTCATCACTGAAGGTCAGAACAGCTACACGGTTGTCTTTATCCATACGGGCAACCAGTCCTTCAGCAGCGGCATATCTGCTGTTACCCGGATCGCTCTGGGTCATACTTCCGGAATCATCAATGACCATGACCACGTCCTTCACCGGTTTCAAGCCGCCGAAATTCAGCTCATACACAAATTCAGTCAAGGCACCAGCAGCCAGCAGCATTACCAGCATCACCGGAAGCAGCTTCCAGGACAGGCCAAGATAACGCTGTTTCCAGGAAGCTCCGTTCAGATGTGGTGATATGATCTCCGCAATCAGCGCGCCAAGCCCGACACCGAGTGCAACAATGGTGAAATAAATACCTACGAGTAGTATGGAAGGCAGTTCCCCGAGCCAGCGGCCAAGCAGAATTTCTCCAAGGATAAAGGCGATCCCCCCGCCGATGATACTGAACAAGAGCAGGAGGAAATTGATTTTTCGCTGCATATAATGCCTCACTCATCCTTTCCTTTACTTATCAGACTAGCCTCTTAGTGAAGGCCGGGAAGCTGCTCCTGACTCACTCCATGAAGTTCATAACCGTTCTGCACATAGGTTTCGTAATAGACCTTGCCGTTGCGGTAATACAGCAGATCCTCCAGGTGGAAGCCGCCCATCAGGTTCAGCTTCTCCACCCCGCTCCGCCGCTCTTCATGCACAAATCCCAGCCGGTAAATCCGTGTTGTCTCGTCCACACCGTAGGCGTAACGCAGAAATTCGGAGGTACTGTCACCAAAGAAATATTTCTCCTCGTGGCGGTGCTCCTGCGTATATTCGAACAGCCTTACATTGATGGTCGCCCCTTCCTCGAGGCTGCGGTAGAGCCGCTTAAACAACTCTTCCCGTGATAACACCTGCCGATTGTCATAAGCTGCCGCAACATTGGCCCTCCGCAGTAATTCCTCTTCGAAAGATAACTCAAAAGGCTCAGCTTTAAGCAGCTCCCGCTGGCAGATATCGATTAATCGTTCCACTACAGCATGAGGACCTTTATCCAGAAGTACGGACAGATTCCCCATAAACCGCTCGCTGAAAAAGATGTCCGGGCCCCTTCCGGCCTCTATCCCTCTCATCACTTCTTCAGTAACCATACGGTAATATTCCATAATATTCTGGCCAAGTTCATCACCGGCATGGCCGAGACTTTCCAGCAGGGTTACCCGAAGTTCTTCCTCAAGCGCGTCCATCTGTCTTACCTTACTTGAGCTCTCCTCATGAAGCTGTTCCAGCGCAGACTCCAGGCGAAGACAAAGAGAAAGCTCATTCTCCAGACGCTGGAGCTCATATTTTTTACCGTAAACGGTTGTAAACAGGTACTGGATGAAATTGCGCACCGTGCGTTTGTCCAGTAGCGGCACCCGCTTAAACGGCTGCTGCTCCACGCTTTCTGCATACAGCGCTGCAAGTTCACCCTCCACCTCACCGATGACAGCGCGCAGGCTTGCCATTTGCTGCCTAAGCTGAACGAGGACACTTCCACCGCCTTCATCCCGCTCAGACGTCCATTTCGAAAGCTGGTAGAACGATACCCCAGGCGGCGAACCGTTCCCGCCGTCAAGCCGTACTCTCCACTCCTGCAGCGGATGGAAATCTTGGAGCCGTTTGCCGGACACCGCAGTAAAGTTATTGCGGAAATAGTTCTCGCCTCCGTCACCGAAGAGCTGCTCCTCCGCCTCACGCAGCGACATTCCTCGCAATTCGTGATAGGAAGGGTGTCCATGGCTCATCAGCCCTGTCATTTCAGCGATTCCCGCTTCATCTGGGAGCAGTTCCCGGGCTTGTTCCCGCAAGGTTTCCGGGTCCAGCATAAGCAGAGTTTGCCGTTCCCTCATATTCAATGAATCTGCTTCACGCATGTCTGACGTAATACGCCGGAAGGCATGGTATAGAACAGCCAGCGCAATCTGCCGGTTCGGCCGCCGCACACTGGAGAACCCGGCAGAAGCATAACCTTGGCGTCCGGTACTGCCCCGAATTCCGCTCTTAAAGGTCATATTGTTGTAGCCGCCTCCTGCAGCCTGATCCGAAGTAGGACGCACCCTGTTCTTCAGCAGGCTGATGTGGGAGATGATCTCGTAATTGTCGCTCATCCCCCCGGGTGACAGCATTCCGCGTTCATTTTTATCAGATAACAGATAGACCAGATCGAATAGCGGTGACGGGCCGTGAGATACCGAAATCGAGAATCCCTCCTCAGTAACTAATAGAGGGGCATTGAACCTGTATTCGGCCGACTGCATATGCTCCAGCTCGCGCAGGAACGCAAGTCCCACCGAGCTGGAATATCCGAAGTTGTCACCCTGCTCTCGCTCCTGAATCAGGGCATACATGTCGGTCTGCACCGACTTGAAGGATTGCCCCAGAACCGCGCGGGCCAGCAGGGTAATCTCTGGCAGGAATACATTAAGCGGGTCATCGACCCGCGTGATGACTGACAAATGAATCACGTCAAAGGAGGAATACAGCCTTCCGTAATCCGCGATGCTGTTGCTTATCCGCCGCAGCGTCCGGTTCATCTCGGCTAGAAAGGATTGGTTATCATAAAACTCACGGTAAATATCGCGCCGTACCGTGCGCTGGTCGAGGCCGGACGTACCCGGTAGCTTTACAGTAAGTACACGCTCATGCCCTGCACTGCCGGAGTAAGCCCCGTCTATGGAGCTGCCGACTCCGCTGCCACCATCAGATACCACATGCAGCGCCATCACACCACCTGCGTTATCCCATTTGCGTTCACAGCTGTCCAGCACAGGGCGGATCGCCGGACCCGCCTTATCACCGACGAACAGGAAAAGGGCAGGATAATGGATGCTGCTGCGTCCGTCTCCTTTGTGCTGTTGTGCCTCTTCCCGCGCGGCATATTGTTCTGCATAGGTTAATGCCGTTACATTGCTCATGCCCTTACTTCAGCTTTCTGCGGATGCTGCTGAGCTTGCCGGTCATATTCTTATAGAAGGCATACATCTCATCCCCGTCGGCATGCTCCACCCGTTCGTATTCAAGACTGTCATGCGCTTCAAGGAAGCTTACATACAGGCCTTCCAGCTTATAGAGCAGAGGAGTCACATCTTCCGCTGCGGTCATCTCACCCGCACGGCGCGCCGCCTTGCGCAGCAGCACACTGCGGCTCTTCTCATCCAGTCCGCGGAAATGACGATATACGGCGTATTCCACATAGCTGCGTTCCTTCATTAAGTTGGCGAATGGCTCCCAATCCTCTTCTTCTTCATCACGGTCATAGACATACAAAGCGCCTTTCTTAACGATGCTGTCCGTGTAAAGTGCTTCAATAAATTGATCCATCCACTTCTCTTCGTCCAGATGCTGATGAAGCAGTGATTCCAGCTCTGCAGCCTTCGCGGCAAGCGCGGCATATTTCGCCAGTTCCTCACGTACGCGGGCAATGAGCTGTGGTGAACGGATCAGATTCTCCTGCGCCAGGTCCTTATTAATACTGCCGAAGATGTCCTTGACGCCCTCGCGTTCCAGGCCACGATCACGCAGATGATTCAATTCATCGGCCGCTTTCTTCACTTCGCCCATATTCGGGCGGCCTGACTGAAGCTGCAGATCATAGCTACGCAGGAAAGAATCGATGTCCAGCGGTTTGGTGAACACCACCAAATACCGGCTGCTCGTGTTCTCATCCACACCTTTTTCCTTAATCACACCAAGCTCCAGTGCTTTGGCGAAATCTGCGCGAACCCGTGAATTATACTCACGGACACGGTTGTTGCTATACGTATCTCCCCATGATTTCTCCGGAATCGGAGAAGGCAGGTACGTCCAGTTCTCCTTGTCTGTCATCACCAGATGGCGGCCGATGCCTTCTTTGTCGAGAATGGTACGCTCGTAATTCTCCTCAAACACCCGAAGCGGTGTATATACGAAGAGCGGTACACCATTGCGTGTATTCAGCCAGAAGATCCGGTTCTTAACTTCGCTCTCCTTAATCGTAAACTGCGATTTACCCAGCGCATTATTCTGATAGTTACGGATCCCCTTCAGGATGCCCGGTGCTTTCACCGGCACCGAGACGAAGCCCCAGGACGGGAAGTGCAGGCTGCCGGAGCTGTTGCTCAGATGGAAGGTCGGTACGGCCTGTTCATCCAGCTTCCCGGCGATAATGCGTTCCACGAACTTGTCGAGCGGTTCCTCACTGCCGTATTTCATAATGAGGAAATCTTCCATGGAGCGGGTGATCAGGTCACCGAACTTGTCGCTCAGGAATTCGGAAATCGAACGGACGACATCAATTTCCTGCTCTCTGACCCAGCGCCCCGAATGGTTCAGCATTTCACGGGTGAAATCACGGATCAGATCATCGCCGTCCTTCTGGTCCATCAGCTTCGAAATGGTCGCGGAGATATCCGGAACATTGACGATATTCCAGTAGTATGTCGTGTTACCTTTATGGTCGGTCTGCTCTTCACCGTTAATCAGGATATCCCCGTTCTTGGCGAAAATGGAGCTAAGCGCGCTTAATATCTCCGTGAACACGCCATAAATGCGGCTGTTCTCTTCATTCAGCAGCTCATACAGATCCTCGTAGAATTCAATCATGCGCTCCGTGCGCTCAACATCGGCATGCAGCCAATATTCATTGATTTTAGCTTCAATATAAGCGTTCTTCTTCTTCTCCTTGGAGACAAAAGCGCTCCGCGCATCTCCCAGCTTCTCCTCTGCGCTATCACGCGCAGTCTCAATATCGCGCGGCAGGCGCAACAGGCTCTCACGAAGAGCCTCGATATAAGAGAGAATCAGCTTCAGAATGCAGAAGCCTTTCTCGGTATACAAGAGGCGTGACACATAGAATGGTCCCTGCTCCGGATGCAGGAAGATCCGCTCCAGCTCTTCCCCGAAACGTCCGACAATTTCGCCGGGAAGCTGCTTTTTGGATTTGATATATTCCTCGCGCGCACGGGCTAAGAAATTCTGCTCCAGCTCCGTATCCATGCTGACGACCTGGTTCTTGATGACATTGGCGTGGCTTAGACGCTCACTGTTCTCATATCCCGGCAGCGGCTCCGGTACACGGGCCTCGAACGTCTTAATCATGCTGTCTAGATCAATGCCGAGTCTGCGGGCGAATTTCTCCACTTCTTCTTGTCCCGGAGCCTGATGGAACATATTCTCCATCTTTTGGAACAAACGGTAAGCCAGATAAGTCGTCATTTCCTCTATTGGCAGCACCGCCGAGGAAGCCCCGATAATGTTGTATTCATAATTAGCGGGATACGTCTTGTTCATCTGGGCAATGTTCGTACGGATATTACTGATATAGTCATGAATAGCGAATTCCTCGCCCGACTGTTTCTCCTCGCTCGCCATGAAGTTCGTGATGTTCTCCGCTGTCACATTCATACAGTAGTCGTAGGCATTCTCCAGCAACTTACCTTCTGTATTCGTCGCAGAGATCAGATGGCACAGATTAAATGGCGGAAGCGGCGAATTCACCGTCAAAATATTGCCGTACTGCTGGCGGAACCGCTCGCCCCGGCTGTCCACGTTCATCCAGTAATCCAGCTCTTTCAGCGCGGCGTAGCCGTTCTTGCGGATATATTCACGGGTGTGCTCGCTAAGGCTTTTATTCGCCAGATTCACATCCGGAGTGAACAGATATCCAAGCGTATTGACGCGGTCGATCCCCGCGGAACCGTAATCACGCTCAATAATGCCGCGTACGATATACGCGATATCGAGGAATGCACCACTTCCGGTACCTCCCGAGAGACCTGTCAGCAGGAATACCATCAGCTTCTTGCTGGTGCCGACAGAAAGCGTCTTGATCTTCTTGTCAATGGCAGCCACAACCTGGTTAATCTTCGTGAACAGCAGCAATCTTCCGGCCTGCCGTACCCCGGCAGCCCCGTTCATACCGTCAGTGATGCTCAGCTCGGGTGACAGCCATTCGGTAATATAAGGCTCTAGGATGCTGCGGTTCTGCAGCAGTCCGCCAATCTCGGCATTGGCCAGCAGCACAAATTCATTCTGCGGGTCGAGGCCGATGCCCTTGTATTTTTTGCCGCGATCCTGCTCGTTCGTCTCAAACGCCAGAAACTCCACATTGTCCGGTTTATCCCGTTTCTTCTTGGACAATGGATCCTCAGGCAGCTTAAAGCGGCGGTTGATCTGATATTTCAGACGCAGCAGCGCGTCAATCCCTGTTCCCCCAAGTCCGATGATCAGCATCGGATTATCAATGGTGTCCACCCTGATCTTGTCGCTGACGATACCTCCGCCCAGGGATACATCAAGTTGCTGAATATGCTCTCTCACTACCGGTTTCATCGTTTTCCTCCTAAAAGTTTTGTGGAGCATAGCTTCGAAGTATAGACCTCATAACAAAACTGGCTTCGAAAGCATACGCCACTAAATCAGATATTCAATCAGAATCGTCTTATCTACACTGTGTAGCGACACTGAGATCCGGTCGCCGTTCTTAAGTTCCAGGCCGCGTGAGGCATCCGTATTGCGTCCCGATTTCTCTACTGTCAAACCTTCTCCGCTTCGTACCAGCACTCGGTCGTTCTTACCCGGAGTGAAGACCAGCTTCTCCGTTTCTTTCAACTCCGGCGCCAGCTGCAGTAGCTGATGCAGCGTGAACTTCCCTTTAAAACCGTTCAGCTTCTTATACTGCGGATAGGTCTTCTCACCGGTATTCTCGTCGCGCACCTCAATCACCATCTGGCCTACAAAGCCGCGGCTTGTTTTTTTCATCCACAGCCATAAAGCAGTTCCAGCCGCCAAGAGCAGCAGCACACCGCCGATGATGAAGTATAGGAGATTTGAAGTTCCTTCTTCAGCAGCAGGCTCCTCATTTACGGCAGGAGTACTAGTTCCAGTGGTTCCGGTCCCTGCAGCTCCGCCCCCCGCATTAATCTTCACCGTATCGCTCTCGCGGTAGAAGCTTTTCTCCTCTGCCCGGACCTTGAGTTCATAATTATGGCTGTCCTTCACCTCAAAGGTTCCTTTGAACACATCTCCCGTATTGTCCATTGGAATTTCTTCGGCAAGTCCGGTATCAGTGTCCGTGGCGATCAGGACCGCATTCATATTTTGATACATGTTGCTGAGAGTGACCTGAGTCCCGTTGCTGAACAAGTGGGATGTGATATCAATCTTGTCTCCTTTTTTGTAGGTAGAGGAGGACAGCGGATCGATTTTCAGCTCCATATCGTAGTTGAATACCAGGTTGATATCAATTTTATCCTTGGCGACACCCTTCACCTGAAGCTTCCAGTCCCCTTGCGCGGGCGACAACAGCTTGATCAGGCTGTAGGTTTTGGATTTGGACAACAGTACATCGTCCGAAGGAATGGCTACGCTATTTCCTGACGGATCCGTCAGCTTCACCGTTACCGGCTGTGACGACATAATCGATATATTAGCCTCCAGTACACTGGCATTCGGCACATTTACAGTCACGTCCTGAAAGTTGCCGTTTGCTGTTATGGACTGGACAGGCACGATCTTGAGCTTGAGATGGCTGGCAAAAATCTCACTCAGAATCTCCGGCAAATCATCGGCTGTATCCGTGGAGAAGGCTTTACCGCCAGTCTGGTCTGAAATATCAGCCAGAATCTCTTTATTGAGCTTGCCGTCGGCGTTCAGGCCGATGGTGTATACGGGATACCCGTTCTTTTTCGCGGTTTCCACCGCATCCTTAAGCTCCTGGTCCGACTGGCTCTGCGTTCTGCCGGATGCTTCATCGAGGTCGTTATTACCGTCTGCCAGCATGACGATCATCGGTTCGTGGGAAGGATCACTGCCGTTCTGCAGCACCTTTACCGCTTCTTCCATCCCAACCGCTATATCCGTGTATGGTCCACGGTCGAGTCCGTCGATGAAATCCTTCAGGTCCTGTTTGTCCCCCGCCGAGTTAATCTGCAGCAGCGCTTTCTCCCGCTGGACCTTGTCCGTGTAGGCAACAATACCTACCTTATCTCCTTGCGTGGACAGCATATCTATGAACATTTTCATAGCTTCACCTGCAATGCTGTTCTTGTCGCTCTTATTCATAGAGTTACTGGTATCCAGCAAAAGCACAGCATCGATGTGTGAAGGTGCCGGTGCAGCAGCATAAGCAGGCATGGCTGCAAAAGGTCCGGTTAACAGACAGATTGCCAGAAATAACGCCGGCAACATTCGGCTGATCCCCGGTTTGAAGAATGATTTAACTTGATGTTTATGAAGCATAAAGATGGCTCCTCTTGTGTTTTAGTTGGCACATATGGCAAGCTGGATAAGGGTTCTAAAATCTGTCAATAGTATGCCATTATGATATAATTAAACCTTGTAAACTTCAACTTTAGGACCTGGAAAGGACGCTGCCATGATTTCATACGTTATCCTAGGGATTACGTTCCTTTATACTGTTATTCAAATTCACATGTACACCTCTCGCCTGCGTAAACCGCTTAACCGCGAAGACATTGACGAGAGACTGCTGGCTGCTCTGAATGGAGGCGAGAAACGCCCATGAATAAGAAGAAACCTGTAACCCTGCGCCCCTTCAAGGCTCCCCGGTATGCCTTTGACAAGCTGCGCATTTGCCGCCACTGCGCAAGATATACCGGCCTTTCGGAAGAAAGATGTCTGAAATGCGGGCGGGCCTCATTGTCTCCGGTTGAGCAGCGGGCCGCTTCAATTGCGGGCCGAAAGATGGGGACACGGCTCCTCTTGGTTCTTCTTTTGACACTGATCTCCGTCTACTTCGGCAATACGTTCACCCAGATGGCACTTTGCGCTGCCGGAGGGCTGCTGTTGATGGTTCTCTTGTACTATACGCAGCGCAAGGTGCGTTCTGCCGAGAACCTGCATACCCTTGACGTGCTGCTCGGCCAGAACATCGGAATCGTTAAGGAAGGGCTTGAGCTTAACCGACAAGAGGCTGTTTCCGTGCTTCGCGAAAATGATGTGCTGGCTTATGAGAAGCTGCGTGAGCTGTCTATCCTCCTGCGCGGAGACCGTATTGCCCGCCAGCGCGTGGCTCTGCTGCACGGTTTCCTGCTGCGCCGGGATATGGACCTTGAGATGGAGCAATTACTGCTGAAGGATTTCGAGCCTCTGCTGGCCGAATACATCGGTGAAATGGCTAAGGTCCGTCCGGATTTAATCAAGGACCGTACAATCCGTTATGTACAGAAGTATGAAACTCAAATATTGCGCTTGGAAAAAGGCGGCAACATTCTGGCGGGTGTAGCCGGAGCAGCTGTACGTATGAAACGGTACGCCCTGCTGTACTCCACTTTTATCGCGAGATACCTAGAGGAGCTGCCGCGTGACCGTATCCTCCGGTTATCCAGAATGATCTCGGCTCATCCGGCTGAGCCTTGGAATGGACTCGATCAGGCCGTGGCGCAAGTGGTTGAGAACAGCTATCGCTGGGACCCGGAATTTTAAGATGAAAGAGGTCCACTACATATGACGATCAAACAGCTGATAAACCCGCAGAATATTATGATTATTCTGTGTATATTCGTAATCGTGCTGCTGGGCGAGAAGTCTTTTCTGATCGCAGACAAAATAAAAACGGTTAATGAAGCCGCGCGGCTGTACGCATCCGGGGATCTGATCGCCGCAGAGGAACTCTACCGGAAAGCGGCAGATAACTCATCCATTTACTATAAAGAGAACGAGATTTCCGAGTACCTCAGCAAGCTTGCTCCGATCACAGACATCCGGAGCACCCTGGCAACACTGGTCCGCTCCACAAGCGATCAGGCGGCAACAAAGGATTTAACCGGACTCATAAAGAGCTATAAAGATCTCCTGGCTCTAAAATCGAAATATATGCAATCTAGCAGTCCTTATCAATCCTATTATCGCCAGTTATCCGCCGTTTCAGGCCTCTCCGATCAGATGACTTCCTATTTCCGGCAGTTTATTAATGATTACTATGCTGAATTGGAGACCAGCATGAGCAACATTGACACCACAGATGACAGCTTCAAGTGGAATCTGCTGCTTATTCCGGGAGACTACTATGGCGGAGATGAAACCAAAGAACAGCAACTTAAGAAACGGTTCGAGTCCCATGACACTAAGAAATTAGCTGCTCTTGCGGGGGCGGGGCGGTTCCAGTCTCTTCTGGACAGCGCGCTTCTAATGGTTAACGGGTATAAAGGTCATGATTATAAAGCGCCATGGGTGCTGAAACAAAGTGAAGCAAGCAGCAGAGCGATCCTCGGCAAGGATGTCGAGGGGGAGAACATCACCGCTTTCGCCGAGCACGCGCTGGCTTTCCGGAACTTCGCAGCGAACGCGGATCAGGCTTCCTCCAGCGTTCTGTCCTATATTAATAAAAGCATAACCAGACTGCTCAACAGCGCTAAAAAGCTGGCCCGGGCCGGTAAATATGCGGAGGCGATCAAACGCTATGGCGAGCTTGCGCCCCTTTCAGATACCTCAGATGAAGTAGCTGAAGTTACGCTAGCCTGGAATAAGGCAGAGCCGGTGCGCCTGCTGCCCGGGGGCGAAGAACAAGGCAGGTACACCCATGTTATTTCCGGTTCGAACCGTTACGGCTACCAGATATATGCTGCCGGAATAGACAGCAGCGGACGTTTGGTTTATGCAGCCATAAAGGATGACGGTACGACGGTAACAATCAACGGGGATTCTGTAGCTGGCGCAGAGAACTTAAGCAGAATCGATTTTGACAGCAGCTTGGGAAATTCCCTAGGTGTACCCGCTATTCTCACAGAGACTGACCTTGAGGACGGAAGAACATCATTTGCCGCCTACACGGTGAAGCCCGAAGGAATATCTGTTTTGTTCTCCTTCAGTGGTGACAGCTATGAGCTTCAGGATGATGGCTCAATTATCGTGCACAATGCAGATCTTGGAGACGGTGTTGATGGGCAGACAGCCATTTACCGCGAGTTCGACGGTGTATATCAGTTCACCGAGACTGTGCTGGAATACCCGCTGGTTACAGCTGCCGAACTAGAGCAGCATATGTATGAGAACGTCATGATTCAAGGGGATATTAGCCTGGATTACAACGGTAAGCCTTTTATTAATGTGGATGGGCGTTATATTTCGCTATGGGGCAACGTTGAAGTTGGCGGGAACTCCGGGTTACCTGGCCAGTTTCAGGGCGGATATGAATATATCTTAACGGACGAAGGCGAATTCTACGTGCCTGTGTTCGTAGTGGACTCGTCGGGAGCTTAAGCCTGAAGTTGTGATCATAAAAAGTCATGCTTCACCTTTACAAAAATATCACTTGTGTTATATTAATGAGCAATACGAATCGAATAAAGACCTTTTTAACCACTAGGGGGGCCTCACGGCTGAGACGGAAGCTTACGCATCCGGACCCTTTGAACCTGATCCGGATCATACCGGCGGAGGGAAGTGGAACGGAAACTTCGATCTGGCGTACTCCCCGCATCTACATTTCGGGATACCCTTATGAATCGGACCCGTTCATTTCCTTCCGGAAATGGGCGGGTCCTTTGTTCGTTTACAGGAGGGATCATACATAACGAATCTTTTGACACTGGAACATGTGGTCTATCATTACCCCGGCCTACCTGAGAATCCTGTAATTCCCGGGGTTTCCCTCACGGCGGCACGGGGAGAATTCATCTCGCTGGTAGGCCCGAGCGGCTGCGGCAAAACTACTCTCTTCAGACTGATCGCAGGCCTGCTTGAACCCTCCGGCGGAAACATCCGGATTACAGGTTGTGAAAGCGGACGGCTAGGCCATGTCTCCCTGATGCCGCAGCAGGATCTCCTGCTGCCTTGGCGGACGATTCTCGGCAACTGCCTGCTGCCGTGGGAACTCAACAGCAGCGGCCGCAAAGAGGACAAAATCCGTGAAATCCGAGCCTTGCTGGAGGAATTCGGCTTGTCCGGGTGCGAATCTGCGTATCCACATGAACTATCGGGAGGTATGCGGCAACGGGCGGCTTTTCTGCGGACCGTCTTGTCCGGCGGGGAGCTCATGCTGCTGGATGAGCCTTTCGGGGCGCTCGATGCCATCACAAAGCGGGAAATGCAGAAGTGGCTGCTGCGGTTATGGAGCAGTCTCGGCAGGACCGTTCTCTTCATCACCCATGATCTTGAAGAGGCACTCCTGCTCAGCGACCGTATTTATTTAATGGGCAGGAGCCCGGGACAAGGCCTGACCGAAGTGAACACCGGCCTGCCCCGGCCACGCAGCGATGCTATGAGATACGAGCCCCGGTTCACGGCGCTTAGGAAGCAACTGGAGGAGAGGCTTCATGAAGCAGATCGTTAAAACAGCTTTACGGCAATACCTTCCTTTCCTCGTCCTTTTGCTCATATTGCTGGCTGGCTGGGAAGCCGCGTCAAAGGCTGGTTGGGTTGCTTCTTATATTCTGCCTTCTCCAGGCAGCATCTTTAACGCTCTGGTCCGCAATCTGGACCTGCTGCTCAGCGTCCATCTTCCGGCAACGCTTCTGGAGGTCATGACCGGATTTCTGCTATCCGTACTGCTTGGCACACTGCTTGGAACAGGGATGCATCTGTCACGGGTGTTGGAGAAAGCCGTCTATCCTTTCGTCGTCATCAGCCAGACCATCCCGCTGATCGCACTTTCCCCCGTATTTATTATGTGGTTCGGCTATTCCTTGTGGAGCAAGGTTGCTGTAGTGCTGCTTACTGCTTTTTTCCCGGTGGTGGTCGGGACGTATGACGGGCTCCGCACAGGAGGGGGCATGTACCGCGAGCTGCTGCTGACCATGGGTGCTTCCCCAAGGCAGCTGCTGCTCAAAATCGGAGTCCCCCTTGCCCTGCCTTCTTATTTCTCCGGGCTCAAGCTGTGCATTGTCTACTGCGTCATCGGGGCTACCCTCGGAGAATGGCTTGGGGGCAGCCGCGGACTTGGTTATTTCAGCCGGCGCATGGCCGGAAATCTTCAGAGCGCAGAGATGTTCGCATCCATCCTGATGCTCTCGGTGCTCGGACTTGTCCTATTCCTGCTGATGGCGGGAATGGAGAAAATGATTGTAAAGAAAAGAGGTCATTCCAGATGAGGTCGATGCTCCAAAATACCGGACTATACGGTAATAAGGCAATTCACCGCTATGCAGTAAGAAGGCTTGTACCCGTTATCATCCTATGTCTGTCCCTGCTCGTTGCAGGATGCGGCAGCGGCGCATTAAGTACCGTCTCCGCCCCGGACAATGGCACAAGCTCCGGAAAGCAGCCGCTCCGCAAGCTTACCTTGATGCTGGACTGGTATCCTAACGCCGTCCATACCTTCCTGTATACCGCAGAGGCGAACGGTTATTTTGCTGCACAGGGACTTGACGTGGAATTTGTAATGCCTGCTGATACAAACGATGCACTAAGGCTCGCCGCTGCAGGCAGGGTGGATCTGGCGCTCAGCTACCAGCCGCAGGTGCTGATGGCTAGAGCTGAGGGCGTTCCCGTTAAAGCATTAGCCGCCATCGTCCGCCATCCCCTGACTCACCTGATGGTTCCCGAAGACTCGGACATCGAACGCCCCCGCCAATTAGAGGGTAGCGATATCGGGTATTCTTCAATCCCGCTTTATGATGCCATCGTGCGGGCAATGGTTAAGAATGACGGCGGCGACCCGGACAAGGTCAAGCTTGTTGATGTAGGTTATGATCTTATTCCGGCGTTGGCTACCGGCCAAACGGACGGTATCATGGGCGGCTTCATCAACCATGAAGCTCTGCTGCTGGAGAAGGAAGGCCACCTCGTCCGGACGCTCGCCCCTTCAGACTATGGCGTGCCTAATTATTACGAGCTTGTGCTGGCGGCAAGCGAGGACGGAATATCTTCGTCCGGCTCAGACTTCAGGAAGTTCATGACTGCGGCCGCCCAGGGGCAGGAGTATGTTAAGGAGCATCCAGAGGAAGCGCTTGAGATCCTGCTTCAGCATGAGAATGAAACCTCACCGCTCGACAGCGGCGTCGAGAAGCGGAGCCTCGATATTCTGCTTCCGTTAATGGATGCAGGCAGCGAACCTTTCGGACACCAGGACCCTGAATCCTGGAAGAATGTGCGGCAGTGGCTGAGTGATAACGGACTGCTGGACAGTGATGTTGCAGCAGAAGATGCTTTTGTGAATCTGTGAGTCAATCGAACTTATAACTAAGGAGGAATTATCATGTCTTATCTGTCCAAAGTACGTCTGCAGAACCCCCTGATCCACAACATCACTAATATTGTTGTTGCCAACTTTAGTGCCAACGGGCTGCTGGCGTTAGGAGCATCCCCTTTTATGGCGGATGCCCGTGAAGAGGTGAAGGATGTCGCTGCGATGGCCGGGGCCGTTGTGCTTAACATCGGCACACTGAACGAATCCTTGATTGCGTCCATGAAACTGGCCGGGGAAGCAGCCAACCGGCACGGTGTGCCAGTTGTATTCGATCCGGTCGGCGCCGGTGCCACGGCTTACCGGAACGAAGTCACGCGGGAGCTACTCGGCGAAATGCGCCTCACCGCGCTGCGCGGCAATGCCGCCGAAGTGGCTCATATTGCCGGAGAGCATTGGTCAGGCAAAGGCGTCGATGCCGGAGAAGGCAGCGGCGACGTTGTTGAAATCGCGCGGAAATCAGCGGTCAAGCTCGGCTGCATTGTTGCCCTTACGGGCAAGGAGGACATCATTACGGACGGGGAGGTTACCTATGTCTCCTCAAGCGGAGATGCCATTCTGACCCGGGTTACCGGAACAGGATGCCTGCTCAGCGCAGTGCTTGGCGCTTTTCTGGCTGTCGGCAAGGATAATCCCCTTGAAGCAGCGGCCGAAGCCATATCCTTCTACGGAGTGGCTGCGGAAATCGCCGCAGGTCTGACGGAAGGCAAAGGACCGGGAAGCTTTCAGATTGAATTCCTGAACCAGCTTGCCCTTGTAACGCCGGAAGAATATACAGAACGTGCGCGGATCAGCAGAATCTGACCAAATCAGCACCCGTGACCCTTCAGCCGGGTCACTAAGAAAGGAGCAAATATTGAACATGAGCCACACTCTGCCCATTAGTACTGCATTAACGATTGCCGGCTCAGACAGCGGAGGCGGTGCAGGTATCCAAGCCGACCTTAAAACGTTCCAAGAGCTTGGCGTATACGGCATGTCCGCGCTGACTGCCGTTACCGCCCAGAACACACTCGGAGTACAAGGTGTCTTCCCCCTGCCGCCGGAAGCTGTTGCGGCGCAGCTGGAGTCAGTAGGTAGCGATCTGCCGCCCGCTGCCGTCAAGACCGGAATGCTGTTCAGCGCAGAAATCATCCGCACGGTATCGGGTAAGATACGTAAATTCGGTTGGAGCAACCTGGTTGTCGATCCTGTCATGGTCGCCAAAGGCGGATCCCCACTGCTTCAGCAGGAGGCTGTTGATTCACTGGTTACCTTCCTGCTGCCTCTAACACTTGTTGTCACGCCAAATATCCCGGAAGCGGAGATCATTACGGGAATAACCATAGATAGCCTAGCCCGGCGGGAAGCAGCAGCCAAAATGATGATCGGCATGGGTGCCCGCTATGTGGTTATGAAAGGCGGGCATGACTACAGCGGGGATGAGATTGTTGATATCCTATATGACGGCAGCGAGTTTACGTATATGAGCGGGACACGAGTCGAGACCCGGCATACGCACGGCACCGGCTGCACCTATTCTGCCGCTCTTGCCGCAGGACTAGCGCAGGGACTGACCGTCAAGGAGGCAGCGCAGCTTGCGAAGGCTTTCATTCAGGCCGCGGTTGAAGACGGACTCGGACTCGGCGCCGGTCATGGGCCAACAAATCATTTCGCCTACGGACGGCGGAGGAGAGGTGCAATCGATGAATAACTCCAAGGGGAATAGAGCGGGTATGGGAATCGTTTGGGATACTGAAACGCTGCGGAAACAGTTGAAGCTCTACTTCATTATGGGAACCCCCAACTGCGTGCGTCCGCCCGTCGAGACACTAATCGAAGCCATATACGGCGGCATTACCCTATTCCAGTTCCGGGAAAAAGGGTCCGGAGCCTTGAGGGGGGCGGCCCGGTCTGCTCTGGCAGCCGAACTGCGCGATCTTTGCCGCTCTCACGGCATTCCCTTCATCGTGAACGACGATATTGATCTGGCGATTACTCTGGACGCGGACGGTGTACATATCGGCCAGGAGGATGCACCCGCAGCCATCGTACGGCGGCAGCTCGGTCCCGGTAAAATCGTCGGTGTATCGGCTCACACCCTTGAAGAAGCCAGGCAGGCCATATACGACGGGGCTGACTATTTGGGAATCGGTCCAATCTACCCTACCTCCTCCAAGGATGACGCCCGGCCTGTTCAGGGAACCTCGCTAATTCAGGAGCTCCGCCGCAGCGGCCTCCGTATCCCTCTGGTTGGCATCGGGGGCATTACCTCCGCCAATGCCGAACCTGTTATGGCCGCCGGTGCGGACGGGGTCTCCGTCATTTCGGCGATTGCGGGAGCAGACGATATCCGCGGTGCGGCAGAGCATTTGCTCCGGGGGCTGCATCGCCGGAGAAGCAGCAGCTGACCCATAGGACACAAGAAACCCGCTTCAGTTTACAGAAGCGGGTTTCTGTTCTTTATTTCTGTGTGACAGTCATGTTCGACATAGTACGAGTCGGTCAACTTTTCCATGGTTTATGCGCAGCTCTTGCTCCGCCGCACCTGTTCAGCCACGGCCTACGGGCGGTGCCATTCGGCCAGGCGTTACCGTAGTAATATAACGATCTTATGATAGCGTGCTAAAGATGTCGTCCAGCGGAATATCCGCAACCGCCATCACTTCATCCGCCGCTCCATAATACATGCGGATGGTATTTCCGATTAAGAGCGCGCCGCACGAGAACACGACGCCACCGAAAAATCCGTTTATCTCATATTCCGCTTCCGGTTCCATAAACGGGCGTGTCGATCGCGCGATTACTTTTCCTGGATCTTCCAGATCAAGCAGCACCGCCCCCATACAATAACGATGTTTGGTATCCGCCCCGTGGTACAGCGCCAGCCAGCCGCGCTCCGTGCGGATCGGAACCGCGCCGCCGCCCATTCTCGCCGAATCCCAGCCTTGCTCGCTGAGACCCATCAGAAAGCGGTGGTTGCCCCAATGCAATAGATCAGGCGATTCGGCGATCCACATCTCGGGAGCGCCAAACGATTTCGGAACCGGACGGTGCAGGGCATAGTATTTGCCGCCTATTTTTTCCGGGAACAGCATAACGTCTTTATTCTCGGGAGCCAGCATAAGCCCGTGCCGTTTGAATGTGCGGAAGTCTTTCGTTTCCGCCAGACCCGCGCCAACGCCGCGAACGGATGCGGAACTGTAGGTGATGTAATACGTATCTCCGATTTGGGTTACGCGCGGATCTTCAATTCCCCAAGCTTCCAGGGCATTCTCTGGAAACAGCGCAGGCTGCGGATCGATGTCGAAATGAACGCCGTCCTTGCTTCGCGCGACTCGAAGATGGGAGAGGGACGTCAGCATGACCAGCTGTCCGTCCGCCGCCACAAAGCGTGAATCGGAGAAATCGTAACGCGGATCGGTATCCGCATAACGTTCCACGATCACCCCGGTGCCCGTTTCATTCAACCGGGGGACGAGCACTTCGCCCACCCGGTCCGAAACCGGCGCTTCCGCAACGCGAAGCAGCAGAACCGTTTCGTCACGATATTCCGCAACACCGGCATTAAACGCTCCCAGCACTTTAAAATCAGGGCGCGAGGGCTTAACATCCTCCGTCCGGATCACGGGATTTTGCGCGCAGCGTATAACATTCATAGATAAAGTACCTCTTTCCTCTCTGAATATGGAGTGTTATTTACCGGATGCAACGGCGCCGATTTGCGCCTGGATTTCATCGATGACTTTTTGACCGCCCACGCCCATGATTTTATCTTCCAGCATCGCTTTGCCTTTATCCGCAGACAGCACACCCTGGCTAAGCGGCAGGAAAATGGAGTCGTGGAACGGTGTGATTTTGGCATATTCGGTTTTGACCTTTTCGGCGTTGAAGGTGAAACCTGCCGTCGGGCTTAGCGTAAAGTTGGCCGGGTCGGCGGAGAAGTCAAACCACTTTTTGTCGTCCGGCATCATCGTATCTGGCGTGCGGTTCAACGTCGGACGCCATGTCAGCGTATAGCCCGGGAAGACATAGCTCGAAAGTACCTTATAACTTGTATCTCCGACCGGTTCCCAATCCTTCCCTTGGATACCGTATTCCATCAAATCGTGGTTTTCTTTGATCGACAGCCAGTTGGCTACATCCATAGCCAGATCGGCATGCTTCGAGGAGGCGGGAATGCAAAGGAAATTCCACTGTTGGAAAGCTGTATACGGTTTCGCCTTATCGCCGTTCGGTACGAATACCTCAAGCTTATCGCTGCTGTCCTTCAGCATTTCCGCATATTTCAGCCCTTCCACGCCGTCTGCCGTATAATAAGTGGCGGCGTATTTGCCCTGCTTAAACAGCGTTTCGGCATTTTGCTCCTGGGCGATATTTTTGGACAAAATCCCGTCTTTATAGTACTTGGTGACGCGTTCATAACCGTCCGCAACGGTCGGACTTTCCCATTGCCCTACGACTTTCTTGTCTTTGGTGGAGTAGGCAAACATGTTGATGCCGATTTCGAGCACGGCATCCTCGGCCATATTGACCGATTCGCTCAGGATAAACGGCAGTTTATCCGCTTTGAGTCCATTGATGACAAACGGGTTGATATCCCTTTCATTTTCCTTGATCGTATAGAAAAACTTCTCCAGATCGGCAAGCGTTTTCAGCTCAGGCAATCCGTATTTTTCGCGCAAATCCTTGCGGATCATCAGGCCATACACTGGTCCTTGCGTTGTACCAAGCGGAATGCCCATAATTTTACCGCCGAATTTGTTGTACTCCCACATTTCATCGGGAATCGACGCTTTCAGCTCCGGCCGCTCAGCCACCATGGCGTCCAGCTCCTGGAGCGAATTGCTGGCGATCATCTGGTTCATGGACAGCCATGGTGCATCCAGATACATATCGAAATCCTCTCCGGCGGACATTTTGACCGCTACCGTGTTGCCGTAATCCGACCACGGAAGGAAGTTGATGTTCAGCGAAGCGCCGACGTTGTCCGTTTTTAATTTTTCATTGACGGCCTTCAGCACCTCATCGAAACCGGACGGTTTATCTCCCGGAAGATAGGCCTTTAATTCCACAATTTCCTTCGGAGCGTTTGAAGCGGAGTTGGTACCCGAATTCGTGCTGCCAGGTTCCGCATTTCCTCCATTGCCTGCATTGTCGTTGTTGCCTCCGCAACCAGCCAGCAGCAGCGTTGAAGCCAGTACCGTAGCCATGGCCGTGCCAAACATTTTTTTTAATTTCACTTTGGTAACCTCCCTTTAAATATGAATCATGCATCTATGCTTAACCGGAAGAATCCGGTTAACGCCGGAATCTTCGGTTATCCTTTCACGGCCCCTACCGTGAGGCCCTTAACAAAATATTTCTGCAGCATCGGGTACAGCAGGATGATTGGGCCGATCGTCAGAACGGTCGTCGCCATACGCACGCCGTAAGTCGGCGGCGTGACCGCGATGGCCGCGCCCGATGGAATCAGGTTTTTGGCGGCCTCCATGTTGGATACCATCCGGCGCAGAATCAACTGCAGCGGGAACAATTTTTCATTATCCACAAACATGAGTCCCATAAACCAGTCATTCCAATAGTTCAGGGCGTAGAACAGACCGACGGAAGCCAGGATCGGCTTCGAGATCGGCAGTATAATTTGGAAGAAAATTCTCACTTCGTTCGCCCCGTCGATCCGGGCAGCTTCCTCCAATTCCTCGGGAACGGTGCGGAAGAAGCTGACCAGCAAAAATACGAGAAAGGGTTGGCACAACATTGTAAGAATAAGCACCCAGACGGTATTTTGTAAATGCAGCCACTGGCTGACTACGATATAGAACGGAATAATGCCTCCCGAGAACAGCATGGGCAAGTAGCAGAAGAGCAGAAAAGGCGTCTGCAGGACATTCCGTTTGTTAGCCAAAGAGTAGGCCAGCATGGCCGAAATGCACAACGCGCTTACCGAGCCTACAGCGGTAACCAAAATTGTCACGGTATAACCGTTGAACAGCACCTTTGATTGCAACACTGCCTCGTATGCGGCCAAGGAAAACTTTTGCGGGAATAACGTGTACCCATGCGCGATCAGTTCGCCCTCATCGGTAAAAGAACCGATAACCATTAGTAGAAAGGGGAACAGACAGAACAAGGTGAACATTAGAATGATCGTATAAGCGGACACCGTAAAAATCCGGTCCGGAACACTCTGTCTCATCGTTTTGCCTCCTAAAATAATGCGGATTCTTTAGATACCTTGCGAGTAACCCCGTTGGCGATGATTACGAAAATCAGGCCCATCACCGATTGGAACAGCCCAACCGCCGATGACATCCCGAAATCGTGCAATTGTCTCATCGAGCGGAACACGAAGGTATCGATGACGTCGGTTGTTGGATACAGCAGGGAGTTGTCACCGATAATGGCATAGATCATCGCAAAATCCCCGTTGAAGATCCGGCCTACGGCGAGCAGCGTCATAATCATGATGGTTGGCACCAGCAGCGGCAGTGTGATGCGGAACATAATCTGCAGCTTGGACGCTCCGTCGATTCGGGCCGCCTCATATAAATCCTCGGAAATGCCGGTAATCGCCGCCAGGAAAATAATCGAGAGATACCCCGCCCCCTGCCATACCCGAATCACGGTAAGGATGGCGGGCCAAAGCTTCGACTCGAACATCCAGTTGACCGGCTCCATACCGATATTTTGCAGCCAAGTGTTGATCATCGGCTCTTCCCCGCCGAACATCGACTGAACAATCATCCCTACCACGATCCAGGACATGAAATAGGGCAGAAAGATGAGCGACTGCGAAATTCTTTTAAAATACTTGTTGCGAATTTCATTGAACATCAGCGCGATAAGCACGGCGGCGACTGTCGTAAAGAAGATAAACAGCGCGTTCAACACCAATGTGTTGCGCAGGACGGTCCAAAAGTCGTCCGAGGTGAAGAAATAATCGAAGTTTTTGAAGCCGACCCATTTACTTCCCGTAATCCCTTTAGAGAAGTCATAGTCCTTGAACGCAATCGTGATCCCGTAGATGGGAAGATAACTGAATACGAGGAAGAACAACAGGCCCGGCACGGCCATCGCATATAGGAAAGGATTTCGAGTAATATGTTTTAGCTTGGATCCTCTCCCTTTGTTTCGATCGTACTGCATAGTTTCAAGTACCCCCTTGTGTGTCTAAAATCGGTTTCCGGTGTTTCAGCCTCTGCGCCGTCCGATGTCGTCACCTTAACAAGCCCGCCTACAGGAAGGCAATTCCGGCAAACTCGGATTCTTCCCGCAAGCGCAGATTTCGCATTTTCCCAAAAACATCACTTTTCCAGAAATGAACGATTGTGCTGACGGAAAACCACAATATGCTACAATGAATCTGCACTTAGCATAGAGAGAGACATAAGTAACGGGGGTTCCAGCATGACAAAATTCAGCTATCCGAGCCTTGCCTCATTGAAGAAGCATCCTACCTATATGAAAATCATTTTTTATTTTGTCGGCGCGAACGTGCTCGTCTTGGCGATTTCCTTCCTGCTGTTGTACTGGCAGTCCTCGAAAACACTCCTTAAGGAAATCGGCGACCATTCGGAATCGCTTCTGCAAAACGGCGCCCGAAATACGGCCGGACTGATGGAATGGTCACTGGATTACAGCTATGCCTCCAGCAACGACAGCGAGCTGAAAGTATATGCGCTTTCGGATCATTACACTGATTTTGAGACATACACCGTATGGAGACGGTTAGGCGAGATCAAAAACGCCAACCCCGCGATCGATTCTGTCTACTTGATCAACGACTACGCCGACACGGTGGTCGATTCCCGGCTGGGCGTCAATGACGCCGCTGTTTTTTACGATCAGGATATCCTGAAGCGGCTGCGTGATCCTCAACTGGCCGAGCGAGCCGTTCCCTTACCCCGAACGCTAGCGCTTCCCTTGAGCGGGGAGGCCGCCAGAGATGTCATCACCATCGTCAGACTGTACGAGAAGGGCAGTTCTATTTCCGCCTTCGTCATGAATGTGGATACCGCCAAATTAATGGACCTGCTCCAGAACAATTCGAATTATCCAAACCGGCAAGTAACGGTGTTGAATGACCGGAATGAGGAGGTGTTCAGCACAGTCCGGCTTAACGGCCAGCAGATTTTGGAGCTTAGCCATCAGGGGGAGCAAAGTAAGAACGGTTGGAAGCTGTTCAAGCCACATGGCCGGGAAGAACAGCTTATGGTTTACTCGACAGCCTCGATTAAAGGGATTCAGGACTGGACATTCATTGAAAGCATTCCGAAGGCGGTTATCCTGGGCCGGATTTCCGTGCTCCGCAACATCAGTCTTTTTTTGTTCTCAGGCCTGTTCCTGGCTTCGCTGACCGTCATCGTCCTGATCTCCAAGCGGGTGTATTCCCCCATTCAGGAATTGGTCAGCAGCGTCATGCGGCAGTATCGGGCCGAGCAGCTCGGGGACCCGAAGTCGAGGAATGAGCTTGATTATTTATCCAGCGTCTTTACGGCCCAAAAGGAACAGATCGATGAATTGACCGAGCAGTGGCGGCATAACAAGGTCCTCGGCAGGGAGCGTTTTCTGCGCGAATTCTTGGGTGATGAAGCCCGTTCTCCAGCTGAAATCCGCAGGCATTTTAAGGAGTGGGAGATCGATCTACCGGAAGAAAATTTGTCCGTTGCGATCTTTCGGATAGACCGTTTCCCGGAGTTTACGGGGATGTATTCGGAGAAAGACCGCCGGCTGCTCCGCTTCGCGATGGCGAATATTATCCAGGAGTCGCTGCAAGCCTCCGATCACCGGATGCAAACGGTCGATATGGGAAACGACCATATCGCCGTAGTCCTGTCCGCTGCAGCTTCGTCCCCCAATTTCGCGGAGAAGCTGCGCGGATCGCAGGAGCTGCTGCAACAATATTTGTCGATCGGAATGACCGTAGCCTGGGGCAGAACGCTCTATAGCCTGACCGACATACATGAGGTGTATTTAGAGACCTACGAATTGACGCAGGAGCGATTCCGCTTTGGACATGGGGCGATTATTCTCAAGAACCAGTTGTCGGGCGCTCCCGGCGTGATGTTCCATCTTCCGCTGGAGAAAGAGCGCCAAATGGTGCAAGCGATTCAGAAAGGGAACCGGGACACCGTGCTGCAGATCATGGCTTTTGCCGTAGAAAAACTGAGAGAGTTGCCCTATTTTGAGTGTAAAATGTCGCTGATCACTTTGTTTAGCGATATGCGCCGGTTAATGCAGGACCAATTCCATCAGCCTCTGCCCAGCTCATGGGGACTGACCTCGCTCGAAAATCAGATTATTCGGCTGGAAACGCTCGACAACGTGTCCCATTGGATGGAAAAGCTGCTGGATAAAACGCTGGAGGACATTGCGGCTGCCCGCAGCCTGTCCAGAAACGCGGTGTTGATCGAGCAGGTGGAGCGTCTGATCGGGGAACGGCTCAACAATCCGAACCTCTCCTCCAAAATGCTGGCCGATGAGCTGGGGTTGTCCGTAAACTATCTGCGCAGTTTATATAAAGCGGAAACGAACCGTTCGATCACGGACACGATTTCAGAGAGACGGCTGGATCTTATATGCCAAGAACTGCTGGCGTCCGACTCGCCGATCGAGCCGATCATCCAAAATTATGGGTTTACCTCAGTGAACACTTTTTACTCTGTATTTAAAAAGGCGTTCGGGATGACGCCGGCTCAATACCGGAGAAACCACAAGAAGGACAGGAATTCATAGATTGATTAATTGATTTAAATCCCCGCTGCGCGCCAAACGAAAAAGGACAGTTATTCCGGCGAAGCTTCACCGGCATAACTGTCCTCTCTTCGGATGCACCTTTATTTTTTCTCTTTTTTCCTTCTGGAGATAGCTCCGATCCCATTACTAAGAAGCGCAGTCACGCCATACATGCCTGAGTAGAACAATGCGCTGGTGTTGCCCTCAAAGAAGATATACACCGAAAGAGTGAACAGCACCACCGGAAGCAGAATAAAAACGGGACTGAACCCTGTACGTATTCCCGCTTCCCCCGTAACGATTAGCACTGCGGTCGGATTAACCATAAGCAGCAGCAATACCCAAACCCCCAAATCATTCATGGTTCCTGTAGTATTGGTCTGCATAAACGGAATAAGGAAAAATAAAACGGTATACACCGCAAGATGAACCAGAAGTCTTTTGGTAAATGAACTCATGCCGGACGTTCCTCCTAATCAAGATAGTTGTATTATAGCCGAAACTGACCTGATTCTGCATAAACAAACGTCACATATGTATAAGACAGCCCCCGGATCAAGCCATACACACCGGGGGCTGCTGATATTCTCAAGTTATGAAGGTCATCCGATTATTCACCGGGATATACAAGCCCCCACTGCGCCCGTACTTGATCCAGCAGCTTCAGGAGAGCCAGTGACTCATCCAGCGGCATCACCGGACTTTCAGTAAGTCCCTCTTGCAGACATCGGCCCACTTCGTCAGCTTCAAAATTGTATCCTATGGATATACGGTCGTCCTCAAAGGTTTCCACTTTCTCATCGCCTATATACAGAGATGCTGATTTTGGATTAACCAGAGTTCCCTCAACAATGATGTAGCCTTCGGTTCCGAATACATGTGCTTCTTCCAGTGTTTTGAGACGGACGCCGGCATTCAGGGAAGCCGCCTTACCGCCGCTATAGGACAGAAGCATGGAGAAATGCTCATCCACACCGGTCTCTCCGATATGTGCCGTGCTTTGAATCTTCTCAGGATGTGGTCCAAACACCATGGAGGCAAAAGAAATCGGATAGATACCCACGTCCAGTAGTGCGCCGCCGCCAAGCTCCGGATTCAACAGCCGTCCTTGCGGATTCCAGTCCGTACGGAAGCTCAGGTCCGCTTTTACCAGACGAACGTCACCGATACGGCCCGATGCGATCCATTCTCTGACCTTCACAATAGCCGGAATGTAACGACTCCACATGGCTTCCATCAGGAACAGCTTATGTTCCCGTGCGTAAGCGACGACCTCCTCCAGCTCTCCGCTGTTCACAGTAAAAGGCTTCTCGCACAACACGGCTTTCCCGGCGCGAAGTGCCAAGAGGGCGTTATCTTTATGGAACGGATGTGGTGTGCCGATGTACACGGCTTCGACCTCAGGATCGTTCACCAGTTCCTCATAGGTTGCATAGGCCTTGGGCATTCCGAACTTTTGCGCAAATTCATCGGCACTTTCCTGTGAACGAGAACCTACGGCATATGCCACACCTGTCTTGCTGTGCGTCAAATCCCTCACAAACTGGCTGGCAATCCAGCCCGTGCTAATGATGCCCCATTTAATCTTGCGGGCTGTATCTTCACTCATCCTTGTCTCTCCTCCTCGGTCTTCATTCCGTCACTTTGATTGTATCAAACAACGATACACAAATACAACGCTTACAAAATGATTACACCATCATAAAAAAAGCTGAAATTCCGATTCCGGCAAACAGCGTGGTAACGAATATCGTTGCAGTTGCCCAAATAGAAATTGCAGCCGGTATATCCTTGGCATTGGGTGGCAGCTGGCGTTTATGTAATACCGCATAGAGCAGCTTCATCATAATCAGCCCCAGGAATCCAAGGGCACTAAGGAAGAGCAGCTCCCAGCTGGTTCTCGGCACAAATCTGTCGGCAACCCCGCTTCCGTTATAATGGATCGGCACCTCGTCCGGCATATGCGGAAATAGAAGATAATACACCAAGAATGGAACAATAGCGATCATCAGGTTCAGAATCAGTAGCATTCTCTTTTTAGCCATCAAATTTCCTCCTTTATCTTACCAGCTATGTCTCCAGCAGAAATATCCGTTCCTTGAACCGGCCTCGCGCCTGCGCCTTGTTCACCCGGATGCTCTCCAGCACCTTTTCGTCTCCACCATGTCTCTCCGCCAGAGCAAGGATAACCTCCATGATATCGGCCAGCTCTTCAAGGGCCAAGGGGTCGCTCTCACTCTGCAGATATTCCTCCGTCTCCTCCGCCAGCTTCTTCCGAAGTTCACATGTGTATTCCTGGGCATCCAGTATCCGGGTTCTGCAGGTTCTTCCTTGGGATGCAATCAATTCCGGAATCCCGTCACGCACCAGCTTGTTATATACAGGCATGAATCATTCTCCTTTCAATCTCTCCACAAATGGGATATCCGCCGGGGCAAAAGAGAACTCTCCCAGCTCCTCCGGCAGCAGCCACCGGTAGTCATCATGATCCGAAAGATGAATCTCTCCTCCCCGGTATTCCGCTCTCCAGGCAATCAGCCGGATGTGGATACTGCCATAGTCATGCTCACTGATGTCAAAAACTTCGAGTGGAACGATCGAAAGCGACATCTCTTCCATTAGCTCTCTCTTAAGGCATTGCGGCACACTTTCGCCGGGTTCGATTTTACCGCCGGGGAATTCCCAGAGTCCCTCTTGCGATTTGCCTGCCCTGCGGCGTGCAATCAGTATTCGGCCTTCCTTATTATGTATAATCGCCGCAGCTACTTCAATCACGGTACATCCCTGCCTTTCTATAAGGAATATACTCCTGAGAGGTGGAAATATCCAGTTGCTATGAATCGAAGACGTTGCTTGAAGCATACCCGGTTAACGCAAATAGAAGGCTCCCCCGAGATCAATACAGTGTAGGCCATACCCGCACCTACAATAATTACACCGGCAATGATCAAGGTTATCGTTGTTCTCTTCATCACGCGGGCAGCCGACGGCCTTGCTGGCATTCTGGTTCTGGGCAAGAGCCCGGGGTAGGACTGTACTTTTATCCTGTCGCGGCCGCTGGAACAAGAGATGTAGTGTACAGCATCTCTGCGTGTTATAATCATGTGCACAATGACACCGTAAACCGGAGGATGTATATGCTTACTTTTGAACAAAAATTAGCGATTCTTGATTCGTACCCACAGCTTGAGCGCAGGAATGTATCACTTGGACGCGTGAATTATCATTTTGAGGGGAGCCGGCATGAGAAGAAGACGATCGCTTCTCATCTGCACCCAAACGGCAATGGCTATATATTCGCAGGACTGCTGCGCGGGTATGAGAGTGATGCCAAGGGGCTCGTTAACATCCGTGATTACTCGGAAGCCGAGCTGCGGGAATTAATAGACGCATCCATTACCTCGCTGTCCATGTTTATTCCTGATGCGCCTGTAGTCAGCAAGCGGAAGAAGAAAGCGGCGTCAGCTTCAGACTCATTCTGGAGCAACGCGGAAGGTAACCTTCTGAAGCTTACTAGGGAAGAAGATTTGTGGTATTTGTATGCCGGCCTGAATCTGGAGATGGCATTCGAAACCATTGAAGAAGCGGAAGAGTACCTGATGGAAGAAGGCTTTGCACCAGCTTCCCAGGAATAGTGGCGGATAGCGGCGAGGACACTCTCCTGGCTGTGCTTCATAACTTCCATGATTGTAATACAAGCCTGCCGGTATACGGCAGGCTTGTTCTCTTGTATTCTACAATTCATATGGCAAATAACGACAAAATCATAGTACATATTCAATATGTACCTTATAATATAAGTAATAACTACATTTCCATAATTTATGAGGAGGAATAGTAATGAGCAATTTTGATGGCGGAACACCCTTTACGAATCCGGAAGGCCAGAACCCAGGACCCCAGAAAGCGAAGGATTCATGGAACTCTTTTATCCAGGATGAGCGGGTTCAGCAGGCAAGACAGGTAAGCAAGCAGTATTTCAGCTTTTTCCTCAGTGCTCTGGTACGGCCTTACCGCACCATGAGAACTGTGGGCGAAGAACAAACTCTTAACGGAATTATTACCGCCGCCTTAGTTTCAGCCTTCTCCGCCTTTTATTTTCTATTCTGGTTTCTGAAGTGGGATATCTCCCCGGCCTTCGGCCCCGGCTTCCTAAAGCCTCTGTTCCTGACAGCATTCGGCATTGCCGTTGCCTTTGGACTGATCTTTGCTGTGCTGCGTCTGGAGAAGGTAAGCTTCTCACTTAAGCTCCTGCTGGCCCGGTTCGGCACACTGCTTATTCCGGCTGTTGCGGTCCTGGTATTAGCCAACCTATTCCTGCTTGTCAGCCTCTATACCTTCTCACTGTACTTGCTCGTACTGGCGTTCCTCTTCATCTTCGCAGCTATCAATGCGGTAGTGTTTCAGTACCCGATTCATGACTCTGCTGGTTCTGTCGATGTCATCTACAGTATCATCCTAACCAATGCGGTTACTGGATACATATTCTATAAACTGATTACCTCTGTTGTAGCAGGCGCCATCGGCGGGCTAATCGGCAGCGTATCTCCATTCAACTTCTAACATTTGTGAGGGAGTGACGTGAGCTTGTTCAGAGACATTACATATTTGAAATCGGGCAGTAACAAGCAGCGGCTGGCGTATCAGGCCATCATGGATACAGAAATATGGAATCGGTTATCCTCGTATACTCCAGTACTCTGCGGCACGATTCCCATCGGAATTGATACTGCGGCTTCGGATTTGGACATTATCATGGAGGTATCCGACTTCCCTAGATTTGAAGACGAAGTAGTCTCGTTGTATGGAAAATATGCAGGATTCCGGATCAAAGAAAAGTCCATCAGAGGTATGCCTGTGATCAAAGCAAATTTCACATCCGGCGGTTTCCATTTCGAACTGTTTGGCCAGCCTCAGGCCGTACACCGGCAGCACGCCTACCGCCATATGCTGGTGGAACATCATCTGCTGCTGAAGCATCCCTCCATCAAAGCATCGGTTCTCTCTCTTAAGGAGAACGGAATCAAGACTGAGCCTGCTTTTGCCCAGGTCATGGGACTTACCGGTGATCCTTACGAGGAGCTCCTGGCACTTGGGATACAGCTTGGGCTGTATTCCGAATAATTCTTGTACATAAGGCGCGGAAGGGGAATATCTCCTTGCGCGCTTTTTTCACAAAAGAACGCTGTCAGCACTGCCAAACTATGGTTATACTTAGGTAAGCAACCCTAATTCGAGTGAAAGAAGTGAGCGCCCGCATGAGCTTTGAAATCGTTGAGGCCACAATTGCCGACATCCAGGCGGCCCTGGATTCCGGAGAAATCACATCGAAGCAATTAATCCTTATGTATTTTGAGCGGATCACGAATCATGACAAAAACGGCCTGACGATCAACTCCGTACTGGAGATCAATCCTGATGCACTGTTCATTGCTGAAGCCTTGGATACCGAACGCGCTTTATTGGGCCCGCGCGGCCCGCTTCACGGCATACCTGTATTATTAAAGGACAACATCAATACCGGCGATAAAATGCACACCAGTGCCGGATCGTTGGCACTTAAAGATAATTTCGCGGGCGAGGATGCATTCATTGCAGCGAAGCTACGTGATGCCGGGGCGGTCATTCTGGGTAAAGCCAACATGACGGAATTCGCCAATTTCATGACGAACGGCATGCCTTCCGGCTACAGCTCCCGCGGTGGTCAAACCCTGAACCCGTATAATATTTCCACACCCACCGGAGGGTCAAGCGCCGGCTCCGCCGTGGCGGTCGCATGCAATTTCTGTACCGTTTCTGTCGGAACCGAAACCTCCGGTTCCATTCTGAATCCCGGTAACCTCGGCTCAGTTATCGGCCTTAAGCCTACTGTCGGTCTGCTCAGCCGCAGCGGCATTCTGCCGCTTTCGAATACGCAGGATACCGCAGGTCCGATGGCAAGAACCGTTGAAGATGCCGTATTGCTACTGAATGCCATGCTCGGATTTGATGCCAATGATCCCGCGATGGGATCAGGCACCGGGAAGGTGCATGAGGATTATACTTCATACCTGGATATAAACGGCCTGCAAGGTGCCCGCATCGGCATTCCGCGTGATTACTATTTCGAAGAACTGACTGAGGAGCAGCTTGCTCTATTCAATGCTGCCGTAGCACGAATGAAAGAGCTGGGCGCAACCATTATCGATCCCGCCGATATCCGAACCGCCCGGGAGATTAAATATTCTTCTGTCGTGCTCAATGAATTCAAAACCTCACTGAATGCTTACCTCTCGAAGCTGGGTCCCGGAGCACCGGTGCGTACACTTCGGGAGATTATCGATTACAACCACGCGCATCCGGTGGAGACGCTGCGTTATGGACAGGCAACGCTAATCGATGCCGAGTATAATACTTCCGGGACATTAACCGAACCACAGTATCTTCGTGACCGGCTCACAGACCTCCGGCTGTGCAAGGAGGAGGGCATCGATGCTGTCATGAAGGAGCACCAATTGGATGCACTGCTGTTCCCGGCTGATTTCGGGGCAAGAATCACCTCCCGGGCAGGATATCCCTCCATTGTGGTTCCTGCCGGTTATACCGCTGCCGGCCCGCCTTTTGGCGTTGCTTTTGCTGCAAGGGCCTATGAAGAGCCGGTGCTAATCTCCTTAGCGTATGCGTTCGAGCAGCACACGAAGGCACGCAAAGCCCCTTCTCTGCACAGCTTTATCTAGGGCGCCTGCCTTGACGAATGGCATTGACTTCTGCACAGTTCTATTGGTACTACCTCTTAGCAGAGTGCGACAACCAGCAATGACAAAAACCCGGAGCCATCGGCACCGGGTTATTGCGTTGTCACGTTTATGTTATTGGACTATATCCACATACCGGAGAGCACATAGATTTGGCTGTGAGCGCCTCCCCAGCCGCTATTCGTAACGGCTCATATTCTCCTCTTCGGCAATGGCCTGGATATCCTCTGAATGAATGATATATAACCCATAGCCGGTGGCCTCATGCAGCTTCATTGCCCGTTCCTTGAAGAATTTCGGGCTGCCTTCGGCGGCCTCCTCATCATAGAACAGCAGCATGCCATCGCTCTTACGTAGTAACAGATCATCCCTTGCCCTAAACTGCCAGCTTCCTTCATATGGCTGCTTGCTGACCGCACCGTAATAATCCGCACGGCCAACGATTCGGCGATACTCCTCCTGCTTCTCTTCCTTCCACTTCTCCTCAGGCGCGGCATGAGCTGTAATAATTCCGAGCTTCAGTCCGGGATAATGATTCTTTAGTTCCAATACAACCTCGCAGGCCCACAGGTCCACTCCGTACTGCCCTGGCGTAAGTACCCATTCCAGCCCTTCCTCTGCCAACGGAACAATGCGTGAGGACAGCGCTTTTTTGATATAGGGAATTCCTTGATGTTTGTTGTCGAAGATGCCAAGCTCATGCGCCCGGTATCCGGTTACGAGTAAATTTTTCAGTCTGGCGGCCCCCTTGAGGGAAGTTATTATCCGCCTATTATACACTAGTCGTTCTCAAGAAGCTCCACCAGCACCTTCAATTCACTGAAGCTGTCCATGTACGCATAACGTCCTCCGGTGTATTCGCCTTTCTGGATGAGCGGCATCCCATGCTGCCCCAGCAGTTCGATCTTCTCTTTCATTCCTTTAATGGCAAAAGCGATATGGTGAATACCTTCTCCCTGGGTATCGAGAAATTCACGCCAAGTCGACGGCTGTTCGTCCGGCTGGATAAGCTCGATCTGGACCTGACCCGCATCCACAAAAGCAAGCTTGGCCCGGGCAGGCGTCGCCTCCCCTCTAAGCTCAGTCTGCGCCAAATTCTGCGTATCGGTCCAGAACGCCTCCGGCTGAGGAATACCGAAGAAGTCTGCATAACTCTTCGCCGTCTTCTCTATGTCCTTCACAATAATGCCGATCTGCGTAATCACCTGCGTGCTGAGAATTCCCTTGTCCATGTGCATTGCCTCCTTTGTTGTTGTATTTCCGGCTTGCTTATCAGACCAGTCATGACACCATTTGGATGTCTGCACCCCTCTTTATCATAAAAAATCCCGCTCTCCTCCCAGCCGGGAGAAAAGCGGAACCAAGTTCAACGAAGACTCTTATTTAGTGCCTTCCAGGATCAGGAGGCCGCGTCCCGGAACCTTGGCTGTACCGCTGAAGACGGCACCGGTCAAGAGGTCGGTGCGCTCAACAGAACCGATCTCGGCGCTCAGCTCTTCTGCGCTATGGTTCAGCAGGAACAGATAAGGAACACCGTCCTTCACGCGCTGCACGGATTCAATGCCTTCCGGTGCTTTCACCAGCGGCAGCACACTGTTCTCAGCGCAGATATTGCCCAGGAATCCTTGCAGGAATCCGGCTTCCGGACTTGTAGCTACATAATAGGCTTTGCCCTCACCGAACGTGTTCACGGTAAGTGCCGGCATGCCTTTGTAGAAATCGGAGCCATACTGCGCCAGAACCTCTGCCCCTTCCGAATGGATCAGATCGCAGAGCAGATCACATGTGTACGACCCGCTTAGACCGCCCCACTCTTGGTTCATCACCATTTCATTGCTCATTCCCGGAAGCAGCGCATCAAGCTCTTCCGCCCAGATGCCAAGCACTTTCCGCAGTTCTCCCGGGTATCCGCCTACGGTTACGAGATCATTCTCATTCACGATGCCGCTGAAATAGGTCGTGATAAACGTTCCGCCAGCACGGACAAATGCTTCGACCTTTTCAGCAAATCCCGGCTTGATCATATATAGCACCGGCGCGATGACAATCTTGTATTTGGACAGGTTCTCCTCAACGCCAATCATGTCAGCCTCGATGTTCTGCTGATACAGCGCATCATAAAATTTGTGTACTTCATTGACATAATTCAGCGCTACCGAAGGACCGCTCGACAAATCAAGCGCCCAGCGGTTCTGCCAGTCGTAGATAATACCCACCTTAGCTTCGCTGCGGGCATCCAGCAGCTTATCTCCAAGCCGCTCCAGTTCCTTGCCAAGCTCCGCACTCTCGCGGAATACCCGGGTATGCTCATGGCCGACATGCTCAATCACGGCGCCGTGGTATTTCTCGCAGGCTCCGATGGAACGGCGCAGCTGGAAGAACATGACCGTGTCCGCACCACGGGCTACGGCCTGGTAACTCCACAGGCGCATTACGCCTGGACGTTTCAGTGAATTGTACGGCTGCCAGTTCTGCTGGCTTGGCGTCTGCTCCATCAGCATAAACGGCTGCCCGTTCTTCAGGCCGCGCATCAGGTCATGGGTCATCGCGGTAAAGCTGACCGGCGTATCCAGGGAAGGATAGTTGTCCCAGGAGATGACATCCATATGCTTGGCCCATTCAAAGTAATCCAGCTCCGGATAAAAGCCCATCAGATTCGTGGTAATTGGAACATTGGTGCTGTGCTGCTTAATTGCATCGTACTCCAGCTTGTAGCATTCCAGCAGACTGTCGGACATAAAACAGCGGTAATCCAGTGAAATCCCCTGGAAGTTGGTGCGGTTCCCGTTCCACTCTTCGCTAAGCTCGCTCGGTGCTACAATTTCTTCCCAATCATAGAAGGTATGTCCCCAGAAACGGGTATTCCACGCCTTGTTCAAGGTATCAAGCGTACCGTAACGCTTCTTAAGCCAAACCCGGAAAGCAGCCTCGGACTGCTCCGAATAATCATAACCGCCATATTCATTAGAGATATGCCATGCCACGAGGGCTGGGTGATCCTTATATCTTTCTGCAAGCTTGCCAGCCAAAAGTGCAGCATACTTCCGGTATACAGAGCTGTTCGGATTGGAATTATGCCGTCCCCCGAATTTACGTTTGCGCCCTTGGACATCCACGCGGGTTACTTCCGGAAAACGGTGCGCCATCCAGGCCGGATGTGCCCCCGTCGCCGTAGCAAGGCATACATACGTGCCATTCTTATATAACCGGTCCATCATGGCATCGAGGCCGGAGAAATCATACGTATCCTCGGAAGGCTGGATCAGCGCCCAGGAGAACACATTTATCGTAGCTACATCAATTCCGGCCAGCTTGAACATACGTTCATCTTCGGCCCAATCCGGTGCTTCCCACTGCTCGGGGTTGTAATCTCCGCCATACCAAATCTTCGGCAATTTATCGTTGATCAAGATTTGCACATCCTTTATAGTATAATTATATATTCATTGTAATCCTCTGAACTTTAGCTTTAAATATAAAATTAAATACCTGACATATAATAATATAGAACAAGAACTTGAGCCTGAGAATCACGAATCCGACAGGAGATGAAGGTATTGATAGCTGCCGCATTGTACAGAAGAATCGTATTTACCCATGAGGGCGGACAGTCTCTGCCTATCACCGTTGACAGCGTGGGGTTCAACCCTGAACAGGAGGCAGTCTCCAGGCCGAACGGTTATCCTATGTATCACTGGATTCAAACTGACTCCGGTGAAGGAAAGATTGTTTTTGACAATAAGACATTGTTGTTGCCGAAAGGCAGCGGCTTGCTGCTCTTCCCCCATATTCCTCACCGCTATGAAGCATCCTCCGGGGAGTGGAGCTCCTATTATCTGACCTTCGGTGGAGATTCTGCTCAACATGTTCTGGATTCGCTTGGCATCACTTCATCCGCCTATTACCGCTGGGAGCATGGAGCACCCTTATCCCGGATGCTGGGTGACATGCTGGACCGCCAGGAGAAACAGCAGGATATGTTCGGCCTGCAGAATTCAACCGATGCATATCATTTCTTGCTGACACTCAGCAAATACGGCCAGCTCCATAACAACACCTCTATTTCCCGCAATATCGACAAGCTACAGCCGCTGCTGCAGTGGATGGATCTGCATTACGGTGATCCCGACATCGGTCTCCATGACCTCTCTCTAAAACTAGGGGTCTCCGGGCGTTACTTGAACAGCCTGTTCCTCCAGACCTTCGGCTTGTCTCCTTATGCATATTTCGTCCGGCTGCGCATGCGCAAGGCGAAGGAGCTTCTCGTCAGCCACCCGGACACCACGGTAAAAGCCATCTCTCAGCAGGTCGGCTTCCGCGATGTCAGCCATTTCGTCGCCACCTTCCGCAAACAGTCAGGAACGACACCTGAACAGTTCAGAAGGCTGCATTAACGATGTAACTTCTGTCGCCAGTCTTTCATACGCACTAATTTCACTCCGAAAAGACGGAATCTCCCGTGCAATCCGGAGTTTTTATCTTTAGGACCCGTTAGGTTAAGAAATTGAGAACTTATTAAGAAAAAATTGAAACAAAGCGGGCAGCCTTCTCTCTTATACTTCCTATATACTGCCAGATCATGCCAGTGTACTGTCTACATATAAAAAGCGGTTATCCGCCAAAAGGAGCACAGCCCTATTGTGAAACCCTTACCCCCAATTATTGAAGTGGAGAATCTGCGAAAAATTTACCGGATCGGCTCCGAGAAGGTCGTCGCACTGGACTCCATCTCCCTTACCATTCAAAAAGGCGAATTCTGCTGCCTGCTCGGCACTTCCGGCTCCGGCAAATCCACGCTGCTGAATATGATGGCCGGGCTGGAGAAACCAACCCGGGGTTCGGTTAAAATCCGCGGCGAAACAGTTAGTGCCATGTCGGAGAAGAAGCTCGCACGCTTCCGCCAGAACTATCTCGGATTCATCTTCCAATCCTATAACCTGCTCCCTGCGTTAACCGCACTGGAAAATGTCGCCTTGCCTCTGACCTTCAAGGGAATCTCGCGCAAAGTGCGGGAGCGGAGAGCCGCGCAGTTGCTGACCGCGGTCGGACTACAGTCGCATGCCCGGCACAAGCCCTCTCAGATGAGCGGCGGCCAGCAGCAGCGCGTGGGCATTGCCCGGGCGTTCGCAGCAGCGCCTTCCATTATTTTTGCAGACGAGCCTACAGGAAATCTGGATTCCAAGACCACGCTTGAGGTACTTGAACTGATGAAGACGCTGGCACGCAGACGGGAGCAGACGCTGGTTATGGTTACCCATGACAATGAAATTGCGAAAGTTGCCGATCGGGTGATCCGGATCATCGACGGCAGGATTCAAGAAATAGTTATACAAAATGAAGCCTTTGGAGTGGTCAATCATGAAACATAATCAAGCGGTCTGGAGCAGGAAATACACCTCGCTTGCACTGGCATTATTATTCTTCCTATCCTGTATTTCATGGAATTCCGAAGTTTCTTACGGGGCTGCAGTTTCAGATCCGAACGCGATTAAAGTAACAGGTTACAAAATTATTAAAGGCAATACCTCGCAAATTAACGAGGGTACGGAAGTGACCCTGCAGTTAACTGTGGAGAATGCGGACCCGGCATTGTATATCCCGGCAAGCATGCAGATCGAAGACTCCAGCTCCTTTTACGGAAAGACGAGCAACGAAATTTCGGATCTCTCATCTGCAGGCGGAAAAGCAGCATTCACCATCGATCTGCCTGTTGTCTATAGCGGAAAAGGCACTCAGCTTGCGGTGAGTTTCGCTTACAAGAACAGTGGAGTAGATACCAAAGGACCCAAACAGACGTTGTCGATTACTCAGGCTGTCCCCACACTCCCTGAAGCAACCGCAACACCCGCTCCTCAGCCGGCAGATACCACCAAATATGCGCCGAAGCTTGTCATTACAGGCAGCGATTCGATGCCGGCAGTGGATGCTGGCAGAACACTGACGCTGAATATACCCGTCAAGAACCTGTCGTCGCATACGGCACAGAATATCACTCTGACACTGGAGCCGGAAGATAAGAACAAAATCCCTTACCTTCCAAGCATGGTAAACCTGACACAATCGGTATCACAGATGGCAGGCAATGAAATAAAGATAATTACCTTTAATCTGGCGATTAAACCAGATACCGCTACCGGTGTTTATGCGCTAAAGCTTAACGGCCAGTACAGCAATGCCTTTGGCGATCCCTTCACTTCCAGTGAAGGACTCTATATCAAAGTAAATAACAACAGCACGCCTTCACGCCTTTCCCTGTACGGCATAACCAGCTCGCCTGCCCAAGCCGTTCCCGGCGAAAAGCTGAAGCTAATTGTGCGTGTCTCCAATGAAGGGTCACTGGAAGCCAAAGATATTAAGCTCAGCCTGAGCGGGCTTAAATCAGAGGGTTTCGCTCTGGATGGTGATACAGGGACACGAAGAATTTCGCGGATCAGCGGTGGAATGATGCAGGAGGCTACGTTTAACCTGACGGTGTCCTCAAGCATTGCCGGCGGCAGCCAGCCGCTCGGAGTGAAATGGGATTACAAGGATGAGACCGGTACGGCGGTCAGTGAAGAGAGTCAGATTTTTATCCCCGTGAAGAGCGGAGATGGCTCCTCGTCTGCAGTAATCATCGAAAGTCTGAGTACACCGAATACTACTCTGCTGCCAAAGGAAAAGTTCAACATCCGTTTTAAAGTAACGAACACCGGCGGGGTTAAAGCGCACAATGTGAAGGTGGCCGTAACTGCTGACAAAGAGCTGGTGCCCGTGTCACTGAGCAATGTGATTATTCCTTCACTTTCTCCGGGTCAGAGTAAGACGTTAAGCTTCGCTCTTTCGGTTGCTCCGGATGCCCCTACCAAAAGTTATCCTGTCTCGATCGCGGTGGATTATGAAGTCATCCAGGGCGGGCAGCCCGTCAAGACCTCGCTGCTCCAGTATGCCGGTGTTTATGTAGAAGGAACCGCCGGAGCCGGGGAGAAGAAGACGGTTCCCCGTATTATCGTGAACCGTTATGCTTTGGAGCCTGCGGAGGCACTTGCAGGAGAAGATACCAGTCTATCGCTATCTTTTTTAAATACAAGCAGCCTGATGAACATTGGCAATATTAAGCTGACCATTACTTCCGATGACGGCACCTTCACCGTGAACGGCAGCAATACATTTTATATCGAAAGTATTCCGGCACGCGGTGCGATGGAGGAAGCCTTAACTCTCCGTGCAAAAGCCGATGCTGAGCCCAAAATGTACACCTTGTCCTTGAACTTTGAATATGAAGACGACAAGGGCAATCCTTATACAACCAAAGAAACGGTCAGCATTCCCGTGCTCCAGGCAGCCAGGCTGACAGCTGGAGAGGTTAGTGTCCTGGGTGAAGCTTTCCCGATGCAGCCTGTGCCGCTGTCGCTGCAATTCTACAACATGGGTAAGTCTATTCTGTATAACCTGATGGTATCGGTAGAAGGCGATTTCCAGAGCACAAACAGCAATTATTACGTCGGCAACTTTGCTTCCGGCCGCAGTGATTCCTTCGAGCCTTCAATTACGCCAAATGCGGCTGGAGAATTAAGCGGAGAAATCGTGTTCACTTTTGAGGATGCGGCAGGCAAGCCAAGCGAAATCCGCAAACCGTTTACCGTTATGGTCAATGAAATGCCGCCTATGGAGAATATCCCGCCGGACCAGCCGCTGGAAGGTCCCGAAACCTCCTCCGGCAAACTGCGCACCTATCTCATCATCGGGATTCCGGCGCTGCTCATTGCGGCGGGCATCACAGGAGTGATGATCCTTAAGGCCAAACGCCGCAGACGAAAGGATCTGGAACTGGATGACGACTTTTGACCTGATCCGGCTGGCATTAATTAATTTCCTGCGCAGTAAGGTCCGCTCCTTCCTGACCATTCTTGGTGTAGTTATCGGTACGGCGGCCATTGTCGTGATGCTGTCGCTCGGGATTGGAATGAACGAAAGCTTCAAGCAGCAGGTCAGCCAGATGGGTAGCCTGACGGTGATTAACGTCTTTCTGGACGGAGGCGGAATGGCCGGAGGAATGGGCAGCAGCGGGGGTTCAACCGTTAAGCTCGATGACCGGGCAATGCAGACGATCTCCGGCTTTGAAGGCGTGGAGGTGGCAACACCCATGATCCAGACCTCCGCCAAGCTTGCGGCTGGCAAATATTTGACCTATATAAATCTGGTGGGCATCCGGCCGGAGGCCTTGGAGAAATTGGATTTCATCCCGGCTGGCGGCAGACTGCTGACGACACTGGACGACGATGAGCTGCTGTTTGGCTCCCAGCTTCCTTTAAGCTTTTATAATCCGAAGTCCTCCATGGGCTATGGACAAACCGCACCTGTGGATGTGATGACTGAGAAGCTGCAAATGACCTTTGATATGACATATGGTGACAAGCAGCCCCAGACTGCCGGGGGCGAGACCCCGGACGAGAACAAGAAGCCTGCCAAGCTCTACAAAGTCAAGGCGGTAGGATTGCTGGCCGAAGCACGAAATGAGAAGGACTGGTCAGTCTACATGAATATCGACCATCTCCAGAAGCTGCTGCGCGAGAATGCGAAGACGCAGAAGGAACAGGGCATGGGCACGGGGGTACAGCAGGGTTATCAGCAAGCGATTGTCCGGGTGAAAGAGATGAAGGATGTCGAACCGGTACGTGAGAAGATTAAGGTATTAGGCTTTGGCACCAGTGCTCTGACGGATGTGCTGAAAGGCATGCAGGAAACCTCCCGGACGATTCAGATGATTCTTGGCGGCATCGGCGCAATCTCCCTGCTGGTCGCCGCGCTGGGCATTACCAACACGATGGTCATGTCCATCTATGAACGGACACGCGAAATCGGCATTATGAAGGTGCTCGGCTGCGAGCTGGGTGATATCCGGAAGTTATTTCTCATGGAAGCCGGCTTTATTGGCTTCCTCGGGGGACTATCCGGAGTGCTATTCAGCCTGGCTGCCTCCTTCCTGCTCAACAAATTCGGCGGGGGCATGCTGGGTTCTCTTGGCGGCGGAATGGTCGATCCGAATGTTATCCAATCGGATATCTCTATTATTCCGGTTTGGCTGATGATGTCTTCCATTGCATTTGCCACCCTCGTCGGGTTAATATCCGGTTTCTATCCCGCCCGCCGTGCAATGCGGCTCAGTGCGCTGGAAGCCATCAAGACAGAATAGCACCCGGTTTACACTTAGGCCGGGACTGCTATTTTTGAACAGAACAAGCACCTGAAGCAAGCTGCAAAGGACTAAAAATACAGAGCAGCGATCCTCCAATAATAGGAGAATCGCTGCTCTGTTATTGATTACAAATTATTACCTGCTGAATACCACTTCATGAATGCCTCTGCCACCGCTTGCCCGGCCAACCCGTTCGGATGCGGATCATCGCTGTTGCTCATATATTCAGCACGGACCAGGTGCTCATGCGGCGCCGGCATGGAGAGAACTGCAGCAATATCAAATACGCGTGCCGTTCCTTCCGGTGGATTTGATCGAATCTCACCATTCACATGACGCCAGGCCAACTCCCGGCCGCCTTCGAAATTAAACGGCGGCACCGTACTCAGGATAATCTCGGCTTCAGGGTTCGCTTCCTTAATCAATGAGATAATTACCGCCAAATCCTTCAGGAGCTCTTCCACCGAACGTTGTCCGATATCCAGATCATTGACACCCAGCACGATCAGCACTTCATCGCCCTGCTGCGCCTTGTTCAGCCACGCTCCACCAGCGGCGACATCATAGGCTCTGCCCCATCCCGAGCCGATATTCCACAGTCCGTAGCCGGTACCAAGCTCTTTAGCGATCCGCGCAGCCCAGTAAGTATACTCATCCTTCTCTGTTCTCACCCCTTGGGTAATCGAATCCCCCAGGAATACGAGCTTCTTCTTCACTTTTTTCTTGTAGCCGATATAGGCCGGCATCACAAGCAGCTTGTCCGATTCCGTATAACTCTCCGCAGTTTCCTGAACAGCAAGATTCCCCGGGGCGTCATAGGCCGGGACCAGCATACCTTCCACGTTATAGGGAACGCTTTTGCCGGGGGAATCCGATTTGAGGGTCCAGCTAAACGCCAGATAGTGTCCTTCCGGCAGTTCAAGCTGCACTTCATCGCTCCAGAAAGTTTCTCCGGGTGCAACCTGCCGGTGGCTGTTACCCGCGTAAGTGACAGCCACTGCAGAGCCTACCGCTACGGTTCCATCCGCTACAAGTCCGCCGTCGGCCACATAAGCCGCTTCAATACTCCATTCACCGCCCGGTTCGCCTGCCGCCGCCTCCTGCCCCATATCCCAGGTCGAATCCACCGCATTACCGTGCCAGAATTTAAGACTCAGCCTTCCATTCTCCCTTAATCGGATATAGGTTCGGAACGTATGCGTGTAAGCTTCGTCCCGGTTCATAATGAAATTGGCAGCGGCTGACACCACTGTTGCTGAAGTATATTCAGCCTGGTTTAACACGCCTTGGCCAAATTTATTGAAGTCGTTCATCTATACTTCTTCTCCTCTGCATGATCTCTCTACGCGGTGCAGCCATCTATAGACTGGCCTGCACCAAAAACCTCTCCCGGCAAGGTTGGGGTTCAAATCCAGTCTGCCGGGAGAGGTTCGTTAGGCCTTAACCTATTTCAATTCAATCTTGAAGCTTACCGATTTAGCTCCAGCTGTTACCTTCACCGAGGTTCCATCCACTTGTTCTGCACCTTCAACAGAGGCAATGGCTCCCAGATCGTGCAGTACCAGTGTGAATTCCTTACCGCTGCCTTCCGCAGTAACAGTTACGGTGCTGCCTGTGCGTTCAGCCTTCACAACGAGCTCCGGTGTACCTTTCATATCCCGTACGGTTGCAGAGGTCGCCGCGCCGTGTTCAAGTGCATACAATCCGAATTTCACGCCGTCAGCGAAATCGTAATCCGGACGGCTGTCTTCGCTGCCCCGGGCCAGCAACGTATTCTGGCGGACAAACAGCGGCAAGCTGAAGAAGTCGTATTGCTCTTTACGCCAGGATCCGCCCTGTACGGTTTCACCGCTAAGCAGATGTGTCCATCGTCCGGCAGGAAGGTAGTATTTCACTTCACCGTTCTCCTGGAAGATTGGTGCTACAAGCAAGGAGTCACCCAGCATATATTGACGGTCCAGAATCTCACAAGTAGGATCTTCCGGGAATTCCATAACCATGGCCCGCATGGAAGCCCAGCCGTGCTCATGAGCTTGCCCTGCCACATCGTACAGATACGGCATCAGGCTGCATTTAAGTTTAGTGAAGAAACGGGTAACATCAACTGCTTCGTCGTCATACGCCCAAGGCACACGGTACGAAGTACTGCCGTGCAGACGGCTGTGGCTGGAGAGCAGTCCGAAAGCTAACCAGCGCTTGAATACATCAGCCGGAGCGGTGTTCTCGAAGCCGCCGATATCATGGCTCCAGAAGCCAAACCCGGACAGGCCAAGCGACAGCCCGCCGCGCAGACTTTCTGCCATCGACTCATAGTCGGCGAAGCAATCGCCGCCCCAGTGAACCGGGAACTGCTGGCCGCCTGCGGTAGCCGAACGCGCGAAGACCGCGGCTTCATTTGTACCAAGTTTCTCTTCCAATACTTCAAAGACAACCTTGTTATACATTTGAGTGTAATAGTTGTGCATTTTGAACGGGTCAGAGCCGTCGAAGTATACGACATCGGTAGGGATACGCTCACCGAAGTCAGTCTTGAAACTGTCAACGCCCATATCCACCAGGTCACGCAAGTAACCGGCATACCACTCACAAGCTGCAGGGTTCGTGAAATCCACAAGTCCCATGCCCGCTTGCCACAGATCTGTCTGATAGACATCGCCGTTTGCTTTTTTGATCAAATAACCGTTCTTCTTACCTTCTTCAAACAGCGGTGAACGTTGTCCGATATAAGAGTTGATCCAGACGCAGATTTTCAATCCTTTTTCCTTCAGGCGCTTCAGCATACCTACCGGGTCCGGGAATACGCGCGAGTCCCACTGGAAATCTGTCCATTGGTATTCACGCATCCAGAAGCAGTCGAAGTGGAATACATGCAGCGGAAGGTCACGTTCTGCCATGCCCTCTACGAAAGAGTTCACTGTTGCTTCGTCATAGTCCGTTGTGAACGAAGTCGTCAGCCACAGGCCGAAAGTCCATGCCGGAGGAAGCGCAGGCTTGCCGGTGAGCGAAGTATAATTGCTGATGACATCCTTAATGGTAGGTCCATCAATCACGAAGTATTCCAAGCTCTCGCCAGCTACGCTGAACTGGGCCTTTTTCACTTTTTCCGAAGCGATTTCGTACGAAACCAACTCAGGATGATTCACAAAAACGCCGTAGCCTTTGCTCGTCACATAGAAAGGAATGTTCTTGTACGCCTGCTCGGAGCTGGTTCCGCCATCCTTGTTCCAGATATCTACGACCTGTCCGTTTTTAACAAAAGCAGTAAACCGTTCGCCAAGGCCGTATACGAATTCTCCTACGCCAAGATCCAGCTCTTCACGCATAAATGTGTTGCCATCCTGGTCAGTAATGTAGGCCATCGATTTGTAACCGCTGCCTGTAATTCGTTCGCTGCCCCGGTAGAAGTCTACGGACCAGTGAGTGCCTTTGTTGATAACGACACGAAGCCCGCCGCTGATCAGCACGGTTTGTGCCTCGGTTTCTTCGATTTGCACATGATCGCCGGTACCCTTAGTCAGTTCAAAAACGGGGCCGCGTTCCTTCACGCCGTCATGATGGATGATCTTAATGCCTACAACGCCCGGAAGCGGGGAATGGAATTTCACGGTGAGCAGGGTTGAGTTCAGCGTTGCTGCACGCCCTGTAATCGGAGTCGTCTGGGTAATTGCCGTCAAGCCTTCGGAGGTCTTCTCCACTACATAATTCTGAACCGCACCATTAATGCTGATTCCATCGCGAACCAGCCAAAGTCCGTCTGTAAATTTCATATCTTGATTGCCACCCTTCAATTTGGTGTGTATTCACTTCTCATACTCAAGACTATCTTGTATAGTTGTATTATACCGATAAGATTGTTGCCAAACTTATAAAATATAGCTTATTCATAACACAATTTTGATCTTTTCATCATTGGAGGAGAAAATTATGGACCACACATCCCAGCGATTGCTCAAGGAAGACCGTGTTCACGGCAATATTATGTTTCCCCTGGCTGCTTATTGGGTCGAGCTGCCCGGAGGGACACATGTTCTGGATACGCATTGGCATGAAGAGGCTGAGTTCTTTATGCTGCTGGAAGGGGAAATTCAATTTCAGGTCGATACGGAATATATATCGCTGCGGGCCGGAGAAGCCGTCTTTATTGAATCAGGCGATATTCACGCAGCCTATGCACTACACGATACCTCCTGCAAATTCTGCGCGCTTGTCTTTCATCCGGATCTGCTCGCCAGCGCCCAGTATGACGCCATTCAACAGAATACGATACTCCCGCTTCTGGAGAAGCGTCAAAGCTTTCCACGCCATATTACTCCCGCCATTCCCTGGCACAAGAAATTACTGGATCAGCTGCAGGAGCTGATGGATGCCTATGCTGAACAGCGGCCCGGATTTGAGGCATTTATAAAAGGAACGCTGTTAGTTATGCTCTCTCAGATCGCCGCTGAGGACCGGCATGAGAATCGCAGCAAATCCGGCGACACCAGTACCACCAAGATCAGCCGTTTAAAGAAGGTTATTCTCTATATTCAGGACAATTATCAGGAGCCGATACGCACCCGGGATTTATCAGACTTAATCCCTATGAGCGAGGGCCAATTCTGCCGGTTCTTCAAATCCATGACACGCAAGACCCCAGTGGAATATATCAATTCCTACCGGGTTCGTCAGGCGGCGGCCCTGCTGCAGCAGAGCGACCGCAAAATCTCTGACATTGCGTTGGAGGCCGGATTCGATAATGCCAGCTATTTTATCAAAGTGTTCCGCAAAGAGATGAAATGCTCCCCTTCCGAGTTCCGTAAAGAAGCCGGGCCGGTGACCGAGAAGGTACAACTATATCCATAATATAGAGAGGCTTGTATTGCTTTACTTGTGACTCCGTGCTATATTTCGTTTGTTCGATAATAATCAAACATTAGACCCGCGGGTGTATGATCCGGGTTTTATGGTAAGGAGTAGCTGATGAAAAAAGGAATTATCTATGCCGTTTTGTCTTACCTCGCCTGGGGATTTCTGCCGCTGTACTGGCGGTTATTCTCCACACTGCCCGCTTGGGATATTCTGGCGCAGCGCATTCTCTGGTCGTTCGTATTTGTAGCCGTTCTGGTCACAGTAACTCGTCAGTGGAAACGGATGAAGGCTGTTGTCTCCAGCAGACGAAGTATCACGGCGGTTGTACTCTGCTCTATTTTTATCAGCTCGAACTGGTTCCTGTTCATTTGGGCTGTTAACAACAATCATGTCATTGAGACAAGCCTGGGGTATTATATGAACCCGCTGATCAGTGTCTTGTTCGCAGTGGCATTTCTGAAGGAGCGGCTATCTCTTGGCCAATGGGCTTCCATCGTACTTGCGGATATCGGCGTACTGATCATGGCGCTGCAATTCGGACAAGTCCCTTGGATTGCCATCGCATTAGCCGTTTCTTTCTCCCTATATGGGCTCGCCAAAAAAATTGCCGGACTGGATGTCCTCCTCGGCCTGACCGGAGAGACTATCGTTGCACTCCCCGCCGCGGCAGGGTACCTTATTTATATTCAGTCTCAGGGGCATGGAAGCTTCGCTTCACTTTCGCCTGTCACTACCGTACTTCTGCTGCTCTCCGGAGTAGCTACGGCAATGCCGTTATTCTGGTTCGCTAAATCCATGCAGCTGCTGCCGCTTTCTCTGGTCGGATTCATTCAGTACATTGCGCCAACGACGACCCTTCTGCTGGCCGTATTCCTCTTCGGGGAACCGTTCTCGCATGGTGAATTGGTCAGCTTCTCGTTCATCTGGTTTGCCCTGATCGTATACAGCTTCTCCACATTCAGAGCTCCCAAACCAAAGCCTGTCCCGATTCAAGTCAAACAGGCAGAGACACTTTGACCTCTTAACACCTATATAAATTGAGTTTAAGATTTTGCCATGTAGTGGAGGTCGTAACTACGGTGAATGGTTGGACTTCCGGCCGCGGTTGAAATCCGGAGACAGCATATGCTTTCGATGCGAGCTTTCCTACGGAAAGCTTTCGGGCGGACGCTACCGCTCCTCCAGTTCCAAAAATCCCCCTTCGTTACCTTTACTTTTTTGTTAAGTTCTTAATTTCATTTTATATAGAAGGAGAATTAGATTATGAAAGTACTGAACCATCCGGACCGTCAGGATATTGAATTATCTTCCGTTCTATACGCGCTGAGTGACCCGATCCGCCTGTATCTTGTTGATGTGATCCAGAAGACAGGAGAACGCAGATGCGGTGATATCGTGGTTCCCATCGTGAAATCTACCTTGTCTCATCACTACCGGACGCTCCGTGAAGCCGGCATTCTTCAAGTCCGTGTTCAGGGTACGCAGCGTTTCTCCACGGTCCGTTATAAGGATTTAGAAGCCCGGTTTCCGGGATTGCTGGCTTCTATCCTTGAAGCCTACCGTGCCTCAGGTGAAGCAGAACGCCTGTCGATCAAATAGCTGATCCTGGCTATTCGGATTCCTCAAACCAGGTTCTATACCCGTCAATATTCTCCGTGGACGGATCACTTGCATTACTGGATTTATAGTACTTCGTGAAATACCGTTTGGTCACTCCGCCGGAATCCGGTTTGATATATAAATAAAACGCGGAGATTTCAAGATTCCAATCCACATCCCGGGCAATTTCCCGCATGAACTCCACTGTGATCAAGCGCTTAACCTCATTCAGGATCTCATTGATCTCCTCGTTCGTGAGGGACTCCTTCACCTTGATCTCACAGGTAACAGATGGCCTCATAAAGGTGAACCTTACCCTTTGGATATTGGAATTCTCCTTCAGATCACGGCTGATTTGTCTTGTTGCCTCATTCGGCACGTGAGAGGTCACACTGCAGCCTGAGAGGAACACCAGCAGGAAGACCAATATAACCTTATGGAATCTAATGTTAGTTCCCTCCTTTAATTACTTGTCGGAAATAGCTATTTTTGCGGATTGTATGCTGGCCATTGATATAACACTAATTGGACTGCCGGTGTATTACTTTATTCGGCGTCAGCAAGAAAAAACACCTGAGTCCGTATAACCGGATTCAGGTGCCAAAGCGTTGACGATATCCGCACTTGCGGCACAGCTCTTCTACAGCCTCCCTACGGGAGAAGCCGTAGAAGAGCTTATTTGCGCGTTCTCCTTCAACAATTTCGGAGAAAGGGGTCTCATGGATGTTCCCCAGATTAATGACACCCTCGCCATCCAGACAACAAGGCACCACTGTACCATCTACTAGAACTGCCGCCTGGCCACGGAGAGCGTGACAGAAGCCTTTTCCGTCATCCTCCGGCTCCTTCAGATCCGGCCATTTGAACTCATGATCCTGATTGAGATAGATTCGCTCGGCAATCTTCACTCCTGTGCCAGGTACGACCTTCTCATCAATTTTATAATCCAAGCCAAACGCTTCCTCCAGCACCGCCAGCGTCTCCCGGTTACGCTGCTTCTCCAGATTCGTCCGGTTGTCCTCTGTTAAATTCCACAGCCGGAAAGAGATGATAACCCCCAGCGTAGCTGCTTCCTTGGCAAAAGAAATGATCTCCCCTAAATACAGCTCCCGGTTCTCAGAACCCTCATGACCGTCGAAGCTATGCAGGGAGAAGTTCATCTGCCTGAGCGCAGGCTTGCCGCTTATCTTGGGTCCTGCCTTGCGGATCAGCGTACCGTTCGTCGTAATGTTCACCTTGAAGCCTTTGGCATGAGCCGCATCCAGGAGTTCCCCGATCTTCGGGTGCAGCAGCGGTTCGCCTTTGACGTGCAGATAAATATGATTGCTGTGCGGTTTGATCTCATCAAGTATTGTATTGAAGGTATCCAGCTTCATGAAATTCTTCTGCCGCTCTGTTGGCGGACAGAAGCTGCAGGCCAGGTTGCAGACGCTTGTAATCTCGATGTATACCTTCTTAAAAGTCTTCAAGTTCTGCTCCCCATTTCATCTATAGATCAGCGGCATATCGAAGCCCGATTTGTCTTCTGGCCTCTTCCATAACCTCCGCTACAGCCAGAGAGTTGGCATGACTGTTCACATGGCTCTCCCGCTCACCGTTCTGCAACAGCGTGATAAATTCCTCAATTTCGTAGTACATCGTTTCATAAACCTGAGGCAGTGTCAGCTCTTCCACCGTTCCGTCGCGGTACAGGATCTTCACCTCGTAAGGCTGATTGATTTTATCAATAATCATCGTACCGTTCTCACCCTGAATCTCAGCTGGCAGATACGAGTCTGTAATTTTGGAATGCATCACGACTGCGTCCATATCCGGATAACGCATCACCATGCTTCCCTCTCCATCTACTCCTGAAGATAACAGCACGCCGGTGGCCTGTACCGATTCCGGTTTGCCGAAGAGCGCAACCATCGGATACAGACAGTAGATCCCGAGATCCATAAGCGATCCATTGGAATACGCCGGATTAAACGCATTCAGAACCGTCCCTTGGCGGAAAGCGTCATAACGGGAGGAATATTGGCAATAGCTCGCAAAATACCGCCGCACCCGTCCGATTTTGTACAGATTGTCTTTCATAATTCTAAAGCCCGGCATATACGTTGATTTCAAAGCTTCCATCAGCAGTACATTGTTGCTCCGTGCAGCTTCAATCATACGTTTCAGCTCAGCGCTGTTGGAAGCAGCCGGCTTCTCACAGAGTACATGCTTGCCGTGATTCAGACAGATGATCGCCTGCTCCGCATGCATGGAATTGGGACTGGCAATATACACCGCGTCCACATCCTCGCTCGACACCATCTCTTCCAAATTTGTATATATAGCCGCTCCGGCATATTTGGCTGCAAAAGAATTACCCTTCTCTTCCGTGCGGGAATACACAGCTGTCAGGATGAACTCCTCGTTCTCCAGCCCGGCCTGCACGAAGCGGTCACTAATCCAGTTGGTTCCAATAACCCCGAATCGAATTGTCATGATGATATCCCGTCCTTTTTTGTTCTTACTGGCTCTAAATGCTATTCTCTCACTCCTAGGGTAGGGATGTCTACTTTTTCAGGGATGATTTCCGACAATTTCTGCAAAATAACTCATGTGAAAAAATACACTTGTAATCCATGAATCCCTTTCGACCACCCCAATCACACGTATAGAAAAAACAGACCCCGTTCTTCTAACAAGAACGAGGTCTGATATCTTTTTCCAACAAAGGTTTATTCGTAAAATGCCTGCAGCTGCTGGACGATCTCTTCCTTGCTGTGCTCCACCACCGTCTGGTGCTGAGGCATGGAGGAAAGGGCCGCGATCTCTTCCGGGAATTCCTGCTTGATGTCAATCAGGGCAATCGCTTCATCGAACTTGGCAGGATGCGCCGTAGCAAAGGTAATGCCGATCTCATCCGGGCCGTTAAAAGCTTCGTATGCCGCTATGCCGCAAGCCGTATGCGGATCAAGCAGATAACCGTACTCCTGCTGATATGTGCTGATCATATTCAAGCACTGTTCATTCTTCACGCCAAGAGCGGCGAAATCACGCTGTACCTGCTCAAACATCTCGCCTGCAATCGTAATCACGCCATCGCTCTGCAACGCGGCCATATATTGTGACAGCTTCGCGGAGTCTTCACCCAGCAGGTAATAGAGATATCGTTCGAAATTGCTTGCCACCTGAATGTCCATGGAAGGGCTGTACGTGCTTTTAAAGGTACCCGGCTTGTACTCTCCGGTAGTGACGAAACGCTCCAGAATGTTATTTTCATTCGTGGCAATAATCAGCTTACCCACGGGCAGACCCATCTTCTTAGCCAGATATCCGGAGAAAATATTGCCGAAGTTGCCGGAAGGGACACTGATGTTAACGGTCTTCTCTTCGCTGCCTTCAATGTGCAGATAAGCGTAGAAATAATAAACGGTCTGCGCCAGAATGCGCACAAAGTTAATCGAATTGATCGCCCGAAGGTGATATTTGCTTTTGAAATCCAGATCGGCGAAGAGTTCCTTGATTACCTTTTGACAATCGTCGAAGTTACCCTTGACGGACAGGTTGAGCACATTACTGTCATCCACCGTCGTCATTTGGAGTTCCTGCACTTTGCTTACCTTGCCATGCGGATGCAGGATGCAGATCTTAATGCCTTCCTTACCGCGGACGCCTTGAATGGCTGCTGCTCCGGTATCCCCCGAGGTTGCTCCGAGAATATGGATGATTTCGCCCCGGACTTTGGAGATGTAGGAGTACAACTCGCCCATAAACTGCAGCGCCACATCCTTGAAAGCAAACGTTGGCCCGTGAAACAGCTCAAGGATATATAAAGAATCGTTGATTTGCCGCACCGGAGTCACTTCCATAGCGCGGAAATTGGCATAGCTGGTGTACACCATTTCTTTCAAATCCTCGTAAGGAATTTCATCATTCGTATAGTAGGAGAAAATCTTCAGAAACAGCTCCTGATAACTGAGGCTTCTCCATTCCTTCAGAGTTTCAGGCGAAATTACAGGGATCTTATTCGGTACCATCAGCCCGCCGTCATCCGCAAGCCCCATAAGAACCGTATCAATAAATCCCCTAGCTTCCACATTGCCTCTTGTACTTATATACTCCATACCTGACTCATCCTCCTGAACCCCTCTTTATTTAACCTGTATAAGCTGATTCCGATGCTAAGCTCACTCTACATAGTAACACGTTTAAGCGTTAAAGTCCGTTACTTCTGTGTCAACTTTTCCGAAAAATATACATATGCGCTGTCAGCAACGGAAGGGTATAAATTTCTCACAGGATGACGTGTCACCACTCATAATGAGTACGCTGGTTCCAACCGTGGAGCCTATGGCACTTCATATCGCGTCCTTTATTTCCGCTGCAGCTGCTTCCAGACGGTTTTGTTGCTGTACTGTTTATCTACGCTGACATCCTTGCCGAACCATTCTGGAGCCGTGAAGCTTTCTGCTTCCTCCAAGGAATCGAACTCAACCTCAATCACCGTTAGCTCCAACTGGGTGTAGATATCAATCTCCACTGTAGTCCCGTTCCACACAGCTGTGATCCGCTCCTTAACCAGCGGCACCGCGTTAACTGCCTTGATCATTTGGGTATATAAACCTTCCGAGATGGCATATTCAATCTCCTGGCGGCTGATGCCCTTGCCATCCTTGAAGGTATGTGTAAACGTAACCTCACCCGAATCCAGATCAGTAATTTTGCGTACTCTCAGCTCCTGGCCGTCCTCAATCGCCAGATACGTCTGATCGATGCTGTGCCGGGTAAGCACTTTAAGCTGGCCTTCTTTAATCAGTTGCTCCGGATAATCCGGCAGCAGGAATTTGCGTTCAATCTCCATAGCCATGATGTCTCTCTCCTCGTCTTCTTTTGCTTATTAACACTATAGGGGCGATAAATAAGCAAGTCAATGCAGTGAAAGGGTTCAGTCCGCTCTCAGATTTCTGCTGCTTGGCACGTTTCAGCTATTTAAAGTGTATTTATGCGCTTCATTTCGGATGGTACCTCACAAACATAAAAAGGCAAGCTAAGTACTCCTTAGCTTGCCCCCGTATTAGAACGCCTACTTGTTACCCTTATACCTTACCTATGATTCCCGATGTCTATATTTCTATCTACACTTCTATTCCCTTCGTCTATCTACTGTATTTCTATCTGCACCTTATGCCTTCTCTCCCAGAGATAACAACAAGCTTTCATTCATATAATCTGCCATCGACCGAACCTGGAGCCCTACGGGAACAGCCGGAGTCCACTCCGATTCCCCGGTTCCCCGGGCCAGAAATTCAACCGTCCGGGACTGCCCCGGAAGCAGATCGAAGAAATTATCCGAGAATATCCCTTCACTGTCCGAAGCAAGATATACTCCTCTAGCAAGAACATCGCTCGCGAGTGTAACGCTCACACCTCCGCTATCCTTTACTTCTGACACCGTAATAAAGGGACGTTTCAGCGTAATCTCCTTCGCCGGGACAAAATAATGCAGCTTATGATCCAGCACCTTGCCTTCTGCCCTTAACTCAAGGGACAGCACCACGGAATTTGGCTCATAACCCTTCAGCAGCTCCTGCACCGAAGCTGAGAAAATAACAGCTGCTGAATCCGCCTCCACATTTACCGGCGTTATCCATTCTCCCAGCACCGAACCGCTGTAATCATAGAGCGCGACCGCGAGTTCGGCACTCATACTCCTACGGAGATCGGATACTGCATAAACATCTACGTTGTCCTTATCCGTCGAATCCACAGACAGCAGAATATCCTGAAAGCTTCTGCGAACGGTATATTGCAGCGCTTTCCAGCGCCCGTAATAATCAATGCCCGCCCAGGATGCCACAGGCCAGCAGTCGTTCATCTGCCAATACAGCGTGCCCATGCAATATGGTTTATTTCTCCGGTGAGCCTCAATTGCCATCCGGATGGCTTCAGCCTGCAGAATCTGGCTCATATACAGGAATGATTTGAAATCCTTCGGCTGCGGCAGATACATATCCATGTATTCCTTAATAAGCAGGTTGCCGCGGCCATTCTTCTGATGGGCCAGCATCACATCTGAGGTCAGCTCCATATCCTCTTCCTCTGCATAACTCATAACGGACTTCAGCTCAGGGAATGACTGAAAGCCATATTCACTCATGAAACGCCCGACTTTGAGATTGTAGTTCTCAAAAGGCTCGATTCCGTGCCAGACGCCCCAGTAATGGATGTCTCCTTCGCCCATAATCCGGGTCGCATGCTGATCTTCATCCCCGGTCAAATCCCGCAGCGGTGAGGACGGCCAATAATCCGCACCCGGATGATGCGCAGCTACAGCTTCCGGCAGAATACGATGGAAAATCTCTTCATAATGCCCCCACAGAACCTCCCGGATTTCCGGCGAGTAATCCTGCTTCCAGCCCCAGCCCATCTCCTCCTCATAATGCGACCAGGCGGAATCGATCTCGTTATTGCCGCACCATACAGCGATGCACGGGTGATTGCGTAATCTTTTCACGTTATACTCTGCTTCTTTTGCCACATTCGTCAGGAAAGGCTCATCTCCCGGGTACATGCTGCAGGCGAACATGAAATCCTGCCAAACCAGCAGACCAAATTCATCGCACAGCCGGTAAAATACCTCTTCCTCATAGAATCCGCCGCCCCATACCCGCAGCATATTCATATTCGATTCAGCAGCAGCCGCAATTTCTGCCCGGTAACGATCCTCAGTCATTTCCGTAATAAAGCTGTCTCCCGGAATATGATTAGCGCCTTTGGCGAAGACCGGAACTCCATTCAGCTCAAAATAAAATGAAGCGCCGCGCTTATCCTTCTCCCGGATCAGCCGGATGGACCGCAGTCCGGTGACAACGTCAGCGGAAGTTTCGACCGCCTCACCCTGTACCAGCTCCGCATGGAAGCGGTATAAATGGGCTTCGCCCAGACCCCGGCACCACCATAGGCGGGGATGGTTCACCACCAGATCAAGCTCGATCACCTGATGGCCTTTCTCAAGCGAAACCGCCTGTGTCCACTCTTGTCCGTCCGCAGTAACCTTAAGCTGACCTTTCCATGCTTCAGGCGCATCGATCTCCACGACTGCCGTCAACCGGGCTTCCTCTGGACTCACCGTGTTCTGGCGTATAAATAGATCGGTGATGGACGCTGTATTCCGGCCCGTAAGAACGGCTTCCCGCCAGATTCCACTGGTCAGAAATCTCGGACCCCAGTCCCAGCCGTAATGATAAGGAGCTTTGCGGGCGAACACACTGATCCGCTTCTCCCCCATTTCTCCAAGCTCACTTTGATCATTAGGTGCCGGGAGAGAGTACCCCAGCTGCGCAAGCTTGGGAAGGTCTTCAGCCACCACAGAACGAAATACCACTCTCAGGGTATTGTCTCCAGCTTTTAGCAGTCCGCGGGTGTCGATCTTCCATTCCCGGAACATGTTATCCGCCGAAAGGGCGTGTTTATCATTGATGTAGACGTCTGCATAAGTATCCAGTCCTTCAAAGACCAGTTCAGTGCAAGCCAGTCTCAGCCATTCTTCATCCAAATGAAATATTGACCTGTATTCCCAGTCCTTCTTGTCGATCCACTGGAGTTCATGCTCGTTCCTTCCATAAAAGGGCGCCGGAATGATCCCATTCCGCAGCAGATCGGTATGAACGGTGCCCGGCACCTTCGCCGGGAGCCACTCCTTATCCTGGCATGCCTTGAATTCCCAATCGGTATCTTTCAGATACAGCTGTTCCATAATACCTCCTGCTTAAACTGTAATGGACGTACCTTCCAACAAAATAACATGTGCGCCCGGACATTGCATTGAACGCATTTAATATTTCTTGTATTTTGTTATTTTCGTTAGTAACATCATTATTATATTATTACGAACTAAATAAATAAAGACAATAAATAATAATCCAGAACATTTAAAGCGCTACCAATCGACGATATAATAAGCATGTAAACGCTAACAACAATTACAAAGGGGCGAATGCAGTGAAAAACAAATTATTTTCGTTAGATTTTGTTATCGTCATAATTCTCTCGTTATCCTTGGCAGGCTGCGGTTCTAACAATAATAACAATGCAGGAAATACCGCCGAACCCACAGAAAGCGCCGCTGTAAATAGCGGAAACGATGCCGCCGGAAATGCAACTGCTGAGCCCGCTGCCGAAGGAGCAGACATCAGCGGTAAAATCACCTTCCTTACGAACAGAACCGACATGATCGGCAAAGAGTATGACGAATACTTGAAACGCTTTAACGAGAAGTATCCGAACATACAGGTCGAGTTCGAAGCCTCCCAGACCGACTATAATCAGCAAGCAAAGGTTAGAATGGCCAGCGGTGAGCTTCCCGATGTCATGTTCATTCCTACCATTCCAAACTCTGATCTGCCTAAATATTTCGCTTCACTGGATGACCTGGGGCTGAACGATCAAATTACGTTCAAAGACTTCAAATCCTTTGACGGCAAGCTTTACGGTATTACAACCGGTAACTCTACTTCCGGTATTGTCTACAACAAGAAGGCATTTGCTGACGCAGGAATTACCGAAATCCCTAAAACATGGGATGAGTTCCTCGCTGCCTGCGAGAAGCTGAAAGCCAAAGGTGTGGTTCCGCTGGCTTCCAACTTCAAAGATAAATGGCCGCTTAACGACTGGGTATATGCCGTGCCCCGTGTTATTGAAGGCAAGCCTGACTTCCCGAATGAGAAATTGACTACAGATACTCCGTTTACTATGGATAATGGCTACGGCAAGTCTCTCAGCCTGCTAAGAGAGCTGAATGAAAAAGGATATCTGGAGAAAGACATCAACTCGACCAACTGGGAACAATCGAAAAAAGATATTGCCTCCGGCAAGTTCGCCATGTACTTCCTGGGTAACTGGGTGATCAATCAAGTCATCGGTGCAGGCACAACGGCTGACAATGTAGGTTTCTTCCCGCTTCCTTATGATAACTCGGGTACACCAGCTGCTCCGCTGAGCCCTGACTTCTTCTACGCGGTTGCCAAAGACAGCAAAAATGTGGAGGCTGCCAAAGCTTTTGTGAAATGGATGATCGTGGATTCCGGTTACGAGGATTTCGCCGGCTTCATCTCTCCGCTGAAAGGCAAGGAATCTTCACTGGCGCAGCTGAAAGAATTCCAATCCACCGGTGTTGTATTGCAAGAAGGCACAGTGGATGATGCCAAAGTAACCGAAATTACCAATAAAGCTCAGCTTGACCTTCCGGCTGTTGCCCAGGAATTCGTTCTGGCTAAAGATCCGCAAAGTGTATTCGACAAATGGAACAAAGCATGGGCCAAAGCCAAGAAGGATCTGGGCTATTAAGAAACAATTAGGTATTGAAGCTTAGACACTGCTTCTAATTATTCGGTGGCGCACAATGGATTATCGCCTTAATGGATAATCCATTTTGTCGTCAATATCAATGCTTTTTAGAAAGAAGGGCACTGGCATGTTGGGAACCTTATCCTACAAAAAACAGAAAACATTGATTATCGTGTCATTCCTGCTGATTCCCCTGATTCTGTTAGGAATGTTCACCTATTATCCCGCGCTGAAACTGATCTATTACAGCTTCACCAACTGGGATGGCTACAGCCCCGAGAAGCCTTGGGTTGGACTGGACAATTATCGTGAGGTCTTTAATAACCCCGACATTTTCAGTGTATTCAAGCACAATTTCGCTTACTTCGTCATGGGGATCATCCAGAATATTTTCGCGATCTACTTTGCAGTCGTGTTGAACAGTAAGCTGCGGGGCAGAAACGCTTTCCGGATCATGCTTTTTCTCCCATACATTATGAATGGGGTCGCTGTTGCCTTCATGTTCGGTTATGTATTTGACACCACCAACGGATCGCTAAACTTATTCCTGAACAGTATTGGACTCACCGGCCTTGGACAGACCAGCTGGCTTGGAACCGAAGGACTGGTCAACTATTCCCTTGCTTCCACCGGCTTCTGGCGTTTTATGGGTTACAACATGGTCATCTACATCGCTTCTTTGCAGGCTATCCCCCGTGATATCTATGAAGCAGCCAAAATTGATGGTGCCAACTCCTTACAAACGCTGTGGAGAATTACACTGCCAAATATGAAAGCTGTGATTCAACTCAACCTCTTCCTGACCGTTACCGGTGCGCTCGAAGTATTCGATCTGCCATTCGTCCTAACCAAAGGTGGACCCGCGGGCGCCAGCCAGACTTATGTACAGCGTGTGGTCGATACCGCATTTGCCTTTAATAATTATGGACTCGCTTCAGCAATGAGCATTATTCTGCTCTTCTTTGTAGTCATCGTCCTGCTGATTCAGCAATTTGTTCTTAACCGGGGAGGAGATAGGTAGTATGACACATTCCAAATTCCGCTTGATCGATTTCCTGAAATACGTTTCGCTGCTTATCGGCGTGTTCGTGGTGCTCTTCCCTCCTTACGTAGTTATTGTTAACGCCTTCAAGTCTACGGATGAATTTAATGCCAGCAGCTCCATGGCTCTTCCGAAAAGCTTCCTAAAATTCGATAACTTTATTGCCGTATTTCAACGCGGAGGTCTGCTCAGCGGCTTCGGCAACGTCCTGGTCATCATTATTATTACATTGACCCTGAACATACTGTTTGGCACAATGGTTGCATACGTGCTGGGACGGTTCACCTTTAAGCTGAAACCGTTAGTATTCGGCGCATACCTGGTGGCAACGATCATTCCTAGCATCACTACACAAGTAGCAACCTTCGGAGTTATTAAAAGTCTGGGACTCTACAACACGCTGGGTGCCCCTATCGTTCTGTACATTGGAGCGGACGTCATCCAGATTATTCTGTATTTGCAGTTTATTCGTAATATCCCTTACGATTTGGACGAAAGTGCAATGGTTGAAGGTGCATCCCTGTTTAAAATATACCGTTCGATCATTTTCCCGCTCCTTACACCTGCTACAGCAACCTTGGTAATCTTGAAGACGATCAGTATTTATAATGACATGTACATCCCTTACCTATATATGCCCAAACAAAGCCTCGGTGTCGTTACAACCATTTTAATGCGCTTCCAAGGCGTCAATTCGGGAGAATGGAATCTGATCTGTGCAGCTATTTTGCTTATTCTGCTGCCTACAGTCATCCTGTACCTCTTCCTTCAACGCTACATTTTTGAAGGAGTAACCAGCGGCGCAGTTAAATAAGGAAGAGGCCAGAAAGGAATTACAGCTATGATGTCATTCACCCGGAAGGTATTTCGCAGCATGTGGTTGTTCCTTGCCAATCTGCCGATGGAGCGTAAGCTGATCGTCATCTTCGTATTTCTGATCTCAATGCCGATCACTTACGTCACCTACCTCTCCTCCTCCTCCATGTTCAACTCCGCGCTGGTCAATACGACTGAACGCGCCGGCCAAATGACAACGAACGCTTCGGATACCATCGACCGTTATGTGGCTGATTTGAAGCGATACACAGCACTGCCCCTGTACAATACGGATGTGCAGTTCTATCTGGAGCAGGAGGGTACCGACTGGGAAAAGAATACGGGAATGGCGATGTTCCTGAGTTATCTGAGCCATACCAAAGACGAAGTCGTTGCCGTTTATCTTGTAGATAAATACGGCACTGTCTTTTATGATAAGAATCCGCCGATTAATCAATTATTCCCTGCGGAACGGCAGGCGAAATGGAAAGCTCTCAGTGAAGCGGCGGGTGTAGCTCCTGTCATTGAAGGCAGACATACCATCCGGGTTAATTCAAATGAGCATAAAGAAGTTTTTAGCATCATGCGTACTGTTTCTTCTGTTAGTACACTCCGGACGATAGGAATTATTAACTTTGATATCGACATTAAGCTATTCAAGGCCATTATCGATCCGGTGAATGCCGTTACCCAAGGGAACACGATAATAACAGATAGTACAGGCGTCCTCATGTATGCCGGGAATGACACACAGGGACAATTGGCCGAGAAGCAAGCCCGGAATACGCAACTTTTGCTGAAAAAGGCTACTAAGCCGGAAGGTCATTTCCAGATGGATTTGGACGGCCAGAAATACTTGAGCGTTTATACTGTCTCCAAAGAGACCGGCTGGACAACAATGGTTACCATTCCGCTGTCACGAATTCTGTCGCCTGTACAGAAGAACCGTAACACTGTGGTTCTGACCACACTGCTGATTATCTTGTTCGCCCTGATTGTGGCCACCGTCATCTCCCATGCCTTAACCAAACCGCTGAAGTCCCTTGTCCGGCTAATGAAGCAGGTACAGCATGGTAATTTGGACGTCTGGGTCCATCCGAAATATAATGATGAGATTGGAATGCTTGGCAGTCATTTCAACCGGATGATTATCCGTGTCAAAGATCTGCTGAACGAAGTATCGGTCACCGAGAAACGTAAGCAAAAGGCGGATATGCGGGCACTGCAGAATCAGATTAATCCACATTTTATATACAACACGCTGGAGTCCATCCGCATGCTGGCGGAGAGCAACGATGATCCGCGGGTTGCTAAGCTGACGTATTTACTGGGACAACAAATGCGCTACAGCATCGTCCGTAGCGAGGAAGCTGTTACGATCCGTCATGAGCTGGATCATGTAAGGAATTATTTTCACCTGCTTCAAATCCGCTTTCCTGATAAATTCAACCTGAACATTGATGTTCCTGAAGCCTTTCTGGACCTTCCTATCATTAAGCTGGTGTTCCAACCGATTGTGGAGAATGCGGTGTTCCATGGACTGGATCAGAAAGAAGGGCTTGGAACGTTGTCTATCACCGCTTGGGGAGAAGACGATAATGCCGTGTTTTGCATTGAGGATGATGGGGTTGGAATGAATGAGCATACATTAAAGGCATTGAATAGCAGCCTAACGGATGGATCTGCCGGAGAAAAGTTCGGGATCGGCCTGAGAAATGTGAATGAACGGATTCGCCTGCATTACGGGAATGCCTTCGGACTTCGCGTTCAGAGTGAACCGGGACAGGGAACCCGTGTCACCTTACGAATTGAACTCTTTTCTGAGAGGAACTGTGAATAACCTAAGCTTGCAAAGAAAGGGGAGATCTCATTTGCTGCGAATAGTGATTGTAGATGATGAAGTTCTGATTCGCGAGGGCCTGGCCCGCATGATTAGTAAAGAAAGCAGCAATTTTCAGATCGTAGGCACCTATCCCGACGGGAAGCAGGTGCTTGAAGAGCTGTCTGCCCTCCAGTTCGAAGTCGTTATTACGGACATCCGTATGCCGCAGATTGATGGGCTTGAACTAATCAAGCAGCTTAAAGTCAGCCATCCGCAGATTCGTTCGATCCTGATGAGCGGATTTGTTGAGTTTGATTATGCCAGGGAAGCGATCCGCAGCTCAGCGGTGGACTATCTGCTCAAGCCGATCAACAAAGAGCAGTTGTTCGAATTGCTGCATCGTTTGGAGAATGAACGCAGAATGCAATGCGAGAAGGAAGAACGCCAGAGATCCGGACTGCTGCTGTCGCTGCTTCATATCGATGAGCCCTCACCTGCTCTGCTTACCTCCCTTACTTTGCCCCAGCCTTATTATTCGATGTTTGCCCTTAAAGGGAGCAGCTACGAAGCGGTCTGTGCGGCTACAGACAGTCTGCGGCAAGAAAAGGATTCCGTGTTCGACCATTTGGAGTTGTTTCCGGGGCTTCATCTTTGTATCTGTTATTCAGAGGTACCTCACACCCGGGGGATGCTGCTTGAAAATGCAGATGCCCTTCGTTCCATCCCCCAAGGCTATGTTGTACACGCAGGCTCAAGCCGTTCTTATCAGGATGCCGCCAGAATCAGTAAGGCTTTTCTGGAAGCCAGGTTAGCCTGCGACGCCGGCATTTATAGTCCGGGCCAGATGCATTATGCCCATATTGAAGATATTAAGCTGCCGGAGACCGGTCCGGTGGAGCTGTTCATTCAACACCGGGAAGCTCTGATTCATGATTTACAAATCCTGAACGTACAGGCCATTATGGAGCGGATACACAACCTCTTCTGGACTCTTAAGTCACAGCAAGCCGATACGGAAGTGATACACCAGATCTGTCGTCTGATTATAGAAACCGCAGGCAAGGAAATTCAGGAGTTCGATGAAGTATACAGATTCCATACCGGCTCACGGCTGGAGGAGGAGATCCGTACCTCTATGAACTTTGATGCTACCCAGGAACATTTCGCATCCAGGCTCTATGCGGCCTTGAATCAATTCCGTTCACACCGCCTGGAGATGTCCGGTACTGCTGTTGAGACCATAAAACGCTGGATATCAGCGAATTACAATCAGCATGCAGAATTGAACACACTTGCAGGTATGGTATTTCTGACACCAAGCTACTTGAGCAAGCTGTTTAAGCAAGAGACCGGTCTCACCCTTACTGATTACATCATTGAAATCCGGATCCGGAAAGCCAAGCTGCTGCTTAAGAACTCTCCAGACTTAAAAATTCACGAAATCGGTTTCGAGGTTGGGTATTCCGATCCCGCTTATTTTAATAAACTCTTTAAGCGTGTCGTCGGTGTTACTCCTAACGAATATAAACGAATAGCGCTTATATGAGGTACTCCTGCGCCTTGGGAGGATTAACTTCTTCAGCTTTACGGTTAATATCCATGCAGAGCAGACAAATATCATCCTGATGGGCATTTTTATTCTCGCCGCTGAACATAAGGAGCTTGTCCATAAACTCCTCTTTGGAATCCGTACGGGACTGCAGCATCAAATTCCGCACTAGACCAAGCTGTTCCTGTAATAAGATCCCCGGAGTCTCAATCAGTCCATCTGTATACAGCAACAATCTTGCGGGGCCATCTATCCGTATAGTTTGCTTCTGGATGTTCATGTTTGGAATCAGACCTATCGGAATACAGGTTGATTCCAACGTCAGGATCTCCCCTAAATCATTCATATACAAACCACTCGGATGCCCTGCGTTAATATAGTCGATGGTGTTATTCTTCTTATCCACAATCACAGATATCGCCGTGAAAAAGAAATTGGCAGTCGATTTTGTCCCGCTAAACAGCTTATGCATATGACCATTCAGCTCCTGAATGACTTCAACGGGATCAGGACACGCTTGGATAATTCCTTTTAATAATGAACGAATCGACATGCAAATCAGGGATGAGGAGATCCCGTGTCCCATAACATCCATGATCAAAACCCCATATCGGTGCTCATCGATCGGATACCAGGCATACATGTCTCCCCCCAGTTGTTCTGAAGGGATGTAACGTGCATCTATGGAGAAGAATGGAGTTTGAACAGGCAGACTAAGCACACTTTTTTGTACTAATTTCGCCAATTCTAGATCAGCTTGCTTGCTCTGCTCAACCAGCTTCTTCTGTGTGATATCAAAAATGATTCCATTTACAACAGTAACTTCCCCCAAATCATTGACGGAAGGAAATAGGCGGCTCTCCACCCAGCGTATTTCACCACTCATATTGACAATGCGGTATTCCAGATTATTAAAGTACTTAACACCTTGGGAGACGTCTTCCAGCCTTTTCACAGTTGCTTCTCTGTCCTCATAATAGATCCACTTGTGCCATAAATCCTGATTCTTGAAATATTCCTCCGGCGTATACCCGGACAGCTTCTTGCTCGCGGGTGAAAGAGTGACGACTTTATTCCTCCTCACATCCATGGACCACAACACAATATCAATCGTTTCAAATATATGTCTCATCTGTGTCTGCATTTCGTTCAGTTTATTCTGAACTTTTTCAAGCTCAGTTATATCTTTGGCAAATCCGATAACACCCTCGATCTGTCCTTCAACCATCAGCGCCACACTGGACAGATCAAAGGTGAGCAGTTTGCCGTCTTTATGCAATATTCTTGCTTTACTGGATGAAGAAGTTACCTTGCCATAGATGATATCGGAAAATGCCTGCATAATAGCAGATCTGTCTGCCGGAGCGATCAGGGACATAAATGATTGTCCGATAAGGGCATCTTCTTTGTAACCCAAACTTTCGATCAGGTTCGGACTTGCGGTATTGAACGTCCCATCGAGATTCACGACATAGATCCCCGCATTATTGTACCTGAATAGTGATTTGTACCGCTGTTCACTATCTATCAGCATTGATATATTGCTATCTTGCCGTTTGAACATTACAATCAGCGGAGTTAATATGAAACCTTGCGTGATAATATCCACTACAAACTCATACTTAAAGGCTTTATCTACGAATATTAAATTGTACAGATTCAGTACAAGTAGAATCATAATTATAAGAGCAAACTTTTTTCGGATAGCCCACTTCTTAAAAGAGACAGGAATCGTATTCATTTCAAGCTCCTCTGCTTTTACGCATTGAAAGTGTTACATAAGCCCCTGTCGGGATCAGCTTGACCTCATCCATAATTCCCTGAATAAGTACAAGCCCTCTTCCACGTGATGTTCCTTTGATGGGATTTGGGAGATCATGCTGCAACTCGTAAGCCTCTCCATTCTGTCGAACCGTTATTTCTATAACCTCTGACTCAACCACCCAGCTTACAATAAACTCGCAATTTCCTATGGGACAACCGTGCTCAAAGGCATTCATACACGCTTCCTCTGTAACCAGCTGGAGAAGAACGGAAGTTCTTTCTGAGAATCCTGCTGTTTCCGCAATTTTGCGCGTAGTCTCCATAGCAAGCACGATATCGTCACTGCCGTGTACAATTAAAGTCTCTCTAGGAGTCGGGTTTATACTCATCCATTTTCACCTTGGAAATAAGCATAAGCATCTTCGATATCCATGAATATTTTCATAAAGGTACTGAAATGAACGATTTGGAAGATTTCATCAACTGTCGGCTGAATATCGGCAAGAACCAGTTCCTTGTCCATCCTCCCTGAAGCCAGAACCGCATCAGCGATCACCCCAAGTGCAGCACTGTTCAAATAGGAAACACCCGATAGCTTGAGAAGAAGCTTTCTTTTGTCACTTTCGAGCAACGTACGAACTGTCGCGCGGAATTCATCCACATTCTTTAAAGTCACATCTTTGTCCCAGCTTAATAAAAAGACATTGTCCTGCACCGAATTCGTCATTGGATTAGCCCGCCTCTTTCTTCTTAGTTTGTTCTAAATTCAACAGTTTCTCTAGATTGAGCAGATGAATAAATTCGTTATCCTTCTTATAAATAGCCTCTAAGTAATCTGAGTTCCGCAGCACATGATCAGGAGCCTCTTCCAGATCAGCTTGGGACAGCCGGCTGACTTTAGAAACCTTATCAACGATGAGGCCCACTTCGTGTCCGGATACTTCGCAGATCATAATTCGTGAATCAGAGCTGCGGTCTATGACATCTATACCTAATCTAAACCTCAAATCATAAACAGGCAATAATATTTCACGCAGATTAATCATACCCAGCACATGTACTGGCGCTGAAACCAGCGGATGAATCTCTGGTACAGGAACGATTTCCTTCATTTTGCTAATTGGTATTCCAAAATCAATACCTGCCAACCCAAAGGTAACATACTTCTCATTTCTGGAGTCGAGCTGTGAAACCTCAGTGTAATCCAGCACTTTTTTATCGTAAGTGCCTGCTTCGCGGACAACGGATCCGATATCCAGTATATGTGCAACGTGGCCATCCCCAAGGATCGTTGAACCGGCAATGTATGGAACACTTCCAATATAATTCCCTAGAGATTTGATCACAATTTCCTGGTTTCCGATGGTCTGATTGACGACCAGACAGATTCGTTTATCAGCCAGTCCGACGATGACAACAAACAAATGTTCATTTCCATGTCCCTCGCCCTCCTGAATCCCCAGCTTCTTGTGAAGACGGACAAGCGGCAGTACTTGGCCACGGAACATGCATACTTCTCTTCCCTGTACCAACCGGATATCATTATTCTTGATTCTAAAGATCTCAATCACATTTACAAGTGGGATAGCATAAGTGCTTGTACCAAATTTAACCAGCAAGGAACGAATAATGGCCAATGTCAAAGGTACCTTGATTGTAAAAACCGTTCCTTCATTCTTGGTGGTTTCAATATCCATAACACCATTCAGCTTCTCAATGTGCGACTTCACAATATCCATTCCAACACCCCGTCCAGATAAGTCTGTTACCTGGTTCGCCGTTGAAACTCCTGAACGGAATATGAGGAAGATAAGTTCCTTCTCCGTCATCGCTGCCGCTTCTTCTTCTGTTACAAAGCCTTTCCGGATCGCCATGGCCTTCACCTTGTCCACATCGATACCTCTTCCGTCATCAGCAACCGTAATGACTATCATGTTCCCTTGATGGCTGGCTCTTAAGACAATGGTACCTTTGCGCGGCTTACCCATTTGAATACGCTCTTCAGGCAGCTCTATACCATGATCCGCTGAGTTACGCAGAATATGAATTAGCGGATCGCTAATCTCCTCTATCAGTGTACGGTCTAGTTCGGTCTCTCTTCCTTCCACGATAAGTTCAATCTCTTTGTTCGACTTATGCGCCAGGTCACGGACCATCCGCGGGAACCTGCCGAACAAATGCTCAATCGGCAACATTCTCGTCTTCATCATACCTTCCTGCAGATCCGTAACAACTGCACCCAAATGATTGGCAATATCGTTAAGGAGCATGACCTCCGGATTATTCCTGAACTGTTCGTTTAATTTGGTGCAAGTGCTGCTAAGTCTTGTCCGGTCAATAATCAGTTCGCCTACTAAATTGAGCAGGCTCTCCAGACGCTCCACGTCAACCCGAACCGTCTGGGTAACCTGTACCTTACTCTCGGATATGCTAATCTCTTTAACTATGGTTTGATCTTTTGTCGAAGCTTCTACCACTTGAACTTCTTTCCCTGCCACAAAGGTATGCAAGTTCTGCTTCGTAATCGACTCAATGTGCACCGAATGGATTTGGGAGATTTGATTCAAACTGCTAATAATCGCATCTCTGTTCTCTTTCGTAATCAGAATATATACCAGGGTGCCTGAGAATTCTGTATCGGTCTCCAGCAATTTCAGCTCAGGATAACAGACAACAACTTCCCCTTGTTCCATCAAATTGATCTCAATCAGCTTTGCACGTACGAACTTCATGGACTCTTCCTGTGACAGATGAATATATATCGCCATCACTTCAGAGCCACCACATAAAGCTTGCTGAATTTGTTCCTTCTGAGCCTCATCAAAAATTACGTGCAGGGCAGACGTTTCCTTTTTTTCTATGCCAGCATTGATCTCAGCAGTAGTACCTACTGCCTGACTCCGGATTTCATCCAGCCGTATCAACAGGGTAGAAGTCTCCCCCTCAGCCATATTTCCAGCCAAGAAGGATTGACGAAGCTGCTTAATATAATCAATACAATCGAATAAAATATTTAACAGATCCGAAGTCACTTCAAGCTGCCCGTTACGGATTAAATCAAACACGCTCTCCATCTGATGTGTGAGTTTGTTCAGCTTCTCAAAGCCCATTACTGCCGAAGAACCTTTGAGGGTATGCGCTGCACGAAAAATCGTCTGGATCGTATCATTCTTGCTTCCGTCATTCTCCAGCACTAACAAAGATTCATCCAAACATTGTAACTGCTCATCCATTTCATCAAGAAAAACGCCCAAATAAGTAGAGTTATGAAAATCATTCATCCCAAAATTACCTCCTCTCCTGCTATCCTTCACCAAACAAACGATCTATGCTTAAAATGCCCACCAGCCCATCATTCCCTTGGGCAATGCCATCCATAAATTGAATACCATAAGCTTCATTGGCATCCAGCGGCGGCTGGATCTCTTGGAATGAAGTCACTTTCTCAACAGCATCCACAATGATACCTGTGGCTTCATTCTCATACCGTACAATAACAATCCGTGACAGGCTGCCAATGGGCGTTTCAGGGATACCAAATCTTTTGCACATGCTTACAACAGGAACAATCTTCCCCCGTAAGTTAATGACCCCTTGAATGTAGGGCCTGCTATTCGGCACATCTGTGATATGCTCCATTTTAATAATCTCATTTACATCTCGAATGTTAAAAGCATGACGTTCACTTCCAAGCCGGGAGACAATATACTGCTCAGTGACTGCTGACAATGTCATCACTCCCCTTATATCTTAAATGCGGACACAGAGGCATTCAATTCATCAGCTAATTCCGCCAGCATTTGTGAAGATGACGCTGTTTGTTCAGCCGCAGCGGCTGCTTCCTGGCTTCCTGAAGCTATTGATTCAATAGAGAGAAGCACTTCATTGGATTGTGCAGATTGTTCTTCGCAGGCTGCAGCAATACTGGTAATTTGTTGGGAGGTTTCATCCACACGAGCAACGATTCCTTCAATTAATCGCTCTGTTTTATCAGATAACGAAGATGCTTCCATCACTGCTTGAACACTGGATACTGTATTCTGCTGCATTCCCCGTATAATATGAGCGATTTGCTTAGTAGCCTCACCGCTACGTTCTGCAAGCTTGCGGACTTCATCTGCGACTACCGCAAAACCGCGTCCTTGCTCTCCGGCACGTGCAGCTTCAATTGCAGCATTTAAGGCCAACAGATTTGTTTGTTCAGCAATCTCGTCAATAACCTCGATAATTTCGCCGATTTTTTGAGAATCCTGCTCCAGAAGCCCCATCTTCTCTGATAATTTACTCATTCCCAAGCTTGATTCTCTTACAGCCTTGCTACCTTCTTCCGCTCCTAGTCGTGTTTGAATGGACAATTCAGACACTTGTTCTGCATTTTTCGCCACTTCATCAATTCCACGGGCAAGGTCTTTCGTCAAATGATTGATGGTTTGAGCTGCTTCTGCCTGGGACTGGCTACTGCTGGCAATTTCCTCTGTTGTCGCTGATATTTCTTCGGAGGAAGCCGCAACGCTCTGAGCAGCCTCAATGGTTCCTCCGATTAATTTCCTTAAGCTAGCAACCATATCATTGACTGTTGCCGAAAGTTTACCAAATTCGTCTTTACTTTGAATATCCACAGTTTCTCTAAGATCACCACCGGCTACTTTTCCCATTAAGTACAGCAGCTTGTTAGCCGAACGTACAATTCCTTGTGAGATAAAGAAGGCTAGCAGAATTGCCGCAGCAGCAGCCGCTACAGCAACAATGATTATGGTTGTACTGCCCGATTTATAGCTGCTTAAAATATTATCTACATTATCACTTGCAGCTTGAACAACACCTTCTACCGACTGTTCCGATGCCTCAAGCGCTGCCTGCAAACTAGGCAATGCTTCCACCAGCACCGCATAACCATTGACAGTGTCGTTCTTAAGACCATACTCAATGGCTTTTGGAGCGAAGGTATTGTAGACATCTACATTTTCCTTTATTACAGTTAAGGTAGTCTTCTGCTCATCACTAAGTGCCAGCGTTTCATAGGCTTTCAAATTATCTGCAAGCTTCGATTGATCATCCTTGATGATCTGCTGGATCTTCACCATTTCAGTGTCATCGGTTTCAAGTATTACCTTCATCATATCTCCGCGGAGCTTATATAGGTCTGTACGTATGCTCTCCATATTAACGACTCCAGGAAGCCCATTATCTCGTACCTTCTCTGAATTGGATTTCATCTGCCCCATACGATCAATGGACAACCAGCTTATTGCCACAAGCATGGCCACGACAATCATGAAACTTCCCAATAATTTTGTCCGAATGTTTAATTTCAAGTGAAACACTCCCAGATTCTTATTTTGATAGCGCTAACACGATTATTTTCATCCTTATTATGGCAGTCGGTGGGTCGAATTGCCTATCACCACCTTGTCCTGATTTGAGGTATTTTGTCGATTCGATACAGGAACTTGTTCCTATATGAATGCATTTACGCACAAAAAAAAAGCGACGGCCCGCAGAAATGCGGTGCTATCGCTTTTGAACCGGATCGGTAACAGCTGCTTGGTACATCTTCGCAATCGCTTGTGCGCGGCCGCTAACCTCCAGCTTTTCGTAGATTTTGGTAATGTGATTCTTAACAGTATGAGAGCTGATGAAGAGTTTCTCTGAAATCTCAAGATTGTTCAGCCCCTGAAGAACAAGTTGCAGGATCTCTTCCTCACGGGGTGTTAGATGAAAGTGTCTTTCAAGCAGCGGTCTGGTTACCAGCTCCTTATGTGTCGAGATAAACAATTCAAAGGAGTGTTTCAAAGGCTCATCTATCACACAAGGGAGCGTTGTTAACCAATTCTTCTCTCCATGCTCATAATACCAGAGGACTATGCAGAAGATTTTCTCGGCTAATGTATGGTGTATTGTTTCTGAACTTTTAGTTCTGCTAATATCTCCAGATGTATAGCGCCGTAATTGCCGAAGCCAGACAACTGCGGGATTTTCTCCAATGGAGGATGAGAGCATATCGGGGTCGTATTCCAAGAGCAGTCCCGCCTGACCAATCCATTCCAGATCTTCAGCAGCTCCATTCACCTGCTTCAGGAACGCCTGGGCAAGCTCTTTAATCTTAACTGACTTATAGTACGCCTGCGGATTCCAGACCAGCAATGCCTGATGAAGCAAAGCGGCAGCATCTGAGCTTGAGAATGAGCTTGCTTGAGATTCAAGCTTAAGCCTAGTGATTACAATGGCATTCATTGCATTAAGCAGTGGCCTATTCTCCTTGTCTTTAACCTCTTCATTAATAGTGATACCCAGTATGCCATAAAGCTTGTGATCCAGAAGCAAGGGAACCTCCAGCATATTGATGCCATTCCATTTCCTTTGGGCAGGCTTATACATAAAGCTTAAACCTTGGTTTCCCTCTCCGAAATAGTTATTCTCCACATCAAGCGCATAAGCACTATATTGTTCTTCAGAGCTTCCGGAAGATGCGTACAGGGTTCTATTCTCTTCCCCCGGCCGTTTAAGCATCAGACAAATGAAGGATAGATTGAACGTTCGTTGCAGCGAGTCTATAAGATTTCGATAGAAGTTATCTTTGTCCTTAATTGCCAGAACACCCTGCGAGATATCCCTAAATACCTGCATACGGTTCTCTCGCCGTTCATTGTAGTCATCGTTTGCCAAAGTATTCAATTCAATAGCCAACTGGTTGGCTAACAAGGCTCCCAGATCCGCCTGCTCTTCTGAAAGCTCTTGTACTACGGAGTCTCCGGCGAATAATAACCCGAAGAATTGCTCCTTGTATTTGATGGGGTAGCATATAATAACCTTAGGTTCAATTCCTCTCTTGGTGAAAAAGGATACTCTGGGATCCCGATCCGACCTTTCCCAATAACTCATTTGTTTGGTAAGCCCCACCTGACCGAGTAACCCTTCTCCCTGAAAAAAGGACTCCCCCTGAAGCTTCCTATTGTGCTGAAATCCGACAGTTTCAATTATGGTATATTGTTCCTCTTTAGCTGATTGCCTGGCAAATCCGGCAAACTCCATTTTCATAATCCGGGTAAACACTCCTAGAATCCCTTGAAGCCAGCTTGGATCATGAGAATTCATTAAATACGTAAGGTTCAGAAGCTGAAGATGTTTCGCGCGCTCCCTTTTGTCTTCTTCGTTATCCAGAAGTTTCTCAATCATTTCTGCTAATTCCTCAAGTTGAACAATAACGGCAGACATTTTTTCCTGATGATAAGCAGGTGCAGCCTTCAAGGCATTCTTCCAGACAATCAGTTCGTCCAGCGTTAAATCTTCCGAAATTCTATCTTCGATAAGGCCTCTATTGCTATCCTCTACATAGACCCCGGCAACAATAAAATAACGCGTTCTCCCCTTGATTCTAACAGGCATAACGAGGAGCTTAAATCCAGTTGTTGTCTCATATACAATCAGCTTTTCGATATCCTTGACCTTGTCCATAATCTTCACAATGGAGTCTTCCACCGATTTATTATGGTACCCCAAAAGGAGGCTTGCAATCTCTGTAAGCCCCGAAGGTTGCGTCAAAGGGTTGCCCTCTAAATCCCGTATCATAATGGTGAGACCCGTTAAGGAAGAGTAGGCCTCCTGGAGACTTTGTAAAAGCTTAATCATTGTCGTTATCCCCATTCCAATATTTGGAAGTTTTATTCTATCTTTCGGACTATTTTTACACATTAAATATAACACGATGACGTCAGAAAAACATAGATAATTTTCCCTTTTTTTGGAATACAATATTTTACAGTAAATCTCGCATCTATTAACTAAACAACACCAGTCCTCCTGCCGCTCCAGCAATCACAATAACCCAGGGTGGAAGTTTCCAAAATACCAGCATAACAAATAAAATTGCAGCGAGTGCAAAATCCATAGGCTTCACAATCGACGTAGTCCACAAAGGATTATATAGTGCGGCCAACAGAATCCCCACAACAGCAGCATTTATACTGATAAGCGCGCCCTGAACCTTTGAATTTCGTCTCAGACCATTCCAGAAGGGGAGCACACCGACAATTAGCAGAAATGCCGGCAGGAAGATGGCCAGAATGGCCAGAACGGCTTCCCCCAATCCGCCTGTCATAGCCCCGAGATAGCCGGCGAACGTAAACAGCGGCCCTGGGACCGCTTGGGTTGCACCGTAACCAGCCAGAAAATCCTGCCGGCTTATCCAACCTGTAGGAACCAATTCCCGCTCCAACATCGGCAATACGACGTGTCCTCCCCCAAACACCAGTGCACCTGAACGGTAGAAACTGTCGAACATCGCAATCGACCGGCTACCATCCCATTGCCGCAGCAATGGCAGTCCGAGCAGAAGCGTAAAGAATACAATAAGAGCAATCACCGCATACGATTTTTTTATAACAAAGAAGAAGTCAGGAGATTCCTTCAAAGGCTCTTTTCGATATAACCATAAACCGACAATCCCTGCTGCTACAATAATAAGGGTCTGTGCATATACCGTCTGCCAGGATAGGGTAATGGCTGCGGCAATCACTGCAATTGTGACACGGCTGCGGTCCGGAGTAAGCCTCTGTCCCATTCCCAAGATCGCCTGCGCTACAATCGCTACCGCCACAATCTTCAGGCCATGAAGCCAGCCCGCATTCCCGATGTCAAAGCCTTGCAGCAGGAAGGCAAACGCAACTAAGGCGATAGCAGAAGGCAGTGTGAAACCTATCCAGGCAACTATTCCACCCAGCAGCCCTGCTCTGGCAATCCCGATGCCAATTCCAACCTGACTGCTAGCTGGTCCGGGGAGGAACTGGCATAAGGCTACGAGGTCAGCATAACTTTGTTCATCCATCCATTTCCGGCGGCGGATATATTCGTTATGAAAATAACCTAAATGAGCAATCGGTCCTCCAAAAGACGTTAACCCAAGTTTAGCTGATACACCTAGCACCTCGATAAGTGCAGCGAATTTCCTTTTTTGCGTGAGCTGTGGAGCGTTTGGCCGGATCTCTTCCATATCGTGGGCTACCTCTCTTCTACGCTTTTAAGAATTTTAGAATTTGAATTCATAGTAAGGGGTATGAATCTATACATTCAAGCCTTTTACAGAAAATTTACAATTCAACTTAAAAAAGTGGTTCTCTGACTTCGATTACCTGTCCTCCGTTTTTTTTGCTAAAATAGAAATGTCGGCGTGCAGCTTATTACCGCGCCAGTCAAGGAAAATGGAGGCAAGACCCGTGGATTATATTATTCTGGACATCGAATTCAATGGCCGCAAATTTGCAAGTGAGCACCCGATGGAGGTCATTGAGATTGGAGCTGTCCGGCTAGACGCTTCATTGCAGTATAAGGATGAGTTCTCTTCCTTAATCAAACCTATATATTTCTCGACCCTGAATTCTTTTATTAAGAAAAAGACCGGTATTCCCCAAGAGGAAATTGATGTCGCCCGCCGCTTTCCAAAGGTGATCACTGCGTTTATGGAATGGCTCGGCCTAAGCACGGACGGAGTGCTTCTGCTAACCTGGGGCGGCGAAGATATGAAGCGGATCATTCAGGATATACGGATGCACAAAATGGACGATTCCTACTGGATGGCCGCTACCTATTTCGATCTCCTGAAAGGTGTTCTGCGTGCGCGCAGCCTCACGAACGACATCAGCGTTGAAGCAGCGATGGCCTTGTTCGAGCTTGAGCCAAGCGGCTCTGCGCACCGTGCACTTGATGATGCGAAGATGACTGCGGAGATCTTCCGCGCGGTGTTCGATGAGCTGGACTTCAGCCGCTCCCAGCTCTACAAGGACCAGTTCTCCAATGCCAGAGAACGCAAGACCGTGAAAATTGCCATCAAGGCCATTACTGCACAGAAGGTCGTCCCTACCTGGGATCTGATAGCCGAGCATTACTTCCCGGATAAGACAGTGCTTGCAGACCCCCGGAAGCTTGCTGAGCTCCAGGAATATTTCGCTGCGCAGTTCACGAAGAAATAAATTCCTTCAACAATAACAACCTCTCTTTTATCTGAAAAAGCAGTTGACATTGCCGTTACGTCAAGGTGTACATTGATTTTGTAAGGAGTATCTTACACTTCATTTGGCGATTACAACCAGGATGGCATCCGCATAAGAATGGGCAGGAAGGTGTGCAATATGGAATATACAGTGCAGAAGCTGGGAACTTTGGCAGGAATAAGTACGCGGACACTCCGGTATTATGATGAGTTTGGCATTCTCAACCCGGCGAGAATCAACTCTTCGGGGTACCGCATTTACGGTAAGGCCGAAGTGGACCGGCTGCAGCAGATTCTTTTTTACCGGGAACTGGGCCTCAGCCTGGAAGGGATTAAAGAAATTGTAACAGCTCCTACCTTTGATGGGGCCGCAGCACTGCGGGAACACCATGACAAACTGCTTCAGCGGAGAGATCAACTGGACGTTCTTATCGCTAACGTCGAGAAGACAATGGCACTAACGGAAGGGAGAATAGTTATGAGTGATAAGGAGAAATTCGCGGGCTTCAAGCAAAAGATGATTGACGATAATGAGCAAAAGTACGGGCGGGAAGCTCGTGAGAAATACGGGGACAGCGTCGTGGATAAATCGAACCAGAAGCTGAAACATATGACAGAAGAACAATATGCCGATATTCAGAAGCTGGAGAAGGACATGTTCGAGGCACTGCGGATCGGTATGGAGGAAGGCAATCCTGCCGGCGAAGCGGCGCAAAAGGCAGCCGATCTGCACCGCCAGTGGCTCAGCTTCTACTGGGATCAATACTCCAAGGAAGCACATGCAGGTGTTGCGCAGATGTATGTGGATGATGAACGTTTCACCGTCTACTATGATCAGCATCAGCCTGGTCTCGCCGCCTTCCTAAGGGATGCGGTACACATCTACACAGGGATGAAGGCGTAGGTTTCATCCTGATTGAGGCAATTATAGCGAAGCGGCAGCGGATCTTCCCGCTGCCGCTTTTTTTATTTAATGCAGGAACTCTTCCTGTATTTATCTTGCATTCATCACTTTGTGAATTTCTTCACATGATAAAAGACAAGCAAATGCTAATATGAATCTAATTCGTCCCTGAGTGATTCTTTATCAATTTCATCTATGTATTGAAGGAAGGTACGCTATCATGAATTTAAGGCATTTACAATATTTCCGGGTCATCGCCCAGATAGAGCACCTCACGCAAGCAGCGGTTAAGCTGTCCATTTCGCAGCCTAGTCTCAGCCATGCAATGTCCGAACTGGAAAAGGAGCTAGGCACACAACTCTTCGAGAAACAGGGCAGGAATATTCGCCTCACTAAATACGGCAGGCATTTCCTCGGATATGTGAACCGCGCACTGGACGAGCTTGATAACGGTGAACGGCAGCTTCGAGAGATGACAAGCCCCGGAACGGGTAAAATTGATTTGGCGTTTACCTACATGCTCGGCTCGCATTTTGCACCAGCCTTTGTACAGGCTTTCACGACGGACGATAATCACAAGAGTATATCCCTCTCCTTCCATCAAGGGAATGCCGGATCCATAATCCAGGGTCTGAAGAATGACAGCTTTGATCTTGCCTTCTGCCCGTATATGGATAATGAACCGGATATTGATTTCGTTCCGCTGATGGAAGAGGAGCTTGTGCTGATCGTGCCTTCAAACCACGAATTAGCCAAGTTTGACAGTATTGATCTAAAGGATGCGGCGGCGTATCCCATGGTTTGTTTCAATCAGACGAGCGGTCTGCGCCCGATGATAGACGATCTGTTCGATCAAGTAGATCTAGTCCCGAACATTGCCTGCGAAATCGAAGATGCCACCGGCATGGCCGGACTTGTAGCGGTTGGCTACGGCATCGGTATCATGCCCCGCATTGACATACTTGGGCATTTTGATATTAAGGCTTTAACTATTGCCCATCCGCATTACCAGCAATTTATCTGCCTCGCAAGCGTACGTAACCGCTATATGTCGCCAGCAGCACGAATGTTCCGGAACTTCGTTATCCATTACAAACCGTAATGCAGCAGGTTCAGCACCTTACGCAGCTCACCAGCATCGATCTGCCCGGGTGCGGACGGCTTGCCCGCGGAGCCGAAGGTAACTGCTGAGCCAAAAACCTCACCAGCCAGACGGCTGATAGCCCCCTCGCCTGACATGGACATCGTGATCAGCGGGCAGTCTGCATACTGCTCCTTCATCGTCAGCGTAGCATCCAGCAATGTTAATACATCGCTGGCATGTTTGGGCATTACAGCGATTTTTGGCAGATCAGCTCCAAGCTCCCGTGCTCTCCGCAGGCGTGCTACAAGCTCTTCCTTTGGCGGTGTGCCATTAAAATCATGGTTAGAGATCACAACCGGTACCATACAAGCATGTGCGGTAGCAACGATCTCGCTAATAACCTCATCTCCACTGAATAATTCCACATCAACCAGATCAGCCAGACCACTCTCTGCAGCAGCCTTGTTCAAGGCAGTGTAATAAGCCTCGCTGACCTGCTTCTGTCCACCTTCCTTCGCACTGCGGAAGGTGAAGAGGAGCGGCAGTTCCGGAAGAATAGATCTTATTGCTCCGAGTGCCTCCACAACAGCATCCATATCCTCTACTTGTTCATAGAAATCTACCCGCCACTCCACCAGATCCGGCAGAATGTCCTTGATGGCTTCAGCTTCCTGCTTCAGCTCCGAAAGTGTAACACCGGTTAACGGGACGCAAATCTTCGGCATCCCTTCTCCGATAACTACATTTCTTACGGTTACTGTGGCACTCATATATCTCCAGCTCCTTTGGCAATTATGTATGATACTGCGTCAAACACATTCAGTATTCTTGAGAAATTGCTCAACATCCGCCAGGCTTGGAAGTGATGGTATGGCTCCTTGCTTGCAGACTGCTAATGCCCCGGCCGCATTGGCGTAACGCACCGCCTCCTCAAGAGGTTGCCCGCCGGCCAGTTGCACGGCGAGAGCACCGTTAAAGGAATCACCGGCGGCAACAGTGTCCACAGCCTGTACTGGAAATCCCGGGACATGCATGACAGATTCACCGCTAACGATTAGCGCGCCTTGAGAGCCAAGGGTCACAATAACATGCTGCACTCCTTTGTGTATCAACGCGCGGGCTGCCAGCTCAGCTGTCTCCAGACTGTCTACTGCCATTCCAGACAATAATCCCGCCTCTGTCTCGTTCGGGGTTAAATACGTAACCTGACTTAACAACTGCTCGTTAAGTATTCTGGCCGGTGCCGGATTCAGGATAAGTGGAATACCGTTGCGGGACGCAATGGCTGCAACTGCTTCACACACTCCAAGTTCCATTTCAAGCTGTATTACCAGTAGCTTCGCCCCTCTGATCACGGACTCCAGTTCGAAGATGTCTTCCGCACTCAGCTCCATATTGGCTCCCGGCACGACAATGATCCTATTCTCTCCGTCCGCTTCCAAAATAATAGAGGCGATACCTGTCGCCAGAGTGCTGCTGGCTGAGATAGGGTCTATATTTATGCCTTCCTGCCGTAAGATCTCCCGCAGCTCACTGCCGAATGCGTCATTCCCGACTCTGCCGATCATCGTGACATGACCTCCTTGACGAGCTGCGGCCACGGCCTGATTGGCTCCCTTGCCCCCCGGAGACATATCAAACTGTTGTCCAAACAATGTCTCGCCGGGTCCCGGCACACGGCTTGTCCGGACAGCCATATCCATATTTAAACTTCCGACCACCACTATACCCAAACGAAGTCACCACCAACTATTTATTACTCTATATCTTATTGGCTTTAGCTCTGTTTATCAAACCATTTAAATGAATCCTTAGCAAAAAGGGAGATGGCATCAAATTCCATCCCCTTGGTTAATACTTCTGCCCCGGTCTAAGGCAGTACCCTATCTTTCAATCAAAGTCTATTCCTCGTAGACGACTACTGTCTGTGATTCCGGTTCCCATTGGACTGTAGTATTCAGACTTTGGCTTACAAAACGAACCGGCACCAGCGTACTACCGTTCACAACTGTAGGCGCTGCTTGAAGAGTTACGGCTTTGCCATTTACGAAAGCCGTCTTTTTATTAATAAACAGCTTCACAGTAACCCCGTCCTTGGTCAATGCAACGGAACGTTCCTTTTGATTCCAGACTACATCGGCATCAAGCGCCTCAGATACTACCTTGAAGGGTACCAATACAGATGTGCTTGTTTGTACCGGAGCAACAGTAGAAGTAATCTCTTCACCGTTAACGAACAGCTTAACACCTTCTACACCGAGCTTATCGTACAGCTCTCCGAGCTTTTTGTATGAATTAATATTCTTGACGTTCGCCAGAATTGCTTCTTTCTCCACGTAGACAGCATCCGTTACGCTTCCTCTTTCATGAAGCAAATCGGCAAGTGCATTTAAAGCCGCACTTCTATCCTTAATGGCTTCCAGTTTCGCTTTCATCTCAGGTGTAAGCTGTGTATTATACTTGGTCAACAAAAGATCGGCGATTACCGCACCGGCTGGCTTGTCCTTCACATTCTCGATCGCATGAAGGAGGCCTTTGTATCCGTTATGACCATTACCATAGACGGCATATGTAGCGGTTGTCACAGTAACCTTCGGCTTCTCATTTTTATCCTTAGGATTATATGTAGCCGATATTACAGTTACCTTCTCTTTTACTTCTTTTTCATTAGGCTTGGATGTTGCGGTAATGGGTTTAGCAGTTGTGGTTACTGGTTTCTTATCCGCCCCATTACTTTTTTCAGATTTTGCCCATGCCGAACCTGATACCAGGCTGACTGCCAGAATGCAGCTAGTAAGAATCATAATACCTTTTTTCATGTTCCCTTACCTCCTCATAGTTGTGTCTAACCATCCTATTGTCGGCTTTGCCTCTGAACATGTTTAGTGATTATAAGATATTCAGGAGATATAGCACAGTGGATGAATTGGAGCGCTACCAACGCCCTAGCCGCACAGACCTAAAAATAAAATCCGATCCCTGAATCTGACGTGGCCTTCCTGCAAAAACTAATATTATGCATTCATACAGGTTGTATGCTAGAATATAGCTGCAATCGCTTCCAACGGTGGTTGAGCACAGCTTTTTGAGCAAACGTTTGCATCTAAGATAATGCCGACAGTATTCCTGTATTGAATCTAAATTCGTGAGTGGGAGGCTTATCAAGTGAACGAGATAAAATTACCGACAGTTGCTTACTTCAGTATGGAGTACGGGCTTCATTCCGATTTCAAAATGTACGCCGGGGGTCTTGGTATCCTGGCCGGGGATTACATCAAGGGAGCCAAGGATATCGGTGCCCCGATTATTCCGATCGGCCTGAAATGGAAGCAAGGTTATACGGATCAAAAGATTGATGCGGACGGGCGTCCATATGACTCCTATCACAACTATGTATATGACTTCCTTGAGGATACCGGTGTAAAGGTTACCGTAAAGGTTCGTAAGGCTGATGTGGTCTGTAAAGTATGGAGAACAGAGCACTTCGGCAACAATCCTCTATATCTGCTGGATACCGATATCCCTGAGAACAACGATGCCTGGATTACAGGACAGCTCTACGGCTGGTTCGGTGAAGAGCGTATCGCACAGGAGATCGTTCTTGGTATCGGAGGCGTAAAAGCCATGCGGGCCCTCGAGATTCCTATTGATGTCTATCACTTCAATGAAGGACATGCCGCGCTGGCAGCTACTGAGCTGATCCGCGAGAAAATGTCGGGAGGCAGTACTTTTGAGGAAGCCTGGAAGGCCACCCGCGAGGAAGTCGTGTTCACTACACATACACCTATCAAAGAAGGCAATGAGACCCACCCGCTGGACCGCCTGGAATATATGAGTGCTTTCAATAGTCTGACCCGGGAGCAAATGGAACGGATCGGAGGCGAACCTTTTAATATGACGGTTGCCGGTCTTCGTCTATCCCGCATCTCCAACGGTGTTGCCCAGCTTCATGCCGACACGGCGAATAAAATGTGGAAAGAAGTGGCCGGGAGATCTTCCATTATCGGGATCACCAATGCGATTCATACGCCAACCTGGGTCGATGAACGCATCACCCGTGCTTTCGAGGATGGCAGTGATCTATGGGCCGTACATGCCGAAATCAAGGCGGAGCTGATCAGCTTCATTAAAGAACGCTCCTGCATAACCTTGAATCCGGATAATCTGCTAATCGGTTTCTCACGTAGGGCCGCTCCTTACAAGAGAAGTGACCTTTTATTCTCCCAGCCTGACATTATTGAGCCCTATCTGGAGAGCGGAAAAGTACAGATTGTCTTCTCCGGTAAAGCTCATCCGCTTGATGACAATGGGAAGAAGATTGTCAGCAATCTTGTAGCCATGATGAAAAAATATCCAAAAAGCGTTGTTTTCCTGGAAAATTACGATATGACCATTGGCGCACAGCTTACTCGCGGCTCCGATATTTGGCTCAACAATCCGCGCCGTCCGCTGGAAGCCAGTGGCACCTCCGGCATGAAGGCAGCTATGAACGGCGTGCTCAACTGTTCGATCCTGGATGGCTGGTGGCCTGAAGCTTGCATCGATGGTGAGAATGGCTGGCAGATCGGCGACGGATTCGAAACCACGGATTTCGAGGAGCTCGACCGTCATGATAGTGATGCGCTGTACGACACACTGCTGAACCGCGTTTTGCCAACCTTCTATGAGGACCGTGAGAAGTGGGTTCAAATGATGAAACGAAGCATTGAGACCACACGTACCGAATTCGCCACCAAACGTATGCTTGAAGAATATTTTCAGAAGATGTACATCAAAGCATAGCATACCCGCTATTCCTTCACTTGGCATCTATAGACACCTGCAGCCTCCGCTTATCGCGGAGGTTTTTTTATGCTTGCGGTTATAGTGACCCCTTCACTTATCGTACTTATAAAGCCATTTCCGCCGATGTGTTTCCCTCTATTCATTTCTAACCCAATACCACTAATATCAGTACCTTCGTTCGTTCTGAGCACTCCATACCATGCATACCATTAATAAAATAATTTTAATTAAAATTATTATAAAAAAGATTGCATTTTTTAATGAGAATCATTATCATAAATTTATACTTATTCTAAAATCAAATATCAAAAAAAGAGGTGGCTTATTAATGAGTTCCAACCAAAACAATCTGACAACAAGCTGGGGTGCTCCTGTAGGCGACAATCAGAACTCCATGACTGCAGGATCCCGTGGACCAACCTTGATCCAAGATGTGCATCTGCTGGAAAAGCTAGCGCACTTCAACAGAGAACGTGTGCCAGAGAGGGTCGTTCACGCCAAAGGTGCCGGAGCGCATGGTCATTTTGAGGTCACTCATGACATGTCCCAATATACGAAAGCCAGCTTTCTATCAGAGGCAGGTAAACGTACTCCGATGTTTATCCGTTTCTCCACCGTTGCCGGTGAGCTAGGTTCCGCAGATACTGTCCGCGATCCCCGCGGGTTTGCCGTTAAATTCTACACAGAAGAAGGCAACTATGATCTGGTTGGTAATAATACACCTGTATTCTTTATCCGTGACGCCATTAAATTTCCGGATTTTATTCATACACAGAAACGCCACCCTCAGACACACCTGAAGAACCCGAATGCCGTATGGGATTTCTGGTCATTGTCTCCCGAATCACTGCACCAAGTTAGCATACTTATGTCTGACCGCGGAATTCCAGCCACTTTCAGGCATATGCATGGTTTTGGAAGCCATACATTCAAATGGGTGAATGCAGAAGGCACCGCAGTCTGGGTGAAATACCACTTCAAGACAGAGCAGGGCATCCAAAACCTCGATGTGAAGCTAGCCTCCCAAATCGCTGGTGAGAACCCGGATTATCATACAGAGGATTTGTTCAATGCGATTGCTGCTGGAGATTTCCCAGCCTGGAGACTCTATGTACAGATTATGCCGCTTGAAGACGCGAACACCTACCGTTTCGATCCGTTTGATGTTACTAAGGTATGGTCGCAGAAAGATTATCCGCTGATTGAAGTCGGACGCATGGTGCTGGACCGCAATCCGGAGAATTATTTTGCCGAAGTCGAACAAGCCACCTTCTCCCCCGGTTCCTTCGTGCCTGGAATAGAGGCATCTCCTGATAAAATGCTTCAGGGCCGCCTATTTGCCTACTCTGACGCCCATCGATACCGCGTAGGAGCAAATCATAATAGCCTGCCAATTAACCGTCCACAAGCGGACGTGAACAACTATCAGCGAGATGGCGTAATGACCAGCGGCAACAACGGCGGCGGTTCAGTCTATTACGAGCCCAACAGCTTCGGTGGTCCTGCAGAGTCACAGCAGCATAAACCAGCTCCTTTTGAAGTGTCTGGCCTTGCCGAAAGTACGGCCTATGACCACAACGACCATTACACCCAACCCGGCGATCTATATCGTCTGCTCAGCGAAGATGAACGTACCCGTCTTGTACAAAATATCGTAGATGCCATGAGACCCGTGGAGAGAGATGAAATTAAAACCCGGCAGATCGGTCATTTCTACAAGGCTGATCCGGAGTTCGGCCATCGAATCGCAGAGGGGTTAGGATTGCCTGTCCCTCACAAAATATGAAACGTGAGCTACCTTTTAATAAACCATATCTCCTCAGAGTTCTAGCTGACGATTCAGCTAACGATAATCCACCGGGAACGATTCCAACGGGAGACTTGGCTAGCATCGTCACTTTTATAATGATCATTAAATAAGTATTTGCAAAAAAACAGGCTGCACCGAATTCACACGGTGCAGCCTGTTTGAAATGAACAAATAAAAAAACCTTTGAATCTCAAAGGTTTTGGATTGTTGTTATTGGAGCGGGTGATGGGAATCGAACCCACGCTATTAGCTTGGAAGGCTAAAGTTCTACCATTGAACTACACCCGCAAAGATATAAAATCGGGATGACACGATTTGAACATGCGACCCCCTGGTCCCAAACCAGGTGCTCTACCAAGCTGAGCTACATCCCGACAGAATAAAGTTATTTATAAAGTAATAATGGCGCGCCCTGAGAGATACGGCCGCTCACGCGTCCGATTGCGAAGTAGGACTATCGAAGCTGATGCTTCAACGAACTCCACTCATTCGAATCTTAAGGACACTTTGTATATTCAAGAAGTAATAATGGCGCGCCCTGAGAGATTCGAACTCCCGACCTTTTGATTCGTAGTCAAACGCTCTATCCAGCTGAGCTAAGGGCGCAAAATCTATATGGAGCGGACGACGGGAATCGAACCCGCGACCCTCGCCTTGGCAAGGCGATGCTCTACCGCTGAGCCACGTCCGCAAAACATGGTGCGCGTGAAGGGACTTGAACCCCCACGTCGTGAAACGCCAGATCCTAAGTCTGGTGCGTCTGCCATTCCGCCACACGCGCATGAAACTGATAAAAGTGAGCCATGAAGGACTCGAACCTTCGACACCCTGATTAAAAGTCAGGTGCTCTACCAACTGAGCTAATGGCTCGCAATAAAAATGGCTGGGGATATAGGATTTGAACCTATGCATGACGGAGTCAAAGTCCGTTGCCTTACCGCTTGGCTAATCCCCAACAATAATAATCTACTATTGGCGGAACCCACGGGATCCTCAAAATAATGGCGGAACCGACGGGATACTCTCCGCTCCGCTCCGAGATTGCGATGCAGCTCTGTCGAAGCTTATGCTCCAACGAACCTTGTTCTCATCCCTGAAGATAAATCAATGGCGGAACCGACGGGATTCGAACCCGCGATCTCCTGCGTGACAGGCAGGCATGTTAGGCCAACTACACCACGGTTCCAAATTGGTTGCGGGGGCAGGATTTGAACCTGCGGCCTTCGGGTTATGAGCCCGACGAGCTACCGGGCTGCTCCACCCCGCGTCAGTAAAATACATCTATAAACTTATATGGTGGAGGCTGAGGGGTTCGAACCCCCGACCCTCTGCTTGTAAGGCAGATGCTCTCCCAGCTGAGCTAAGCCTCCGTAATTATGGTGACCCGTAGGGGATTCGAACCCCTGTTACCTCCGTGAAAGGGAGGTGTCTTAACCCCTTGACCAACGGGCCATGCAGCTTAAACATACGATAACAGCTTACTAAAGTAATAACACTTATGTAAGAAAGTACAGCAACGGAGAGAGAGGGATTCGAACCCTCGAGACGCTTGTGACGCCTACACGATTTCCAATCGTGCTCCTTCGGCCAAACTCGG